>CAZOZK010000047.1:0-8334 GCA_964584245.1 uncultured Pseudomonadales bacterium | reverse complement strand
TAAATCCTTTAAACGCAGCTGCAATACCATTTTGATTTAAAATATCAGTTTGTTTTAAAACTTGAGCTAGCTGTCCTTGAGTTGCCCATGGAATTTGCCAACCAACTCTGAGATTGTGCTTAATTTCTATTTGGGAAGTTGTGTCACTTTTTTGACTTTGTTTGAAACTGAAAAAAAACAGAGTTCCAATGATAAAAATAATTAATCCTGCAATAAAAATATAAGATTTTTTCATTATGTTTTTAAATATATCATTAGATCTTGAAGAAATCAACGATAAGTAAATTAAGATTTTTGCTACTCACTACTTATTAACAATTTAACAATTGATCATCAAAGAGGTCTATATTAATCAAAAAAATCAACTGAAAATTATTTGCACAATTTTTTAATAAAGCTTGACAGATAGCCAAATAAATACAATAATCCATAAAAATAAAGGTAGAGACACCAACACAACTACTAGAGTAAAGAAAATTATGTCTCAAAATAGATTCAAAGAAAGTTATCTATTTGCAGACAAAGACTATAGAAATACTGAGCGAAATTGTGCTCCTAATCTTACTGTAATTCACTCCGACGAGTTAGATCAAAAAGTTAATTTTGCACCAAAAGAAATACAAGCAGCAGCAGCAGTTATAAGTGCAACTATGCTTGATTTTGGTTTTGATTTAAATGCATTACTGTCAGAAGTATCTATCCCACATGAAGCAATGTTGAGATTGAGTCAAATACAACAAAGTGCTCAACTTTTGTACAGTGAGTGGCAAATTAATAGAAAATCAAATAACAGAAATGGCGAGCTGGCAGTGGCAAGACTATTTAATAGTATGACAGCTAGAGCCCGTAAAATTCACAATAACCTCCAAGAAAAAAGTCCATTTGACCAGTCACATATTACTGATCTAGCAAACGATATTTCAAGGGAGCTTAGGTTTACACTTGAACATGGCGGAACCAACTTAGAAGCAATAGCACAGGCAGCAAACATAGCAGGAGATCGCAGAACAAATAATTTGGCTTGGCCTTGGACGGTTCTACCTACTTTTCCTAAGCAGTCCTATGGACGAATATTGCTCTCAAAAGTGCCAGGATTTCACCCAGATTTTCCTTGCTTCATTACACAAACCACTTTTTTAGCTGGGGAGATTACACAATTCCACACACATGGACAAAATATTGCTTTTGCTCGACCTCTTGGGAATTCTGCAAAAAGAGAAAATGCACACATTAACACAACTTGGAAAACTGCATCTAAAGAGCAGGTTTTTCCACTTGTACAAACAGATAGACAGTTTTACACCAGCGGTAATGTAGCCATTATTCCACCTTTAGCAATTCACGCTATATCTGGAAGTAGGAAGGCTGAATCGTCAGAGTTTATACCAATTAATCAACTGAGAGATGCAAGTCCAGAAGATGTATCTGAATACGCAAAAAAAATACTATTTGGAGAAACCTCTTGCTTACATATTTATTTGCCAGATATTCAATCTATGCAGATTGCCGAGGGCTCTCCGTTTGTAACTGATAATCCAAAATTCTTTATAGAAAATGACATGATAGTCTTTGACCATCAAGCTAATCTTATTTGGACTGGAGGTGGTGGAGCTTGGGCAAAAAGAATGTTGACCTATGGTGCTAATGGAGAACATTGTGGCGCGTGCTATACAGAGAACGATCCACGTCTCGAAAATATTTCTGGTCAGACTGTCTTGGATTGGCACTTAGATCATGAAGCAAACAAACCAATAATAATGTCTTTCTAAAGAACTTCATCCTAGCCTGATTAGGTTAATTATTGATATTTTCTTCACATCGCAATATACTTTGAACAAGTTACAATATATTCGGTTGTAAAAAATAGGACTACAGTATGAATCTAAAAGAAAATATTTCTCAAGGTGCTCAAGAATTATTAAGAAAAAACTTAGTTCTTAAAAACTCAATGACACGGGTAGATGAACATTTTCAACCAATTTCTCCAGATGGTGTAGTTGGCATGTATTCTTGTGGGCCTACTGTATATAAAGATGCCCACATCGGTAACCATAGAGCAAACGTTTTTGCGGATACTCTTAGGAGAACTCTACTTTTAGCAGGCTATGATGTAAAACATGTAATAAATATCACTGATGTTGGCCACTTAGTCTCTGATGGTGATGATGGCGAAGATAAGTTGATGAAGCAAGCAGTTGCTGAAAATAAAACTGCATGGGAAGTGGCTGGTATCTATACACAACGATGGCTTGCAGATTTAGTTGCACTTAATATTCTAATGCCTGATGTTTTATGTAAAGCCACTGATCATATAAAAGAACAAATTGAACTTGTTTCAACACTTGAACAAAAAGGTTTTACATACCGCACTAACGACGGAATTTACTTTGACACTAGTAAGCTTGATGATTATGGTACATTATCTGATCTTGATTTTGAACACCTAAAAGCAGGCTCTCGAGTTGAAATGGGTGAAAAAAGAAATTCAACTGATTTTGCATTATGGAAATTTTCACGTGAGAATGAAAAAAGAGATATGGAATGGACATCACCTTGGGGACTGGGTTTCCCTGGATGGCATATTGAGTGCTCAGCCATGGCAATGAAATATCTTGGCCCACAATTTGATGTGCATACAGGTGGTGTTGATCTGCAACAGACACATCATCCAAATGAAATCGCCCAATCAGAAGCTGCAACGGGACAGGCTCCGTTTGTAAAACACTGGATGCATTCTGGACATGTTAATTTATTAACACCAGATGAACATGGGGTCATGCGCCCAACAAAAATGAGTAAGAGTTTAGGTAATGTCATTACAATCGAATCGTTAAAAGAACAGAAAATTGACCCATTAGCTTTGAGACTTATGTACCTTAAAGCTAAATATAATAGCCCACTTGAAGTCAGTGAGGAATCTTTGCAAAACGTACAACGCGAGTATGAAAGTTTACGTAAAAAGGTTAGAAAATCAGTTAGCACTGATATTCCTGATATGGAACAAGCACTAAGTACTAGAGCCCAAGAGCTTGAAATGCAGTTTATAGCAGCTTTAGCCTCAGGTCTAAATACTCCAGTTGTCCTTTCTATCCTCTGGACTATTCTTGAAGAAGATGAAAAATTAGTGACCTCACGAGAAAAGTATCGGCTTGTAAAAGCTATTGATACTATTTTAGCCATCGACTTATTGGAATTTGAGCAAAAGGAAGAATCATTTGAGATTCCTGAGCATATCTATGCCATGGCAGAAGCTAGGGCTGAAAAAAAACGTGAAAAAAATTGGGCAGCTGCTGATGAGTTGAGGCAGCAAATTCTTTCTGCAGGGTATGTTATCTCAGATACTTCAACTGGCTTTACCATTACCAAACGATCCTAAGTTTAAACAAGAGTCGTGTTTTTTTGATGTGCTTTATATAACATCCAAATTGCGAGGGTGTCACCAGCGGTGATTACTCCTTCTTGGATCATGGTATCGATCTCATCTTCAGTAAACCATTCATGCGTCATACCGGTCTCCGATGCTTCACGATTTTCGCCTAAAAATCGTAGGTTTTTTGCAATGTGCACATGTGATATTTCGGAGATTCTTCTTCGATAAATATGGTGATAGCCGATGTAGGTAATTTCATCAGCGGTATAGCCACTTTCTTCTTGTAGTTCGCGCAGCGCGGCTTGTTCGTGTGTTTCTCCTTGGTCGATAAATCCACCGGGAAATTGCCAGAGCTCAATGCCAACGGGGTGATTATATTCTTTTTGTAGGAGGATTTTATTTTCCTGATTAATTGCGATGATGTCTGAGCCATCACCTTTGTTGAGGAATTTTAGGTATTGAGTGTGTGATCCGTCGGGGAGTTCAATGTCGTCTTCAAGCAGGGTGATTCTTGGGTGTTCAAAGATTTTTTTGGTGTTGAGGATTTTCCACATAAGTGATTTTAGCATTAATTGAGTGGGCTTTAGAAATCAACTTCATTTTCATCTAAATTCTTAAATCTTCCTTCCCAATATGGTGGAAAGCAAATTTCGAAAACAACCAGATTTTCTATTGCTTGCCATTGCATGATGTCTCCAACTTCAATGGTGTGTGAGAATCCTTCATTGTCAGGTCCAACTTCAAATTCTAATTTTTCACCACTAGGTTTAAGTATAAGTAGTTTTCCTTTACCAGAAATATAACCTTCAATTGTTTCATCACCACTTAGCACTTTCTGTAGTGGCGTTTTCTTTCCCGCTTCAATGTAAATTATTCCTAAGTCTCTTTCTTGTGTTTCTGGATGATAGTACACATCACACACAACTCCTGGGGCCACGTTAGTGGTTTCGATGAATTCTGTACGGAGTGCCTTATCTCCATGAGTAAAAGTTTCTAGTTTTCTCATTTAAGGTATTTTAGCATGAGTGAAATATCTAATAGCTCTTTGTCTGTTTATTAAAAGATGAGATAATCAGCGAACTTATGATAGGTATACTGTTTGCTCAAGGTTCTGCTATACTTCAAGCAACTCAAAACATTTTAAACAAGAAATTGGTAAAACAAGAAGAGCCATTTGTTGTTATTTGGTACACGATTTTTTTATCATTGTTTTTTTTGATACCTGCAGTTGTTGTGAACGGTATTCCAGTTCTTGGACAGAATTTTTATTTGTTTTTGGGAATTAGACTTTTTCTAGATGCTTTTGCGTTATCTTTATATTTTTATGCACTTAAAAATGGTGACGTCTCACTTGTTATACCGTTGTCAACTTTCTCAGTAGTTTTTTCGCTTATTTCATCATCAATTATTAATAAAGAAATGCCAGGTGCTCTAGGAATATTAGGAATTTTTATCATAATGTGTGGAACATACCTTTTGAATCTTCCTCAAAAAGATCGTTTCAAACATCCACTTTTACCTCTTAGACTATTATTTTCAGATTTAGCGGCACGGTTAATTTTATTATCAGCGTTTCTGTATGGAATTATTTATTCTGTCAATAAAGCAGGCATTAATAATAGCAGCACTTCTTTCTTCACACTTTCTGCAGCTTCCGGCTTACTAATCTTCTTTACTTTACTTTTAATCATTAAGCATAAGAAAAATGTTATAAATTTGTTGAGCTTTGCAAAATTCAAACAGTTTTTACCATTAGGTCTAATCGATGGAGTCAAAATATTTTTGTTCATGTTAGCAGTGACGTATACTTTTGTAGCATTTGCTGATGCTTCTGATAATACAACCGCTATTTATTCAACTCTTTTAGCTGGTTTCCTTTTTAAGGAGAAAATTAAAGATAGATTGTTACCTATCTCTGTAATGATATTTGGTGTGGTAATCATTACACTTTCAAATTATTTAAGTATGTAAGTTGGGGAAGCGATGGCCCGCTTCGCGTGCATTAGGCAGGTGCCTTCACTTCGCTGCGGCACTTGCCGGCAGGATAAAAATCCATAGCCATTCAACCAATAAAAAAGAAGCCTAAAGGCTTCTTTTTTATTGGCGGAAGCGATGGGATTCGAACCCATGAACCGGAAATCCGGTCAAGGTTAGCAACCTTGTGCAATAGCCACTATGCGACGCTTCCTGGTTTGCAATAATTTCCTATTATATCAGCTGTGGGCAGATTGGTGAGGTAGACTTATGCTGCGTATTTTCCGAACTGTGCGTGCCATTCGCGGAATACGGCTACCTGGTCGGCGCCAAACTGAGCGAGTTCGGCTTCGATTTCAGCGGGTGATTCGTCGATCCACAGTTGTGCGGCACGTTTGCTATAAAACAGATCGGCGTAGGAGATTATTTTTTCTTCGATGGATTCGGCGAGCATGTCACGCTGTGGGATTGGGAGATTTCGCTCAATAATTTGTTGTTTAGAAATGCCCACACCGGTATGTCGTTCGGCAACGAGCGCGTGTTGTGGGAGGCCTTCTGCCTCGAGAATAATGCGGCCTTGGTTACCATGACAAATGTAAGGTAGATCTCCAGTGGTACCAAGTTTAGGACTGTTCACTTTGATTACGCCGATGTCGTGGAGCATAGCAGCCTCCTCAATAAATCGCAGGCTTTGGGCACTCAGACTCATGCCTCGAGCAATTTGCAATGCCTTGTGTGTCACCATAACGACATGTGGCAGGTAGATACTATACGTAAAACTATCAGGGGCAATGTACTTGTGGATAATCTCAAAATAATTGCAGCCAGGGATGACTTGGTTTGTTGATGTTGATTTTTGGAGGTCCAGTGTATCTTGCATAAGAAAGGGGGTTCCCATGTATAGTTAGGATATATTCTCGAGTATAACATCAAATAAGGCGGAGCGGAATGCATTAATTGCGTCACGGTTTGCCGGTCGTTTTGGGTAAGTATGATTGCTGAGTAGGGCAATGCCGATGCGTTGGGCCGGGTTCATAATCATGCAGCAACCGGTAAAGCCAGTTTTGCCAATGAAATGTGCTGCAGTGGCTCGTGTGCCCATCCAGTGTGGTTGAGCTAGTTCCCAGCCAAGCCCGATTTGGGTGGTATGGTTTTCGGCCACATACGTTCGTTGGTCTTGAGATAATTCTGTAAACGTATCACCTGAGATAATTTCTTGGTTCAGAAATGCATACATATACGAGCTGATGTCTTTTGCCGTTGTGAATACTCCCGCTGCACCAGAAAAGAGAGGAGCTGGCTGACCATCTTCTGTGGTGTTAGTGAGTAATTTCCAGCTGCCTTCATCATGCACCTCGCCACGAATTGTTTTCATTCGCCAACTATCTCTTTCAGTTGCTGTAACACGGCTCAAGTGCTGTTCTGGCACCTTGCCGTAAAATGTGTCGTGCATGCCTGCTTTTTCAAAAATGTGTTGTTTTGCAAGTGAATCAAGTGAAGCGCCACCAATTTTTTCTAGCTCTAAGCCCAAGAGAACGCTTGTTGTGTTTACATATGCGTAAGATGTTCCAGGGTTTTTTTTCATTTTTTTTGTGTGCATACTGGCAAGGATTTCTTGTGCTGAGCTGTCTTTCAAATCAGAAAAAGCTCCAGCAAAAGATGCGGTATGTGTAAGCAGGTGGCGAAAAGTAAGCTGGTGAGAATCAGACTCCCAGACTGTGATGGGCGAGTCGATAGAAATAACGCCATCCTGTATATATTGCAGCGCCAATGTAGCCGTAACCAGTGATTTTGTCACAGATGCAATGTCAAAAATGCTTGTTTCAGTAACCGGTTTTCGGTCTGTACTCCCATAATGAAAAAAACCACTAGAAACGTAGGTAATGGGCTCATCAGCTTTGATAACCACGACGCTAGCTCCTGGAAATACTTTATTAGTTATTCCAGATTCCAATAGCGATTTGATTCTTCCAGTAAGTGAGTTGTTGTACTTTTTTCTTTCTTCCTCTTCTACAGCTGCCATATGCGCTTCTTTCATTTGCCATGCTTGTTCCGCGAGTTCAGCTAATTTTTCTTGGATTATTGTTTCTATCAACTCAGGTAAGGCATTTTCACAGAGCTTCATCCTGCGTTTGTATTCTTTGGGTTTATTCTTCTTGAGTTGAGAAGCAAATAAATCTGCAGTTGTAAGGAGCAGCAACTCCAACACTTCATAATTGGAAAAGTATTTGCGGGCATGAATTAACACACCCTTGTGCGTCAGTTCAGGATCATCCATCAAGTTATGGATAGTGCTGTGGGCACTAATCATATTGAGTAAATACATTTCAGCTTGAGGAGGAATTTCAACCGCAGTCAACCATTTTTTGAGCAATTGTGTGCCCGCCAGCTCGTGGGTCACAAATTGAGTTTGGCCTCTGACTATAAAATAGGTGGCGAGCTTGCCACAGTCATGAAACAGCTTGAGCCAATCAAACCAATTGCGTCTGGTTTCACCCCACATTTCTTCTGCGAAATACTTGGAAATAACTTCATGTAGTTTGGGCTCAAGTGTTGAGATCCTCTTAATCATGGTGCGGGTTTTTTTGAGCGAGTGAATGGTGTGATCCATGGCCGTGTCATTGTGCCAATCCGAATTCTGTAGCACTTCAGACATTTTGTAAAAACCAGGGAATTGTATTTTAAAAGCACCAGCTTGTATCTCAGTAGTGGGATATGCTGTAATTTTGGGCAGTGTTTTTAGTGGGCGTTTCGTGAGCCACCGGGTATGAATTTCCTCGGCCTGCGCAATTACTTCATCATGGAATTGCTGTTTAGATTTAACAACTTTTTTGGGTTTTTTGAAGTAATGTATTCCCATATTTTTAGTGTAACACACTAGCTCAATCTACAACCAGTTCAATCTAGAGGAGGACGCCGGCTGCTCGTAATTTTGGCACAAAATAATCAAGTGGAAAACCATGGGTAAATCCGGTAAATGAGCCATGTAT
>CAZOZK010000046.1:0-8437 GCA_964584245.1 uncultured Pseudomonadales bacterium | reverse complement strand
GCAGCGCGCGCGCGCCTCGCGGCGCGCGCCGCCAAAGACGCAGTCATCCGCAAAGGAGCACTGGAAGGCGCATCCCTCCCAGGAAAGCTCGCCGACTGCCAAAGTCGCATCCCCGCAGAATCCGAAATCTACATCGTCGAAGGAGACTCCGCAGGTGGAAGTGCAAAACAAGGCCGCGATCGCAAGTTCCAAGCCATCTTTCCACTCCGCGGCAAAATCCTCAACACAGAACGCGCCCGCCTCGATAAAGTCATTGCTTTTGAAGAGCTCAAAAACCTCGTCATCGCACTCGGCGCTGGCATCAACGAAACTTTCAACGTGGACAAACTTCGCTATCACCGCGTCATTCTCATGAACGATGCTGACGTCGATGGAGAACATATCACTACCCTTGGGTTGACTTTTTTCTTCCGTCATCTGCCAAAATTAGTCGAGAATGGCTACCTCTACATTGCCGTCCCTCCACTTTTCAAAATTACCTCAGGTAAAAAGGAGGAGTATGTGTACGATGATCGAGCTCGAGAAGAACTCGTCAACAAAATCAAAGCCGAGAACCCTGCAGCCAAAATCGCAATTCAACGCTACAAAGGTCTTGGAGAAATGAATCCTGAGCAACTCTGGGAAACAACTATGAATCCAGAGCATCGTATGCTCAAAAAAGTCTCAATCATGGATGCCGCCAAAGCCGACACCGTCTTTAGCACGCTCATGGGCGACGACGTTATGCCACGCAAAAAATTTATTCAAAGTCGCGCCAAAATGGCAGATCTTGATATTTAAAACGCACGAACAAACAGAACAAAAAGAAAGGACACACATGTCAAAAACATACGTACTTGGCCACCTCAAACCTGATACCGATGCAGTTGTCGCTCCTATGGCATTGGCGTATCTCTACTCAAAAGCTGATTGTTTTGGATACAAAGACACTCAAGTCGAAGCTGTCATCACCGGTCCACTTAATCCAGAAACAACCTTCCTTTTTGACAAATTTGGCGTGACCGTCCCAAGAATCATCTTAATTTCTGATATCCAAGCAGACGATAAAGTCGTGCTTGTCGACCACAACGAAGCTTCACAACGCCTCGAGGGCCTCGATACTCCAGAAATGGAAAACGTGATTGCCGAAATCGTTGATCATCACAAAGTTAATCTCAACTTTAGCAACCCAATTTTCCTGACTTTCAAGCCATGGGGATCATCCACCACAGTCGTGTATCACCTCATGAAACAAGAGCAAGTGGTCCCAGATAAAACCTTGGCATCCCTGATGTTGGCAGCAATTTTGTCAGACACCGTTGGCTACAAATCAGCCACCACCACGCCAAAAGACATCGACTACGGTCAAGAATTGACTCAAATTGCTGGCATCACTGATGTAGACGCCTTCACACTCGAGATTTTTAAAGCAAAATCAAACGTGAGTGCACTCACCGACGAAGAAATTGTCAAAAATGACTACAAAGTCTTTGATTTTGGTCAAAAAACCATGATCGACCAGCTCGAAACCGTCGAACAAGACTATATTTTGACGCAGAAAAAAGCAGATTTACTCAAGGCAATGGCCGCTGTTAAGGCAGAACTCCAAGTTTCATTACTATTTGTAGCCATTACCGACATTCTTAAAGTCAACACAAAAATACTCATTTTAGGAGACGCCGAAGCCCAAGTAGCCCAAAAGGCATTTGGCGGCACCGTGCAAGATGGTATTCTTGATATTGGTCAAAAAATGTCACGTAAAAAAGAAATTGCGCCAGCAATTGAACAGGCTTTAAAAGCATAAAAGCTGACTAAGCATAAAAGAAAACAACATATGATCGACGAAAACAACAAACCAGAATCAGAACTCGAAAACGACACCCTTATTGACGAAAGTCCAGACGAAGATGAGTTCGAAAATGGAGCAGACCAGGGAACTGGCGAGCTTGAATCCAGAGAAATCGAAACTCCAGATTCAGTTGATGGCAGTGGATCTGCTGATGCTGCTGCAGATGGAACCGAACAGGTCTACCAAATGGGCCAAATTGAACCAACTCGCTTTGGCAAAATGCAACACGTCTCGATCATAGATGAAATGGAGCAATCCTACCTCGACTACGCCATGAGTGTTATCGTGTCTCGTGCGCTACCAGATGTGCGTGATGGTCTCAAACCAGTTCACCGCCGTATCTTGTTTTCTATGCACTCGGCCGGAATTCACCATACCAGTGCCTACAAAAAATCCGCTCGTATCGTTGGAGATGTGCTCGGACGCTACCACCCACATGGTGACGCGCCAGTTTACGGTGCCATGGTCAGGTTAGCTCAAGATTTTAGTATGCGCTATCTTTTGGTTGATGGCCAAGGAAACTTTGGTTCTATCGACGGCGATAGCCCAGCTGCTATGCGTTACACTGAGGCTCGTTTAGCCAAAATTACTCAAGAATTACTCTCTGACATCAACAAAAATACCGTTCCATTTGTCGACAACTTCGATGGTTCTATGCAAGAGCCAACCGTTTTGCCAGCCAAATTGCCTAACTTGCTCTTGATGGGATCCGAAGGTATTGCTGTGGGTATGGCTACAAAAATTCCACCACACAACTTGACCGAGGTCTGTAAGGCAATTATTGCCACTATCAAAGCAGGAAAAGCCACACTTCCAGAAGAAGCACTGGCTGATTTAGCGGCTGTAACCGCCAAAGTTGAAGGTGATCAAGCGCTCGCATCCAAAAAATTGAGCAAAAAAACCAAAGGAACTTCTGACAGCACACAAGCTGCAAGTCAAATCGATCCAACCCTGACCACTCGCATTGATATCGCCCTGGGCACCAAACCAGAAAACTTGGCTGGTGTGTTCAGCACCGATATCACTATTGATGAAATCACCGAGTACATCATTGGCCCAGATTTCCCAACCGCGGCTATTATGTATGATGCCAAAGCCATTAAAGAAGGATACCAGACAGGGAAGGGGAGAGTAGTCATTCGAGCCAAGGCAGAAATTGTCGAAGGCAAAAAAGGCTTCCAGATTATCGTCACCGAGCTTCCATACCAAGTCAACAAAGCTCGATTATTGGTCAAAATTGCCCAATTGGTCCGTGACAAAAAAATCATGGGCATTCGTGATTTAAATGACGACTCCGACCGCACTGGACTCCAGATCACCGTCGACCTCAAACGCGACGCGCGTCCAAAAGTGGTTCTCAACAAGCTTTTCAAGTACACCGAGCTCCAGACGAGTTTCCCAATGAACATGGTTGCCCTCAACAGTGAAGGCATTCCACAGCTCATGAATATTAAGCAAATTCTCAAAGAGTTTATTGCTCACCGCCAAATTGTCATCACCAAACGATCCCAATTTGAGCTTGGCCAATCTCGAGATCGAGCCCATATTTTAGAAGGCTTACTGATTGCGCTCAATAATCTTGATGATGTTATCGAGACAATCCGCCGCTCACCAGATACAGATACCGCTCGAACCCGCCTTATGGAAAAATTTGGCCTTTCTGAGGTCCAAGCATCAGCTATTCTCGAAATGCAACTCAAACGCTTGGCTGCTCTTGAGCGTCAAAAAATTGAGGACGAGTACAAAGAAATTAAAGTAACTATTGATGCATTGTTGAACTTGCTCAAGGATCCAAACAAATTGCTAGGCGTAATCGTAACTGAAACCGAAGAACTCATCGAGTTGTACGGCGACAAACGCCGAACCAAGTTGGTCAAAGGCAAAGCTGGTGAATTTTCAGAAGAAGATTTGGTCGCTGACGAAGCTACCATGGTGGTCCTGACAGAAACTGGATACATCAAGCGAATTAGCCCAAGTGCATTCCGCTCACAATCTCGTGGCGGCAAAGGCAGTATCGGCATGAAAGTCAAAGAAGAGGACACCGTTAAATCAATGCTCTCGGCAACGACCCACAACACGCTCTTGTTCTTCACCAACCAAGGTCGAGTCTTTAAGCTACGCGCCTACGAAATTCCAGAATCTTCACGCCAGGCAAAGGGCACTGCAATAGTCAATCTCCTCAACCTCAAGCCAGAAGAAGTGGTCCAGACCATGCTTATTGTTGATGAAGTCGCAGATAAAGACAAATATATTGCCTTGGTCACCAAAAATGGCTTAGTCAAGAAAACTGCAGTCAAATTGTACGACAACATCCGCCAAAATGGCATTATTGCCATCACCCTCAACGATGGCGATGAACTCATGGCCGGTCGCCTCACTAGTGGCTCGGACTTTATCATGATCATCACCCACGACGGAAAATCCATCAAGTTTGGTGAAGACGAAGTCAAGGATTCTAACCGCGATACCAAAGGTGTCAAAGGAATTACGCTCAGCAAAACTGACTTTGTAGTTGGAGCTGAAGTCTTTTCGAAATCACTGGAAAAACCAGAAGATGCGCGAAAAAAGTTCTTCCATCAACTGCTTGTAGTGACAGAAAACGGCTTGGGTAAACGCACCAACTTAGATGAATATCCACTGCAGAAACGTGCGGGACTTGGCGTCAAGGTGGCTAGTATCACCAAAAAGACCGGCCTAATCGCTGGCGCACGCCTGATTACGCACGAGCACGACGAAGTCATCATCACCACCCAAAGTGGCCAAGCGATTAAGTTGCCTGTCTCTGCTGGCTCAATCCCAGTTTTGACTCGTCCAACTCAAGGCGTCATCTTGATGCGTCTCAAGAGCGAAGACCGCGTCGTCGCCGTTGCCCTCACCCTCAAAGATGGGAATGGGGACACAGCTGCTGTCGCAGCGATCGATAGCTTTGTTGAGGAAAAGTAGGTGGATAGAGAAAAAAATAGGTTGATACAGCCTGCAAATTAGTCTGTAATTTCTAGGATATTGTTATCAGGATCTTTAAAGTAGGCAACCGTTTGCCCCCAAGGCATAGTTTTAGGTCCAGCAAAAATTTCAATCCCTTTATTTTTTAGTTCTTCTATCGCTTCTGCAATATTTGCAACAGGAAATGCGATTACTGCACCACCGCCGGAATTCATGTGGCCTTTGGGAAAAATCGTAGTTGCTTCATCTTTTTGAAAGATAGCAAATAGTACATCACCCAACTTAAAATCTGTATACTTGGTATCTTGAGAGTTTATTGTAAGCCCAAGCTTATCTCTATAAAAAGCAAGCGATTTCTCATAATCGTTGACTAACAAACACAAGGCATACAGTTTATTAAACATATGTTATTGGGTTTCTTACCAATGTGGACTCAAGGGGATTCGAACCCCTGACCTCTTGTATGCCATACAAGCGCTCTAGCCAACTGAGCTATGAGCCCAAGCAAAAACTTATTGTATCATACCAATTTTTTGTATTTTTTTGGACATTCAGTAAAAATGGGGGAGAGAAGTGGTAAATTACGAGCTAACCAGAGCGAAATGATACAATATAGAGCAATGTTTGAACAAATTAACCATTTCTTTGACCAAGAATCGAATCCTAGAGAAATTGTTGAACAAATTGATCTAAAAATTCGGGGGTTGATTAGCAATGAGCCAAATAATCCTAGAATCACTGCATTAATTGAGTATGAAATTTGTGACGATAAAACACTTAAAGCAATTAATAGCTTACTTAGTGATGAAGATCATAGTAAACTAGCAGACCTTGTTAGGTTTAATAACCAACATTCTATTAATTCATTGCTAGCTAAATATACTATTGGTAATTTATTGCCAGATGAGTATGCAACACTGCAAAGAGTTATTGAACTTACTGATGAGGCACTTGAAGAATTATTTGCAAATCAATTTTTTATCTTAGATCAGGAATTCCAGAAATTTTTAAACTTTTTGAGAGTAAAGGGGAAAAAAGTATTCATAAACACAAACAGCTCATCCTTATCAAATGTTGAAGGTGGTATACAAGCAGGGCTAGATTATTTTAATCTACGCAATACTTTGAAAGTTAAGAGATCAGCTGGAATATTGAATATCGAAGATGTAATTAAAATTAAATCTTTTGTCATTGGGAAATTTCTTAATTTACTTGAGATTGCAAAGTTGATTTTTGCTTGATATATCAATCTTTCATTGCACAATCTAATTTTAGCAGTCAATAGAGCAGACTGCTAATGGCATGCACTCGCAGCTGGACTAATTCTTAATCGATCAAAAGAAATCGAAAGCTATCAGAAAAATCCGTTCATCCAAGTCCACTTGAGTCGCGTCAATCAACCTTTGAATGAAACTTGTTATGAACTTTTTGTAACTGAGGTTGGGTAACGTGGGTATAAATTTGCGTAGTGGCAATATTTTTGTGGCCGAGCATTTCTTGGACCTCGCGCAGACCCGCGCCATTAAATAGCAAATCTGTTGCAAAACTATGGCGGATACCGTGTGGACTAATTTTTATAGGCAATCGAGCCTTTCGACAATACGAATCCACCAAACGTTGAACACTTCTTGTGGTCAACCTCATATCCTCGCCGTCTGCAAGGGGATCGGGCTTGGCTCCGCTAAAACGCACGAAAACGGGCCTCCAGTTGTCTTCCCTCGAGTCTAGCCAGCGATCGACCCACTCACAGGCACGGTCAGAAAGGAAGACTACTCGAGGTCGGCGGCCTTTTCCAATAACTCCAAATTCTTTGCGTTGAGTATTCACTTGATCACGATTCAGCGAAACTAACTCGCTGACACGCAGGCCAGTAGAGAAGAGCACCTCGAGTAGGGCCTTATCTCTCAGTCCCCCCTGCTTTGATAAAACTGGTTGATTCAAGAGGCGTTCTATCTGCTCCAGAGTCAAAAACTTCATAGAAAGTGACTCTTTCTTGGGTAAATCTATTTTTTCCGGCGCAATTACCGCAACATCGTTCTTAATAAACCACTTCATCCACGAACGAAATGCAATAATATGATAACTTTGTGTACTTTTTGATAGCGTATTACCCTGTTCATCTTGTAGTCGAGCTAAATACACGCGATATTTTCTTATAACATCTAAATCGACCGCAGTGATGTCAGACATACCTTGGGTGTCCTTGAGCCACGTACAAAAACGACGCAAATAGTGCCCGTAATTGCGTAATGTGAGCTGACTAAGGTTGCGTTCAACTTCTAAGTGTTCAAGAAAATCAATCACCGCGATATCCAAATTTTTTGGTGCTGTCATAGTATAACCGTATCACATTTATGCGTTTGCGTATTGGTGAAAAAAGTATAAAATATAAGTATTCAAATTGCACTAGTTTATACGCATTTTGACACACTTAAGACCACTCATTTTTATTCAAAATTTATAATTTGAATACTACACAGTTTCCAAAAATAGATTTATACATCAAATATATATTAGCAGAGTCTCGTTTTGACTGCTAATTTTGATTTTTCGAGTGAAAGATTGATGTATCAATGCTTTTTAACCTAGTCTCTTGATACAGCCACTGTATTTATGATAAAAATTGAACTTCACTCGATCACCGAGTAACCCTCCACTCAGAGCCTCAAAAACGGCTTTTTATTACTACTGCCCACACTTATACCCTCGCAAATTAGACACTATGAATAGGTATGTATATTTTATATGTAGAAAGCACTATTTTAATAAAAAAATGATAAAAAATTGGTGCGTGTAGCTACTACTCTTTTAGTAGTCCACTGCTACTAAAAAATATGCTCGGGCTGCCAATCTAGTAAAAAAAACGGGGGAGACGGGGGGAGAGTTAGAGCTACTTTTGACAACCTCATGAATTCAAAAATACACCACTATTATTGTGCAAAAAAGAAATAAAAAATAATAAAAAAAACACTAAATGTACAACAAAATGTGATCAAAAACGCCAAAAAGACCAAAATGGCATATATAGGTAAACAGATCAAAAACCCCTGGTTTCTATGCATTGCGTCGCAAAAGTTATATTGTGCGACATAATAACACCACCTTTCAGCATATAACATCCACCTCTGAAAAGAGGATGCAGCACCCTCTATCACCTAAAAAGCACATAAGAATATTGTTATGGCACTATTTCACACATACATGGCACTCTTTTCTCACTTTAAGCATCCCACCAGATATGGCATTTCCGGCTCTCTTTTACTAAAGAAGACAATATATACCCATTCGGGTTATTTACTTTTCACGCTTTTCACACCATATATTCTGCACAGCGTAGTGAGCACTACACTGGGGATTCCAGGCTAAAACAATGAAAATCTACCGCTTTTGCCTGAATAAACATCCTATAATTTATTTTTGCATTCTCTTCCGAGCAAAGTTATTCACACTTTTATCACTGTATCAAACTATATCATTTCTTTCCCCTCTTCCCTGGTTTCATCTTTTTTACCAATAATATTTTTGTCTCTCCTCTTTTTCATTTTAACCTGGTTATTCTTGCATATTCTCTCGATTTTTTTCCAACTTCTCTTTCTGATTTCTATTTGTATTTTACTCAATAATTTTTTGTTATTTGTTTTTTTATTAAGTATTTTTTAATTTCCA
>CAZOZK010000045.1:0-8569 GCA_964584245.1 uncultured Pseudomonadales bacterium | reverse complement strand
GAAAATTGGATGCCGAATTCTACATGGAGTGGTTTGTCGAGAGCTGTGAGCTTGGTGTTGCAACATATCTAGCAGAGTATCATAAATTGCCTTTAAGATCCTCAATTCAGGAGCCCTATACACTTGAGGAAGTAGTAGAGAAAGTTAAATCAGTGGATTCTTCTGAATTACAAAGCTTAAACAGTATCATTAATGAAATACGAGCAGCAATTGTTATTGAATTTAAAAATCATTTGATTGAAGGCAGAAAAAAGACTGAAGAACAAATTTCACCTGAATTACCAGAAATTATTGATAAAAGTATTTCCTTCTATAAGATTGTAGAAACTCAAGCAGATGGCGAAAACATGAGTACTGCAATTAAACAGTTGGCAAAATATTTTGCTCTATTAACTACTGTGGATACTAAAAAAACGAGGGGAAATATCAATTTAAGTGCGTTTAAAAATTTTGCATTTCTATATTCTGAATTAATCAATCTATTTGGCAGCATTGCACTAGTGAAAGGATCAATGTACAGAGCCATACTGGTGCCAATTTTTGATGAATACCTGATTTTTGCTACAGCACATAATGAATACGTTCACAGTTTAATACGTCACATAGAAACAATCACGTTGCACAATAGAGTGAGTTCTCAGCTGAGAAAGTATCTACTTGTTTTACCAAAAGACATAGATTCTGTTACGTCATTTCATGTTTCATTCGAAAAATTGAAAGGCTTTTCAGAGTATATGTCGATTTTAGTCTTGGCACTAGAAGAAGCACAAAAAGGTGAAGCTAGATGGACCGAGAAAGCAGCACTAGTTATCCAAAATGTTGATGTTTCTATCAATTCACCAGAACTTAAGACCTCTCTTGCAGCAATAATAAAAAGTGTTAGAGATTTAAATCTTGAACCAGCCCAATTAGAGAAACTACGTATATTTCTGGCTACTATTGCGAGTACGATAACGTCAATTGGACACGAATGTAAAGTGTTTATTTCTGGGGATATATCAGAACTCCATAAAATTATTACCGATTTATGGAGACATAAAGAGGAAATTACTATTATCCAATCAGCAGCTACAGCGCTGATGGTGCCAGATTATCAGGAGATTATTAATATTAGTAGTATAGATGACGAATTTGCAAAATTACTTTTATATTTATTCGGCAATATAGATGAAGAATCAAAAAATGATAGGTATTCTCCTTTTGCAAATCCAGAAACAAGAAAAGCGGCAATACTCAGATTAGAATCAATGATTTCTGAGTTATTGGCTGCAAGTACTACTCTTGAGGCCCAAGGTTTTCCAGTAGCTGCTAAAGCACCTCAGGAACAAATTGCAAAATATGTGAGACTAAAAAACCTGCTTCTTTTTATGCAACAATTTGAAGAGCTAGATCAAGAGCTTAAGTTTGAGCTAAAAGAACCAGGAAGCGAACTTTTTACACAAGTTGGAATGCTTTTTGATGCATTATTTACAAATCAACAAGTTGAAGACGATGAGTTGGCCACTCAAACAGAAAAGGTTCCAGCAATCATTTTAGCCCAAAAAAATTTAGAATTATTTTTGAATGAAATTTGTAAATAAAATACACAGTTTCAAGACTTTCATACCGCCATCTGCGCTTTAATTGGGGGATGCGACTGGTAGTCCACGAGTTTAATGTCATCCATGGTGAATCCATCAATATCTTTAACCTCTGGATTTAGCCACAGTGTTGGCAACGGCAGCGGCTTTCGTTTGATTTGCTCTTTTACTTGTTCAAGATGGTTCAAATAAATATGGGTGTCACCCATGACATGAATAAATTCCTTAGGTTTGAGGTTGGTGACTTGCGCAACCATAGCGAGCAGCAAAGCGTAGGACGCAATATTAAACGGCACGCCCAAAAATAAATCATTGCTGCGTTGGTACATTTGCAAAGACAGTTCTTGCGTGTCTATATCAACAAAAAATTGAAAAAAAATGTGGCAAGGGGGGAGGGCCATTTGATCAATTTCGCCGGGGTTCCAGGCTGTGACGATCAGGCGACGATCAGCAGGATTTGTCTTGATTCGTTCAATCACTTCTTTGAGTTGGTCAAGTGTGGAACCATCTGGCTTTTGCCAAGATCGCCACTGCACTCCGTAGACTCTGCCTAGGTCGCCTTCAAACTCAGCTTTTGGTTTCCAGTAGGGCGCATTCGCATTTTCATCCCAGATATGACAACCAAGTGCATTTAGTTCATTATTGTCTCGAGATCCAGTCAAAAACCAAAGCAATTCAGCTTTGACTTGTTTGAACGCCAATTTTTTGGTGGTTACCGCAGGAAATCCATCCTGCAGATTGTATTTTGCCTGCAATCCAAACAGCGCACGCGTACCAATTTGTGTGCGATCAATTCGATCGGATCCATGTTTGAGGACTTGTTTGAGGAGGTTGATGTATTGTTGCATAATCAAAACCTATGTTTCGCACAATTATTTAAAATTTTGGTGCATTTTACTGGCCTCTACCGAGGTATTTTTGAAGTATTTACTGCCAAGCGACGCATCCCCATAGACTTTTTGTGAAGGAGTCTGCAGTTTACAAAATGCAATTTGGGCAATTTTCATGAGAGGATACAACTTAATTGGCATGTCATTGGTGTTGAAAAGCTCGAGGGTCGCGTTGAGCTGATTTCCTGGATCCACAAAACCAGCAGTGGTATGAATAATTAGGCCTAGTCGGGCTAAACTACTTTTTCCCATAATATTTACGCAGTATTTATTGTTTACGCCAAAATAATCATGAGTCACGGCCAAGGCAAATTCCTGGGGATGCAAAATAAAAAAATCGTCCGGCGAGGTCAGCGTCACTTTTTTCATCAGATCTTGAGATGGCTGTTTTGGATCAATATACGGATATTTGTGTCGCTTAAAAACCATGAACTCAAAGCCAAGCAGCACGTCATAACTGGCGGGTTGCAGGCGAGCTTCATCAAAATCTTTAATGATGATATCACCAGTCTTGAGAGCGTCTAAGATGTCGATGTCGGATAAATACATAGAAACACTGTAGCAGTCAATTCTTGCAAATTCAAGCAACGAACCCCATACTAGGCCCAACATGAAATCAGCCGCCAAAACATCCACCAACGCACTTACGCTGACCATCAAGCGATTTGATACTCAGCTGCCTCTGCCGCAAAAGGCGACCGCGCAGTCGGTGGGGTATGACTTGTACGCCCGTGAAACCACCACGATTTTGCCTGGTGAGGTTGGGCTTGTGCCGCTCAATGCGGCGCTCAAACCCCCTGCTGGATATTGGATTTTGCTGGCCGCGCGCAGTTCGTTGCAAAAAAAGGGTGTCAATTTGGCAAATGGTGTTGGCATTGGCGATCCAGATTATTGTGGAGATGGGGACGAGTACCGCGCAGCATTATTCAATTTTTCCAGTCAGCCGGTTACCATTGAACGCGGCGACCGCATTGTCCAGATGATACTCATGCCGTTAGTTTCTGCCCAGGTTGTGGAAGTTGAAAAGCTCGAGGAAAAAGATAGAGGGGGATTTGGGAGTACGGGGAAGTAGAAGACCCAGATAATATTTTCTTGCCAAAATGAATAGGTACAAGGTTACAAAAATCAAAAACTTTTTATGAAATAGCTTGGCTAGTAGTTATAGTAACTTTCTGTGGATCAAAAATCAGGTAACTATCGTGGTTGCCAATATCTTCACCTTCTCCACCTTCTAAAGCAATAAGTCCATCATAGCCGAGTGATTGTACGTACTCACTAAAAAGTCCACCATGAGCTGATGTAACTTCGCGAAGATTCATATGATCTATTTCATTTTTTTCTATTTTTTCAATAGCCCCATTTAGTGATGCCAGGTAATACCATTTTAAATTTGGTTTCTTAGCTATAATCTTCAATTTTTCAAGAAAGCCTTTCAAGATTTCTGCGACGTTACTTTCTTTTCTTAAATCAAGAAATCTCATATTTTTAATTTGGGACTCATATAGAATTGGCTCCCCGCTAATTTTTGATCTTCTCCTTGCATATCCTCTGGCATCTTCAGGCTTGGAAGTCAGGTAAAGGCCATTCCCAACTGTTGCTTCTTCTGCACTGTTGAATGTCGAAATTCCCTTTACACTAGAACCGTGAAACAGGGTTTTTTCATGGATTAAAACTCCCAAACCATTATTAATAGTTTCTTCAGGAGTGAAATGAGTGCTTTGTTCAGGCATGTTGAGATTGATTATTACATATATATTTATTTAGTTCTGCCAGTATTTTTTTCGAAAAAATATGTATGTACAAAACATGTACATATGATATAATTTGTGTATGGATTTTAGTATCACATTCAATGAAGAAAAGAATCAGCTACTAAAAGTTACTAGGGGAGTTTGTTTTGAAGATATTTTGATGGCATTAGAAAAAGGAAAGTTATTAGCAGATATCGCTCATCCGAATAACCAGCGAGCCAATCAGAAAGTGTACATTGTACAGATTGGCCAATATGCGTATGCAGTGCCGTATGTCATCAATGAACAGAAAAGAGAAATTTTTTTAAAGACGGTATATCCAAGTAGAGTATTCACAAAAATATATTTGGAAAGGAAAAGACATGAAAAAACAACCAAAAAATGATCCATTTGCTACTCTTATTCTAGATGAAGAAGAGCAAGCACTAGAAACAGCATTTGAAGCAAAAAAATATGAAGTTAATCCTCAAATTAATGAGACAAAATTGATGTTAAAAGAGGCCGCCGCTCGTTATAGTTATTTAAATACTTCTAAACCGATTACGATACGAGTTAATCAACTCGATCTCATCAAGCTGAAGGCCAAAGCAAAGTTGAAGCAAATCCCGTATCAAACATTACTGGGTGCTCTGATTCATACGTATGCTGAAGGTGAAAAAGAGTTGAGTATCTAATTTACGATTACTAAAAGAGCTGAACCCATTTGTAAATTTCCCCAAGTCAGTGTACTATCAAGGTCATATGGAAGTTACTTTAATCGCTGCTCAAACAATCGATGGCTATATTGCTCGCACCGAGCTTGACCGGTCTTTTGATTGGACCAGCCCCGAGGACAAGGCGTTTTACATCAGCAAACTTAAAGAGAGTGATGCGGTGATTATGGGCTCCAAGACGTTTGGGACTTTTACTCGATATCCCAAGGGCAAGCATTTTGTGATTTTGACCCGAAAACCAGCCGAGTTTGTAAATCCAAGTCCAGAGGTAATTACTGTTGATGCGACTGATGCGAAGCCGCAGCAAGTCTTAGCTCAGCTCCAAAATGAAGGCTACCAACATGTCTTGGTCGCCGGTGGTTCGTCTGTGTATCGCCAGTATCTTGCGGCTGGAGTTGTGGATCGACTTTTTTTGACTGTTGAGCCTGTCATATTTGGCGCGGGAGTAAAGCTATGTGATGAAGCGCTGAATGCTGGTGGCGCAGATGGCATGGTCCATTTAGATTTGCAAAAAGTGCACCAGTTGTCGAGCCAAACCATTGTTTTGGAGTATTTGAAGAAGTGATTTTTTTTGGTGTTTTTTTTGGCAAAAATTTCGCTATTTTGTGTACAATTTTGGTTGTTTTTGTTGGATCGATCAGCATTTTCCTGAGCATATTAAAGAACTAGATGTTGTGATAGGTTGATGACCAAAACACAATATCTTGTGTTTTGATGCAGTTTGTGTGGTTGCAAATGGGAATGTAAAAGTGGTACAAAAATCAACGTGCCATATTTAGGAAATACAGAACTCCCATCACTACTTAAAAAAGTATATACAATTAAGCAAGAGGCTTCATTGCTTGGCTTTATAGATGTTGAGCGTATCGAAAGTTTAATCCCGTTTGCTTTGGCAGAGATAGCTGAGTTGGCAGAAAGCATGAACGTTGTGGGCATGCTTTTCTCTCTGGAGAAAATGCTCGATGAAGCTATGGATATTATGGTCTTTTTTATGTCCTACATTATAGCTGCAGGTTTGAGTGATGAAATATTGCACGTTGATGGGCATGCTAACGGTGTGGCAAAAAGGTCGGATTTCTTGGACGTTTTGACCCAAACTATTGGAGAAGTGGATGCAAGTAAAGGGCATGCTCATGCACAAGAACGTACTAGACAAGAAGTATACAGATTATTTGTTTCAATGATTCGTCATTTCCCTGGTTTGAGTGCTAATGCTGAGTTGGTTATGGAAAAGACAATTCGTAAAGTTTTAGCAAATAGATCCCCAGAATTTTATTCTGTATATGAAAACGGTAGGATACTTAACAGGGTTAAGCTGACGGAAAAATACACTAAGTTAGAAAAAATAATGCGCGCAATGAGAGATAAAGTAGGAGGAACTCTTACAGCACAGGATCGCAGTGCTATTGCCTCAATTGCGGATGATTGGGATAATGACACTCTTGAGAATCTTGTAGCACGAGTCAATAATCTCCATATTCCTAAAACAGATGAAAAGCTTAACGGCGTCTACCGACTGCAATAATTTGCGCATCCCCAAACAAATAGTGTATAAGTTGCTATATGACATCAAAACAAAAACCAAAAAAAACAGCAGCAGGTGCAGCAAGCAGCGTATCTACTAGCGCATCGGCTAAGGAATCTCAAGACACAACTCACTCCGGCTTCCTCATCACCTTCGAGGGTGGTGAAGGCGGGGGTAAAACCACACAAATAGTCCAGCTTCGGGAGAGGCTTACTCAAGCAGGCAAAGATGTGCTGGTGCTGCGCGAGCCTGGTGGGACCATGATTAGCGAGCAAATTCGCGAAGTGCTGCTTTCAACCAAAAATGTCGGCATGGCATTTACCACCGAAGTGCTGCTGTTCCAGGCGGCTCGAGCGCAAATTTATCGCGAATTAGTCTTGCCATCTTTGGCCGCGGGCAAAGTGGTGCTTATGGATAGATCGCGAGATAGTAGTGTGGTATACCAAGGCATGGTTCGGGGATTCGGGTTAGATTTGATTGAGCAATTGAACGATATCTCTACAAAAAATACGTATCCAAATTTAACTATTTTACTTGATGTAAAGGTGAAAACTGGCTTGCAACGAAGAGCTGCAACAGATAAAATGGACCGCCTTGATCTTGAAGCGCAAGACTTTCACGAAAAGGTAAATGCGTCATTTTTGCAACTTGCTAAGAAGAATGACCGAAAACGTTGGGTGATTGTAGATGCCAACAAGGACACCGAAAAAGTGGCAAAAGATATATGGGAGCAAGTACAAAAGGCATTAGGGTTGTAGACTGAGCAATACTAGAGGATTGCAAAAAGAATCCACCAAAGAATTTCATTATGTCTGTACTACCCAAAGCCATTGCTCGTCTCATCGAAAAATTTGAACGCTTGCCTGGAGTCGGGCCAAAATCTGCGCAACGCCTGGTATTTTATCTCCTGCATAATCCAGAGGCAGAACTTGCTGATTTTGCAAATCGATTAATTGCCCTCAAGCAGGAAACAGTGCTCTGCTCAAAATGTCATAATGTTTCGGATCAGGATCCGTGCCAATTGTGTGATGATTCTTCTCGAGATGCGAGTATGTTGTGTGTGGTTGAGCAGCCGCTCGACGTCTTTGCGATTGAGCGCTCCGGCACATTTAAGGGCTACTACCATGTGTTGCATGGGGTGATTTCACCGCTCAACAACATTGGTCCAGATCAGTTGTATGTGCAGGATTTGACTCAAAGGCTTGATGGGGTGGAAGAGCTGATTATTGCGACCAATCCAACTATGGAGGGCGAGGCAACGGCTTTGTACATTCGTGATTTGATTCACCGCGGGGGCAGGAGTGCAGATTCGATCCAGATTACGCGAATTGGCCACGGTTTGCCGATTGGCGCCGACATTGAGTACACCGACGGCGTCACACTCTCGAGGGCACTTGAGGGTAGAAGGAAGTTGTAGGGATTGAAATAGTGCTTCATTTTTGCTAGTATGTAGCTACTCATGAAGGTGATACACCAGAAATCGAGTTTTTTTCAATCAATAGATTTTGTTTTTTATCGTTTTTCGTTTTTACAATTATTTACTGTGGATTTTTACGTATCAACTACCGAAAGGAGCGGGTATGACAGTACTAGTGCAGGCAAAATCAATTCCTGTAACTCAAGCGTTGTATGATTTTGTGCAACGACAGGCAGCAAAAATTGCCAAGTTTTCGGGAAAAATATCCCAGATTACCGTGTATCTCGAGCAAGTTGGCAAGCGAAAAACCAACGACCCAACCGCAACAATCGTGAAATATCACGTCAAGTTGGCGGGCAAGGATGTGTTTGTGAGCAGAAAAGCGGTTGATATGTATGATGCAATTGTAGATGCCACGGATCGTGCAGTTCGTCAGGTCAGAAAACTCAAAGAAAAACAAAAAGCAGTGGTTTTGAGGATGCGCGGTAAAGTGTGAGAGAAGGTCTGAGTGGTGGCTGGCTTTTGCGGATATCCTTGTCAAGGATGCACCAAATAGTGTAAGGTTAAGCTATGTTCTTTACTGATGATACCACCACTACTAATCCTACGACTACAAACGATACAAATCCAGTTATTGATCCAGCCGATGATTCTGTCATGAATGCAGTGGCGAACCCAACCTTAGATCCAGCT
>CAZOZK010000044.1:0-8707 GCA_964584245.1 uncultured Pseudomonadales bacterium | reverse complement strand
CCTCGTTGCTGTTTTCCGGGTTTCTATTTTATGATCCAATCGACGCTCCACCTTATTTTCTAACCGTAACCTTTGCATTTGCGATTTTTTGTTTGCTCACTTCCAGCATTTATATCATCAATGACATTGTTGACCGACATGCTGATAGAAATCATCCATTCAAGAAAAAAAGACAAATTACTTCTGGTGATTTACCAGTTTCAGTCGCGCTCGCCGCTGCTGTATTTCTTTTGATTGCAGTTTTCATTCTTTCGCTCTGGATGCCATTTTTCTTCAAAGCAATGGTGGCCGCATACTTAATCCTGCAACTTGTGTATGTGAATTGGAGTAAAAATATTGCAATTTTAGACGTAGTTTCGATAGCAACTGGATTCTTGATTCGTGTCTACGCCGGTGCCTTGGTGGTCAATCTCCACATGAGCGTTTGGTTTTTATTAACTGTGATATCTGCATCACTCTTCTTAGCTGTAGGAAAACGCCAAAGTGAACGAACCCTTTTAGAAGGAACTACTGGCGGCGTGACAAGAAAAACCCTCAAACATTATTCACAACGATTGCTTGATCAATACACTGGCATGTTTGCGAATGCAACTTGGTTGAGTTACGCACTCTTTTCATTCCAAAATGAGTTTGTGCGGCCCGACGCACGTTTGGGTGAACTGTATACCCTTTTGCCAAAAACACTCCACACGCAAAAATTGCTCATGCTCACCGTTCCATTCGTTATTTTTGGTGTCATGAAGTACATGCAGCTCGTGTATGAAGATAACAAAGGAGAATCACCAGAAGTAGTTTTGATTCGTGATAAAACCTTGTTAGGTACGGTATTTCTTTTTGGGATGAGCGTTATCATTGTGATTTATGTCTTTTCTTAATCAATTGTTAGAATTTCTACGATCTGCCCGATTCGCAAAATCGCCAATTTTGCTTATTCTTTTACTGGGTTTTGCCGTTATTACTCGCTTTTATCTCCTCGAACTTCCTAAAACCTATTATTTTGATGAGGTCTACCATGCAATTACCGTAAAATTTGTGGCGCAAAATAATCCATGGGCATTTGAATGGTGGCATCCTGAAATTGAGCGCGGCGTCATGATTGATTGGCTCCATCCGCCGGTAGCCAAGTATATTCAAGCCATTGGTGTGCTGATTTTTGGATTTAACAGTTTTGGTTGGAGAGTCGGTTCGGCTGTGATGGGAGTTGGTGTGGTGTGGCTTACCTATCTGTTAGGCAAGGAACTGTTCAGTAAAAAAATTGGTTTACTGGCTGCTTTTTTGGTCAGTTTAGACGGATTACTTTTGGTGCAATCACGCATCGCCATGAATGATGTGCATGTCACCTTTTTTATTCTTGCCACGTTGCTGGTGTATAGAATTTTTCTAAAGAAAAAAACTTGGCAATGGTTTTTGGCTGTCTGCTTTTTGGCTGGAGTATCTGTTGCCAGCAAATGGTCGGCAGTATTTGTAATTGGAGCGTTGGGATTATCTGAGATTGTACTATTTTTGAATGCGTATTTTTCAGAAAAAAATCTTAAGCCAAAATTTAGGAATGATGAAGTTTCGCTTGGTCAAAAAATCGTAGTACTAGCCATCAAAGGTATGCTGCTCTTAGCTATCCCGGCCTGTATCTATGTTGCAAGTTATGGCCAAGCCTTCTTGCAAGGCAAAGACTGGGCGCATTTCAAAGAGCTGCATAATCAAATTTGGCGCTATCAAACAACGCTCACTGCAACACACACCTATCAATCCAGACCTTGGCAATGGTTTTTTAATACTCGACCAATTTGGTATAACGTAACCTACGAAGTCGGCAAAACTCCAGCAAATATTTATGCTTTTGGAAATCCTGCCTTACATCTTTTTGGAGTAGCTGCAATCTACATAACTCTCTTATGGATGGTGACTTCAAAAGAAAAAAATAAATCAAATTTGATTTGGCTAACCTGCGTTTATTTTTGTTTGTGGCTGCCGTGGCAATTCTCACCTCGAATCATGTTCTATTACCATTACTTACCCGCAATTCCATTGTTGAGTATTATTGTAAGTTATTGGTTGATGCGAAAATCAAACAAGCTAGCACTTGTAGTAGCTGGCCTCATTTTTATCTGCTTTGTTTTGTGGTATCCACGCTGGATCGGCGTATCAGCACCACTGCAGCTCGAAGCACTCTATACCTTATTTAAAGCTTGGAAATAATTTTTATGTTGAAGTGACCGCTATTTGGAAATAAATGCTAAGCTGCGAATTTCGCTCATAACCTCACGGATTAACTCTTTGAGCAACTCCACATCTTCCTGTTTGAGTTCAAAAAGTCGAGTCACAATTTTGCCCGATGCATTCGGTTCAACAAACTCAAACACGCCGTGAGTAACGGTTGGTTTGAAAGTGGTATCAAGTTCTGTCAGTAATTTGTAAAAGAGTAGTTGGCGTTTGTACGGACCACGAATTGGTTCTGGCAAGGCACGCTCGCGCTCCGACAGTTCCATAGACGCCACTGCCCCTTCCACAAAAGCTGCAGATTTCGCCGAACCAGTTTTATAATCAATCACTTTGACCGTGCCTGCATCTGTATCCAGCCAGTCAATTCTATCAATTCTTCCTGACAAGACGATGTCATCAAGAACAGTACTACTTCTTCCATGGCCAAATGATCGTTCCAGCACAAATGGTTGAATTCCCTCAATCTTGACCTGATCAAAATACGTTGCTAGTGATTCGTTTCCTTTGGCTAGCCATCGCTCAAAATCTGGTTTAGTCAATAATTCTTTTTTGAGTGCAGCCTCGAAACTTGCTTGGATAACAGCCAACTCTGGCAGTGCGGAATCTTTTTGCACATACCTAAAAGCTGTTTCTAGCGCAGCATGCATAGCTGTACCAAATCCCATAAATCCCTCTTTTGCCCGCGGTGCGCGAAGCAACACGTTGGTGACAAACTCCTGTGGATCACGAAGATACGTGTTCAAAGCAGTCACCGAAAGCGCAAGCTCCTCTACCAGATTCGCGAAGAACTCTCGTTCTGCTTGGGTAATCGTGTGCGCATTCAAAGCATAGGTATCAGCAGTAAGCATCTGTTCAAGTTCAGACAAAACTGTTTGGGCCGGCGGCTCAATGACTACCGTTTCAATTTTTTTGCCGGGATCAGTATCACGAAGTTCCTCAATAAACATACTTTGAACTGACTCCACAACCCGAGTCTGCGAAGCCGCAGAAGTCGCATACGAGAGATACACCCGTTCACTAGCACGAGTAATTGCCACGTAAAAAAGCCTTCGTTCATCTTCGTTTCGTTCTTTTTTGTCTAGGTCGGTATTGTGTAACAGACCCTCAGGAAGCGGTAACAAAACTCGTTTTTTACTATTGCCCCACTTTCCATCAAGACAATGCACCATAAATACATGCTTCCATTCACGGCCCTTAGCTTTGTGAACTGTAGCCAGCGCAACTCCTTGGGTGTTCATCGAAAAATCCTCTGCAGGAATCGCAATTTTGTGATCGAGCATGACTTGTATAGTCTGCATAAAATCACTCAAATTAAACCCATGTTTGGTTTTTGATAATTCTTTAACTTGTGCAAACAGCGATTGCATCATAATAAGATGCTCAATTTTTTGCGCGTGCCCCAGCATCCACTGCATGTAGCCAGTTTTTTCTAAGGCAGTTACAAACCAAGCAGCAAATACCATTGAGTACTCTTCTTGAGCTAAACTGCGCAGCACCTCTACAAACGAAACAACATTGGCAAACTCAACTTGCTCACTCTCCGACAACTGCTCAATTATCGTTAGCAAAGATACATGTTCTTTACTCGCCCGCCTTGCCAGTTGATACACCAAATGATTTTCCACCGGCACCCAATCATACGAAAGGACCTCAAATAACGCATGAGGATCTTCTGTGTGCGCGGAACGCGTTTCAGGTCGAAGCTGCGATATCACAGCCAAAAGCATCAGCCACTGGCGAATGCGCTCATTGTGCAATACATCCTCGCCGCCTTCAATATCGTAGGCAATATCGCGCGCGGACAACGCAGTTTGAAGTGGCAACGCATCTCGATTATGTCGATACAAAATCGCAATTTCATTGGCTGGTACACCAGATTTGATGAGATCCTGAATTGTATTAAGGATTGACCAGATTTCAACAGTTTGGGTAGGAGATTCTGATAGCGAAATTACTGGGCCACTCGCAGACCTATTCGTATCTCGATTTTTACTTTTGAGTGGTTTATTTAATTCTGGTAACTTGTCGGCTACTGTTTGGGTAAGTTGATTGTGAGTAATAACTTGAGCACTAACATCATAAATTTCTTGCGGACAGCGGTAGCCATCTGTCAACGTGATTACTTTTGCCGAAGGATAGCGATCCAAAAATCCCAAAGCATTTTCAATTGATGCACCTTGAAAACGATAAATTGCCTGATTTGGATCACCCACTACAAAAATATTTGCTTGATCTCCCCAGTGCGAAGCCAAAATATCTACCACAGCATTTTGGGCGGCATTTGTATCTTGATATTCATCGACCAGAAAATACTGCAACTGCTCTTGGTAGTCTAGTAATAACTCCTCTTGAGTGCTAAAAGCCTGCACAACCAGCGTAATCATGTCATCAAAATCATAGCGTTTTCGGTTTAACAATTCTTTTTGATACAACTGATACACCAAGCCAAGTTCAGTCTGCTTTGCAATAGTTTTTGTGCGTTTTTCGCGCTGGGCTTTGGTGAGTAAATCTACTTCATCATCGAGCAGGCTCTGCTCTGCAGCCACTAATTCTGTATATGTTTCTACAGAGATGTTTTCACGCTTTAAATCACTAATTGCCTTGATGCACTCGCGCAGATAAAACAGCGGAGCGTTAAGTGGCTTGAGCGCCTGCATGTTTGTGTCAGTGCGCAACAGAATAGATTCAAAAATGGCAAACCGTTCGACTTCACTGAGCGGGCTACTTTCGCGATCAATTGCAAAAAATTCGGGATGATCTTGAATCACACCACTACAAAATGCATGAAAAGTCATGATCTGTACGTAATATCCAGCACGACCAATCATGGCAACCAGGCGTTTTCGCATAGTCGTTGCCGCAGATTCAGTGAAGGTGAGGGCCAAAATCTGGTTTGGTTGAGTGTCAGTTTGCTCGAGAATGTGAGCTATACGAGTGGCCAGCACTTGGGTTTTGCCCGTCCCCGGCCCGGCCATAACCATAACTGGACCTTCTATTGTTTCGACGGCGAGCAATTGGGCTTGGTTGAGGTTAGTGGTATTGAGTGAAACCATGAATGCTAGTTTGTAAGTGTTGATTCAATTGCTGAACGAAAAATATTTCTATCTGTAATTTGTTTTCCAACATATTTATCTACATACTTTGTCATATCAGCAACACGATTAGAAGGATCCATTTCATCTTGATTTTTAGATGATATTCCAATTATGCAAGCGTGAGGAAACCTCGCAATTATCTCTTGAGCAATCTCAAATCCTTCTTTATCACTTGTACCCAAATTAGCATCTAGAAGTACATGTGTAAAACCTAATTCTTCACCATTTTTAAGCGCATCATCTGCTTCTATTTTGGACGCTGCATAAGCAACTATGCTCCAGCTTATATCTTCAAAAAATTTCAATGCACCTTCCACCATATCAAATACAGAAGGATCATCATCAATAACTAAAATTCTCACATGGTTATCTGGATTTTGCATACAATCTCCTTTCTTTTTTGTATTAGTATTTTGGATTTCATATTGTCAGGCTAGGAGGACTCGAACCTCCGGTCTTCGGACCCCCAGCCCGACGCTTTAGCCATCTAAGCTATAGCCTGAATAAACTCCTCAAATCATATCATACCGCGTGTCAGCATGTTGACAGATTTCATGGATACACTACAGTAGAGCATACACATCAGTCTCAAACAATACTATTTAATAGTACCTCAAACTGGTTGGGGTACAAGCAAAGGATTTATGGCAAAAACAAAATCGGTCACCGATATGCAGGATATGGAGATGTCAGATAGCGCCGGCAAAAAGCAGGCAGTAGCGATTGCTATGGAGCAAATTGAAAAAGCTCATGGTAAGGGATCTATTATGAAGATGGGCGACTCGCTCAAAAACATGGCAACTATGCCAGTTGTTTCTTCTGGATCACTCTCGCTTAACCTGGCACTTGGAGTTGGCGGCTTTCCAAAAGGTCGTATTATTGAGATCTATGGACCAGAAGCGTCTGGAAAAACCACGCTTTGTTTGCACGCAATTGCAGACGTTCAAGCACACGGTGGCACCGCGGCTTTCATTGACGTTGAACACGCACTAGACCCTGTTCGAGCTCAAAAGATTGGTGTTAACCTCGATGAACTACTCATTTCACAACCAGACTACGGTGAGCAAGCACTCGAAATTGCTGAAACACTCATCCGTTCAGGTGGTGTAGAAATTGTGGTTATCGACTCCGTCGCAGCACTTGTACCAAAGAGTGAAATCGAAGGCGAAATGGGTGATTCACAAATGGGTACTCAAGCTAGACTTATGTCACAAGCAATGCGAAAACTGACTGCAGCTATTAATAAAACCAAAACTTTGGTTATCTTCACTAACCAAATCCGCATGAAAATTGGCGTAATGTTTGGTAGTCCAGAAACCACTGCCGGAGGAAATGCACTCAAGTTCTACGCTTCACAACGCCTCGATATTCGCAAAATTGGTAACATCCAAGAAGGTGAAACCGTAGTCGGAAGTCGACACAGAGTCAAAATCAAGAAAAATAAAGTTGCTCCACCTTTCCAAATTGCTGAATTTGACATGGATGACAACGGCATCTCCAGAACTGGTGATGTAGTTGACCTTGGTGTGCAACATGGAATTATTCAAAAAGCTGGAAGTTTCTTTAAGTACGGCGGCGAGGTCCTCGCCCAAGGCCGCGAGTCTGCTAAAGTCAAACTTCAAGAGGACAAAGTGCTCATGAAGAAAATTGAAAAAGAAATCTGGGACAAAATCAAAGCCCCTAAAGTAGTTGAGACAGCCTAAAGAAAAGTGCTACACTACCCCCTCATTAATTTACTTGAGGGGGAGTGTATGCGTGAAATTTGGTATTTAGGTGATATAACAAATGATTCTGGTGATATCCTCTATTCAAAATTGTTTGATTTTTTGAAAGCAAGAATGAGAGCAGAAGCGAAGGGGGGGGGAATTAAAGCTTTTTTTTGATAACGAACCCACACAAAAAGTTGAACATAAGCCAACACCAATACTCATGGACCTTGAAGGAACACAATTGATTCAGGACCCAATATACTTAACTGTTATTAATACAGAAATGTTTCTACAGTATTTGAACACTGCTAAGAGCAGCAAAGATATCCGAAATAATAGCGATAAAATAGCGCCTCAGGTATACATGAGCATACTAGTTAGTCTATTTACCTTATTAAATCAAGTAAATGGACCTAGAGAAAAGAAAACTAGGAAATCAAAGACTAAACTTAGCACTACAACGTAGCCCATCCATCCGCCCAAACCTCCTCATCCCCAGACATACCACTTTGTTTGACGTGGGACCCAATTGGCAGTACAATAGCTCTATAGAATAGTAACTCTAATAACAACCGTATTAAGTAGAAAGAAATACTACTAAAGTTTAGTAGATACCTAATCGAAAATTGATTTATTGAAAGCAACTGTGACATTAGCATCATATAGAACACACAACACTTTTTTTGCTCCTGCGCTAAAAACACCAGGCGATACGCCTAGTGTAATTGCAATTCAATAATCTGATCATCTTGATCTCACTTTTCACCTAGGATACTGAACTTTTGTAACAAAAGGAATCGTATGCCATTTTTCAATAATTTATCCACACTGTTTGGAAATAGATCACAATCCAAATCTGTAGCAAGCAAAAAAGTAGCTATTGATGCAAAAAAGCCAGCTCAAACCCAAGGAATCTCCAAAGTTGCTCCAGCATCATTGCCAACACCAACTCCTCTGAGCAACAAACAAATGCCAAAAGGTTTAATTGGCTCAAAAGAATCAAAAGAAACTGAGTCAGCAGCCAAAGGCAAACCAGCACAGTCAACTGGTCCAACCGCAGCACAAATTCAAGAAGCTGAGACACTCGTGCGAGATGCACAATCCAAAGCTCGCGACATTTTAGTTGAAGCAAAAGGCGAAGCACTTTCTATCCGAGCTCGAGCAGAACAACAGGAACGTGAAGTTCTCAAAAAACTTGAAGCACAACAAGGCGATCTCACCATAAAATTGGATCGTATTGATGAGCGTTTGAATCAACTAGACACAAAAGAAAATCGACTAGAACAAGAACGCAACAAAGTTGCTGCTGAACTTGAAAAAGTCGAAGTCCAAAAAAGTGAAATTGCAAAAAAACTTGAAGAAGTTTCTGACATGACTCGCGAGCAAGCAAAAGTTGCACTGTTTGATAATCTTGAAAAAACCCTCAGTCGCCAACTCGCCCAGTTCATCCGCCAAAAAGAAGAAGAGGCAAAAGAGACTGCAGATGAAAAAGTCCAAGAAATTCTCACTGACGCCATGAAACACGGCGCTACCGATTACGTTGCTGAGTACACAATTTCCACCGTGGTAATTCCAAACGAAGAAACCAAAGGAAAAATCATTGGTAAAAGTGGCCGAAACATCCACACCTTTGAAAAATATACGGGTGTTGATGTGGACCTAGATACTTCACCAACCGAAGTT
>CAZOZK010000043.1:0-8738 GCA_964584245.1 uncultured Pseudomonadales bacterium | reverse complement strand
TTTTCTTTTTTGTGCAAACCATTGGGCATCTACTCCATTTGAAACTACCTCAATTTTTTCTGGATTAGGAATGAATGGAGTTATGTATGATTTATCGTCTTCACTCATGACCACCAGTTTGGTACAACTTTTCCAAAAATAGGTTTCCCATTTTTTAATTTTAGCGATATCAAAAAATAATAACGGCTTTAAAAAGAACCATTTGGTATTGCGTGCGTAACTTTCGTAACCTAAATACTCGATAGTTTGTTCGGCCAAAATAGTAGGAACATCTGTATCAGGAATATGCGGCATCATGTAAAAAGTTTCAGCGTGAATAAGGTCAAACTGCTCTTTTTGCAAAATGGCTTTCACTGCTCTAACAGTTTCTGGCACATGATTTCTCATGACCAAAAATGGATATGACGAAAAGGCCGTCTTTAAAATATTACGAAGGGTGAATGGTGTTTTTGATCATTTAAAAACTCTGACCTTGGTACAGTATTTTTCTAGTTCAGGAATGTAGGCACGCTCTTCATCATCTTTAATAAGTGCAAATAAGGTCACCTCGTGATGGTGAGCAAGTTTTTTGAGCAAGTTGTAGGTACGAATTTGGCCACCAGATAACAGTGGATACGGAAGATACGGCGTGAGCATTAAAATTTTCATACATCAATTGGTCAGTTGTGCTGATTGAGTTGCTACAACTTGTTGGGTTAAATCAAGCAACAAATAATTTGGTGTCTTTTCGAGTGTAGCATACTTTGCTTCAAGTTCGCGGGCTTCATCATCATAACTGGTTGTGACGTAGTGGGTTGCTCCAAAACGAATTTTTTCATCAATAGAAAATCCTATTGGCCAGCCACGTCGATTGGTTTGAAACAGGAAGGCCGTGTCACCCATGTATGGAGCAATGACTAAGGCCTTTTGTGGGGTCAATCTATCTACAGCCGCACCGGCTTCGACAATTGCAGGGTTATTAATTTGATAGTAGCCGCGAATGTGGTACCAGCCAATAAATCCGGATAATCCAAAGAAAAAGGTGATGAATGATGCCACCACAATTTTGGGATAATTAGTTTTGAGCATGTCATAGAGCCAGATTGCGCCACTAGCTACCAAAATACTGAGCACAGGAATGAGTGGAATTTGGTAGTAATCGTGTTGGACATTTCCTGTCGCAAAAATGACTAAGTATGAAAACCAGCCAATGGTTAGGGCAATACTAAACCAGTAAAACAAAGATAACTTTCGTCCTGCTTGATTCAAATGCTTTGCCATAACTCCTAAGATGAGAAATCCACTCGCCCATTGGCCGAGCATTTGGAAGGCAATGCGCTCACTAAACAACCATCTCCACCAAGCTGGTTTTAAGCGAATGCCGTTGCCGTTGAACAACCAAGCATTAGCAGGAATGCCTGATGGGAATTGCTCAATATGTGTTCTCCAGCCTAGTAGCGGTAAAATTGAGGTGCCCAAAAGATACAATGGCCATTGTTTGATCCAGCCCAATACTCCAAATTCGGAAATAATTAATACGACGTAGACCGGTGCCATAAATACAGCAACTGGTTTAATCAAAAAACTAATGCTGAGTGATAACCAGGTTAATACATACAGTCCGACTGTTTGCCAGTGCAGGTGAGATTTTGTGGTTCTATAACTATGAATCCAAAGAATAAAAGATAAGACAGAGAAGTAACTAAAAAAGTTCATACTTACTTCTGGCAAAATGGTTCGACTATAAAAAATTGAGTACGGCATGAACCCCATAACAGCTGCAGAAAGAAGAGCTAACCGTTGCTGTTTACTTACCAACAACACAATCAAGTAGACAACGAAAATTGTGGCAACAGCGAACACTGCATTTACTAATCTGTAGGTTGGTACCAGTTCTAGATTTGGCATCCAGGTGAGTAATGCTGCTACTCCATAATTAACCAAAGGGAACTCGACCATGCGATATCCCTCAAGATTGTTTTTTCCACTGGGGATGTCAGAAAGATCATGAAATCTTGGTGTCATGATTGTGCTAAAAAATGGTTTGTCATACCCAATCTCGTTATAGCGAAGGAACTCGCGTGTGACAGACGCGGTGTCAACCTGTCTCCAGCTATGCCAGTCAGCAAGTGGTGTGGTGAGTTTGTGGGTTCGAACAATTAAGCTAAGAGTAAGGATAATGCCCAACAGTATCAGCGCAAAGAACTGGCGCATCGAAAGGATTTTATTTCCTATTTTTTCTGTTGGCATAGATTGTTTCATGACTTGGACTTGAGCTGCTTTTTTTCTGGTTCATCAGTTTTTTTAGCCTTTTCAGGTTCTGCTGATTTTTCAGATTGAACAAGATAATAATAGGCAATAAACATTCCCGTCATACCCCAAAATACCTGTGCTACTTTTGATGCAGCAAAGACGTCGATGTACACAGCGTTTCCGAGTAAGCCGATTGTACCCGCAATGTAACCAATGGCCAAAGCTTGGAGTAAACTATCTTTGGTACGAACTGATTTGACTGCGTAGGCCAGTGCTAAGGCGATTGCTCCGTAAAAGGTAACAAATCCTAAGAGACCTGTTTCACCAAGTGTTCGTAAGAAATTATTATCAGTACTATCTGCTTCGGTAAATTGATTGACTGCTTGTTTGTTGAGGGTGGCATAGCCTTTGCCCAAAACAGGATTTTCCTTAAATCCATCAATTGCTTGTGGCCAAAGCGTGTCCAATCGAATTGCTAAAGATAGACCATAGCGAATAGCATTATCAGAATAGGTTCGATCGCGCTCTTCAATACTGGTAGTTACTGTGCCATCGGCTGAAGTTGTAGAAACTTCAATCAAATCTGGAACATCTACATACACGTCAGATGGTTTAGTCGTGCTTGGACGTGTATCTGAAGAGACAATAATGCGTTGTGCTTCCTCAGTAGAAATAGCATTTTCTGGAATTTCAGCCTTTGGAATGGTTATTTCTTTGATGCCCAGTGGAACAAGTACAAATCGATCAAAGGCCATTTTTCGTTCGCGGTTCAGATCATGGTAGACGCGATGTGCTTCTGGATACGATTGGAGGACTTGAAGTAGACGATCATAGATATCTCCACCAAACGTGAAGAAAGTGTAGACAATAATTAACCCAAGAGCTAAGTATCGACTAGTTGCCCACCATACCTTACCCAAAATTGTTTTTTTGTTAAGTGCGTACAACAATGTCACAATGGTAATTGCAACTATGTACGCTCCAAAAGAAGTCCTGGATGCACTCACAATTAATAGCCACATTCCCAAAAAGTGTGAGCCATGTATCGCTAGTTTTAGTTTCCATGATTTTACTCCGTATCCGAGTGCAAGTAATAAAGGCAGGATGATAACTAGGTATGCACCTAAGTCATAATGTCCAGCAAATGTTGATTGGACACGAGCGTGCTCAGTTAAGTAGAGTCGAACACCCTTGCTAAATTCACGATTCATTGTTGAATACACAGGCCAGTAGTAGTTTTGCTGACCGTATCCATAAATACTCAAGGCAATAACGGTGAGGACAATTGTAGCCAAAATAGCTTTTACTTGCTGTTTAGTTTTGATAGCGGTAAAGACGATAAAGAATAATGAAAAATACTGGATGTAGCGGAAGTAGTGAAGAACGGTTTTTCCAATATGCAGTGGTTGGAGTGGAACGGTTTGTGTGATAAACAGTGCACTCAGTACAGAAAGCAATCCCACCCCAATGTAGGCAAGCATGATGTAGACGATTGGTTTTCTCCAGGCAACTTTGCCACGAAGCCAGTAGATTCCCCAGATAAGAAAAGCCACAAAAATAAATAAATCTTCTAGACGCACTCGAACTATATATTGTTCGATAGGGCTAAAGAGTGGAATTTTTGGATACAACGGAATAAATGCAAGTAAAAATCCAGACCAAATAGCAAGCAGATAGTGATCCAGCCAGGCTAAGATTTTTCTCCAGCCGGTTTTTGGTTCTGATTTTGGCGCTGTCTTTGTACTAACTTGAACTGAAACTTTTTCATCTGACTTTTTTGTTGATTTCTTACTGCCATCTGGTCTATTTTTTTTGGAAAATTGCATTTGAGTTTTTTGATTGCTATAGCGTACTTGATGTTAGTAACTCTTTATATGGCTGTGCTCTATTTGCCTGTCTAAGGATTGTACCAAATAAAACGATTCGAAGCACACAGGCAACTTTAATACTGGCTTGTAAGAGTGGTCGTTGCCAGAGTGGCTTGTGCTTTGCCCAGATGTACTCGTACGCACGCATCTCCCCGATTATGGCTCGACTGCTGTGTGAACTTGCGCTGCCAATATGCGTGATTTTGGCATCATGATTAATGACGACATCCCAATGGTGCTTTTTGGCTCGAATGCACCATTCTATATCTTCACCATACATAAAAATATGTTGATCAAGTGGACCGATCTCTTTAATTAGTGCTCGGCTGACCATAACGGCTGTTGCAGCTACCCACCCTATTTGTGATAGACCGGTTGTTTGTGTTTGAGTGTGCTGAGTTGAAGGCAAAAACTGACCGAAAAAAGGAATGTCATCAATAAATAAAAAATGTGGGAGTATGCTAGCAAAAGAAGGTAAATCACCGCCCTGTGATTGCAGCGAGCCATCTGTGTTTACAAGTTGTGCGCTGACCATGCCAATTTTGTCTGTCTTGCTTGAATATGATGAGAGGTGAGCAGTTGCTTCGTTAGATGGGTTTTGTTCAAAAATTGAGATCATTTGAGCGCATGCACCAGGATGGACAATTGTGTCTGAGTTGAGCAGAAAAATGTACTCGCCTTTTGCTTGTTCGATGCCAGCATTATTTGCGTATGCGAATCCACGATTATCCTTGTTTTCGATGATGTGAAGGGTGAGATTTGGAAAGTGTTTGCTTGCTTTTTTTGCCTGCCAATTTTTTATTTGGGCGAGCGAATCATCTTTTGAGTTGTTATCCACAATAAAAATCTCAGAGGTTGCAAGTAGTGAGGATGTTTGCAAATCTGTTACTAAAGAATCAAGCGTAGCCAGAGTTAATTTGGCAGTATTGTACGAGACAATAATGACTGAGAGTTTGATGGGTTTTTTTGAAGATTGAGTTGTCATTATTGGAACCAACGTGCACGGCCGAGTGTGTAGTTGTACTCACTGAGTTGGCGTATGCCAATTTCTTTTGCGGGCACTCCTGCGACGATCATTTTTGCTGGAACATCTTTGGTGACTACAGCACCTGCGGCGACTACTGCGCCCTTGCCAATGGTTATTCCAGGAAGGATTATGGCTCGTGGCCCGATAAAGACATAATCTCCAATAGTTACTTTGGCTTCAATTGCTTGCATGGTTGGACTTTTGAGATCATGTTGGCTGGTCCAGATCATGACTTCGGATGCGATGTCGACATGGTTGCCAATTTCGAGGCCACCTTGAGAGTTGGTGAGTTGGCGCCGACCGTCCAAACTAGCGCGCTCACCGATGATGGTGTCGGCGCCAATTGAGATGTGGCGCGGATCGTAGATCCGCGCCATCATATGCACCGTCGATCCAGATCCAATTTTCATTCCAGAAATTCTATAAAAAAATCTTCTCACATGATGAGATGGAATATATCCCACTTCCCACCACAAAAATCCAGTTACCAATTCTAACCAAATTGTTCTCAACCTATTCACAGTTTTTTCCGACAAGCTTCTTCTCCCCGTAAGTGATTGTGTCTCTTCAGAACCCGGTTTCATATCAATTGTTTGCATACATCTATCTTATCACTATTTATAATGGCGCGTTTTCCTTAATCTCAGATTGCAACATTTCAGCGCTTCGGAATCTCAAATCCTAAATGTTGATACGCAGCTTCATGCACAACTCTACCTTGTGGCGTTTTTTTGATAAATCCAATTTGCAGGAGATATGGCTCAACAACTTCTTCAATAGTAATCGAATCCTCACTCAATGCAGCAGAAAGTGTCGAAAGGCCGATTGGCCCGCCTTTATGCCTAGTAATTATTGTTTCTAAATAGGTTCGATCAGCATGGGTAAGTCCAACAGTATCAATTGCCAACAGATCCAGCGCACTGGTCACAATTTCAGGACTGACTTTACCTTGATTTTTGATTTGAGCAAAGTCTCGGATTCGTTTGAGTAACTTGAGCGCAATTCTAGGCGTACCACGACTTCGTTTAGCCAAAGCTAAGTTGCTTTCTAGGTCAATTTTCACATCTAATTTTTGGGCTGCTTGTTCAATGATATGAGTCAGTTCCTCTGGCTGATAATATTCCATGCGATGAATGACGCCAAATCGATCCCTAAATGGTGCCGAGAGTGATCCAAATCGTGTGGTTGCGCCAACGAGTGTGAATTGTGGTAAATCTAATCTCACGGTTCTGGCTGATGGGCCTTTGCCGATCACAATATCTAATGCGAAATCTTCCATAGCGGTATACAGCAGTTCTTCAACTGGTTTTGGTAATCGATGAATTTCATCAATAAACAGCACGTCGTGCGGTTGTAAGTTAGTTACAATTGATGCCAAATCGCTCGACTTCGCGAGTGTTGTACCAGAAGTCACGGTCAAATGACTGTTCATTTCTTTTGCAATCAAATGCGAGAGTGTAGTTTTGCCCAATCCTGGTGGACCGTAAAAAAGCATGTGATCCACTGCTTCTTTTCGTTCTAGCGCGGCTTTGAGCGTGATCGACAGTGACTGCATGACCTTTGGTTGACCATAAAATTCTTTCCAATCGGTAGCTCGCAACGAGGTTATAAATTGGTCTTCGTCTGGTGATGATAGTTTGGAATCAATATCTACATCGTTCATATATTTGTATACTACCTACTTTATTTTTTACTCAGTATTTTGATTGCTGCTTTGACTGCATCTTCAGGTGATGTAGTTGTGAAATCAATTTCACGCAGTGTTGTTTCTACTGCACTTTCGCTAAAACCCAAAGCTACCAATGAATCCATAACATCTTTATACGATCCAGATTGTGGTCCTAGCTCGAGTGATTTTACTTCTCCTAGCTTAGATCCCAACTCAATAATAATTTTTTGAGCAACTTTTTTGCCAATTCTCGGTATTTTGGTAAAAAATGAAACATCTGCTTCTTGAATGGCGCGGATAATGCTTTGTTGATCATGCTGCAAAATATGCATTGCACTCGAAGGCCCAATGCCTGAAACGGACAGCACAAGCATAAATAATCCTCGCTGTGCCCAGTTTTCAAATCCAAATAAATCAAGATTTTCTTCGCGCACGTGTGTGTAGATGAAAATGGTTACGGTCTCTTCAGGAGTAAGTCTACTGAGTGATACCAAATGGTTTGATGTGACAGATACCAGATATCCAACGCCTGCTACATTGACAATAATTTTGGAATTAACAATAGAAATAGTACCAGTTAGTGAGGCAATCATACTCACAGTATAGCGTTATTTTTCTTTTCTTGGAGTGGCGAATGTGAGAGGAAGTGTGTAAGCAGGATGGCGAGTGCGTCAATCGTGTCATCAACTTGTGGTGAGGCTTCTAAATGTAGCTGCATGCGGACCATTTTTTCTACGGCTTGTTTGTTAGCCGCCCCATTGCCAGTCACACAGAGCTTTATGGTAGATGGATCGTACTCAAAGATGGCTGATACAAATGATAAACAGGCTCCAATTATTATGCCTTTTGCTTCGCTTACTCTGAGTGCTGTAGTGGTATTTTTGGAAAAATATAATTTTTCAATTGCCAGGGTTTTTGGGTTGTGCTTTTCACAGATTATTTTAAGTTCTTTGAGTATGTCTTGGTATCTTTGCCCAATCATTTTTTTTGATGATGTCTGAATGATCCCGTATTCTAGAATTTGAATTTTCCTATTTTCTTGAGTGCCTACTGCCCAACCGACTCGGTCATAGCCTGGATCGATTGAGAGGATAGGTGTTATATCTGTGTGCATTAAAGGATAGTAAAGAATAATTGTGTTAATTTCTATTTTGATCAACTAGTGATCTTAATTCAAAAAATTTCATATGGAAATACAGCCATAAATCATTAATTTTTTCTGGGTTTAGGTTTATAACTTCTATATTTTTTATCACACTAACTAATAATGATATAGCATTTAAAATCACCTGTATTCTGTTCGGACTGGTAGTTTCAAGATGAGGGACACAAACCAGAGAAATAGCACCTATAACTGCCAGATTATTTTTTTCCAATTCAACTGGATCATCAATGGTTGGATCAGTATCAATTACTCTATAAATAATTTCCAGAACACTATCAAAAGTTGTAATCAGCTCATTTAATTTAAGTAATTCTTGAGGAGTTAAATGATTTTTTTCCATATGAAATTTACAAAAATTAATTAGAATTCCCAGTCTCTTCTATACACTTTGCCACAATTTTTGCACTTTCTTCCCAAGAGAATTGGCTGATTTGGTCTTTGGCCAGTTTGCGTTGCAGTGCTCGTTGAGTCGCTGTTTGCGACAAGACTTTTTTGAGTGTGGTGTTCAAACTTCGCGCAGAAATTGAGTTAACTAAAAATCCTGCTTTACCTAGAACCTCTGGTAAACTTGCATTGTTGTAGGCAATGATCGATGTATGTGCCGACAGAGCCTCGAGGGCAGGAATGCCAAATCCTTCTTGTGATCCAAGTTGAAAACAGGCCTGAGCTTGAGCAAGCAAAGCCCACTTGGTTTTTTCATCAACAAATCCGACTAGTTTAATTTCATGAGAAAAAGTAGATTCCTTAATGCGTTTGATAATCGGATCGGCCAACCAG
>CAZOZK010000042.1:0-8774 GCA_964584245.1 uncultured Pseudomonadales bacterium | reverse complement strand
AAATAGTTAATTTTTCAACTAATTTTTTTCTATTGTAACTATACCAAATCATGCCAAATCCAATGCCAGAAAATGTCATGCCCAAAAATGCAGTAGTAATAGTTGCAAACCACAGATCTATGAAAGAATTTAATATCGCGTCACCTGGATTATCTGCCTTATACAGCACACTGACTGTGTCACCAACTCTATGTCTTGGAGGATTGCTACTCACTCTCGACTCAATGGTGTACACGCCGCCATCTGGTGTTGAAAAACGAATGACAGATTTTTTAGTGTCACTGCCAGTTAACCCGATAACTTCTCCAGTAGTTTTGGTGCTGTTTGCAATTGAACTAAGTGTTCCTCTAGTAATGAAAAAACAAACTACGAAAATAAGCGCACCGACAATTGAGAACAAGATTTTGATAATGTTGATTGAAACTTTTTCACTGAACATATGATTTATTATAGCAGTGAAAATGGGGGGTGGTGAATTGTTAAAATTTGTGACCCCACAGAGAGTCGAACTCTGCTTACCAGGATGAAAACCTGGTGTCCTAACCGATAGACGATGGGGCCTAGAGCAAGTATTATACCTAAAAATGTACAAATAGCCAAATGGATCTTATTTGTCTGCCTGCACAACTCTATCCCGTACCAAATGTCCAGAAATAATCGACGTTGGCACACCAATACCTGGCACAGTGCCAGCACCGGCAAAAAACAAATTCTTTAACTGTTTGCTCTTGTTAGACGGTCGCCAAATTGCGCTCTGGAAAAATGTGTGAGCAATGCCGCCAAGTGCATTGCCAGCAAAACTATTGTATCTGCTCGAGAAATCACTGACCGAAAAAATCTTCTGATACACAATTTTGTCTTTAAGTGACACACCAATTTTTTTCTCGATAAAAGAAATAATATAGTTTGCGTACATTTCTTTCCACTCTTCACTTTCTTCTAAGCCAACCGCTACCGGCACCAAAACCATAAGTGCTTGGTGACCCTTTGGCGCAAGGGTGGGATCAGTCACCGACGGATTGTTGATATAAATTGATGGGTCTTGTGGCCATTTTTTGCTAGCAAAAATCTCAGAAAAATGCTTTTTCCAGTCAGCACCAAAATAGAGAGTATGGTGCTTTAATTTTGGAATGCTACCTTTGACTCCCAAGTACAACAAAAATGCCGATGGGGCAGAGACATGTTTTTTCCAGTAGCGAGGAGGATAATTTCGTTTAGTTTGATCTTCCAATAAATCTTCAGTATGCGCATAATCTGCATTGGACACGACAAAATCAGCAACATAGTCTTTTTTGACTGTGCGAACAGTGTTGACCGAATTTCCTTCAGACACAATCGCCGTAACCGGTGCGTTGTACACAAATTTCACGCCCAATTTTTTGGCAATCGCTACCATAGAATCCACCACGGAATAAATTCCACCCTGGGGATACCACACACCAAGTTCCATATCTACATAGCCCATCATGCTAAACAGAGCTGGCGCATTTTGTGGAGAACAGCCCAAGAAAACCAAGTTGTATTCCATAATTTGCTGCAACTTGTGATTAGAAAAAAACTTAGTAATGTACTTTTCCATTGGTTCAAGCACGCCAACCGAACGGCTGTGTTTAATCAATTCTTTATTTTTGGCAAAATCTAAAACTGAGTCCATGTTCTTGTACAAAATACTATCCATTGAGATACGATATTTGAGTTTGCCTTCTTGCAGATACTCGCGCAGTTTTTGGCCGGCACCTTTTTCGAAGGATTCAAATAACGCACAATCTTTTTCTAAGTCTCCTGTGATATCTACAAAAGTTTTGTCCTCAAAATAGACGCGATACTGGGGAGTCAATTTTTTTAACTTGAGTTGCTCTTTAAGCGTGGTGCCAAACTCAGCATAGAACCGCTCAAAGACTTCGGGCATCATGAACCACGAAGGTCCCATATCAAAACTAAAGCCTTTTTCTGTCAGGCGACTAGCGCGTCCACCAGCCTGTTCATTTTTTTCGAGCACGGTAACTTTGTAACCAGCTTTAGCGAGTAATGCGGCGGAAGATAATCCACCAAATCCAGATCCAATCACAACAACATGTTTCATATTTGTATAGTATATCTCAGTTAAGGTAAACTGATAGTATGTGGCCACTTTTTTTTGCTTGCATTTTGCCATTTGCTGTATTGTTTGGGAGTATTTTTTTGTTACGTAAATCGGTATTTTGGTCAGCAACTGCAGCGTTGGCTGTGCTGCTGGTTGTATTGGTTGCGCTGTGGCAAGTGCCTGGAGCAACAATCCTTGCAGCATTGGTAAAAAGCAGTTTAGTTACTGTTGATATTGTAGCGATTCTGTTTGCCGCGCTATTTTTGGTAGCCTTACTCCAAGAAGTTGGAGCAATAAGCGTGATCAAAAATGTGCTCGTGTCAGTTTCTCCAGATAGACGAATTCAGACACTCTTGATCGGCGTATTTTTCGTAGGATTTATTGAGGGAATTGCAGGCTTTGGCACACCTGCCATGCTCGCGGCGCCATTATTAGTCGTGATTGGCTTTCCAGTCCGCGGGGCGATCCTAATTTCTTTGCTAGGCAACACGCTTTCAACTGCGTTTGGCGCAGTCGGCACACCATTCCTGATTGGTCTTACGCAGGGAATAGCACCATTTTTGAGCTCGCCTGAAGGGCTAGTAACTGGGCTCACGTTACAACAAGTATTGCTGTATTTTGTTGCAGTTGGGTTGCCCGCAGCACTCATTTTTCCATTAGTGATGGTTGTGTTACTCACCACAACTTTTGGTGGAAATTGGAAAGATGGGCTTGCCGTGTGGAAACACGCCCTGCTGGCAGCCTTGTGCTACTGCATTCCGTTTTATTCAATTGCACTTATTTTTGGATTTGAATTTCCCGCACTCTTGGGATCATTAATTGGTGGAATTGCCTTCATACTGTTACTCAAACTACCATTTTTTGCCATCAAACATCCGTGGACTTTTGCGGATGTAAAATCTAAAAAAACGCAACCTATTTCGGCCAAAAAATCCAATAGTCACTACAGTACTCAAACAAAAATTTTGGCAAGTATTCCCTATACATTCACAGTGTTTTTTTTGATTCTTTCTCGGATACCTAACTTGCCATTCAATGCAATTGCTCAATCAACAGGGGCAGTAACAGTTTCTCAAGTGGCGGGCGTACAAGTGCAACACACACTTCGTCCGCTCTATTCACCGGCACTCTATCTGTTGCTTGGCACGCTGGCAGCACTCATCATTTACAAACCTGGTGGAAAAAAAATACGAGGACTGCTTACTGCGACACTCTCAAAAATGAGTAAACCAGCAATAACATTATCTGCACTGATTTTTTTGGCGCAACTCTTATTATTTTCTGGAAATAATTCAGCTGGAAACCCCAGCATCCCCGTGTTCTGTGCCAAAATGGTTAGTACAATTCCCATTGCCTGGCCACTTGTTGCACCATTTATTGGTATGTTTGGCGCATTGATAGCAGGAAGCGTAACAGTCTCCAATATTTTATTTGCTGGTTTTCAAGCTGAGGCCGCTTTGGTTGGGAAGTTCTCGATTCCACTTGTCCTAGCCCTACAGGTTTTGGGGGCAACTGGAGGCAACATTATTGCCCTGCACAATATAATAGCAGTCTTAGCAGCTACTGACTCAAAAATATCCGAGAGAAATATGTTGGTGTTGCTCATTAAGCCAGCGTTAGTGTACGGACTTTTTCTTGGATTGTTTGGATACTTACTCCACGTACTGCAGTAAAATCTATCTACTTTTGAGAATCAAGTAATTTTGATGAGTGATTACTTTCGAATACACTGAGCATACTGGTCAAGAGAATCAAAATAACTGGACCATAAATAATACCCAATAATCCAAAAGCTTTTAATCCACCCAGGACTCCAATCAACACAAGTGAAGGATGCAACGCTGCTTCTTTTGAAACCAATCGAGGTCGCAGAACGTTATCAATATTACTAATAATAAGTGTTGTAATCACAATAATAAGTACACCCTGCCAAATATTCCCAGTCAAAAGATATATAAAACCTAATAAGTAGAGCACAGAGCTCGAGCCTATGACTGGGATAACACCCATCACAAACATACTTACCGCCCAGAACACTACATATGGGGTGCCAAGTAACGATAATAAAATGCCACCCGCAAGTGCTTGTATAAATGAGATAACAAAAATGCCGCTCACCATTGACTCAGCCATAGCCATAGCTTTGTTGATGAACATATAATTAAGTTCGTCGCGAAGTGGGCTTATATTGGAAATAATTTTTGGGATTTTTTTCTGAAGTGGAAAAAAGAAAAATAGCAAAAATAAATAAATGAATAACTGTGATAACAGATCAGGGGTACTAGCTCCAGTTCGCAGCGCAAAATCTAAAATTGCACGTGCAACTGATGAAATGCTTTGATCGATCGTTTCTCGTGCTTGGTCAACGGTAATTTCTTGCTCCAAAATAGGAATTGAACCTAAAACATCATTAGCATATCCAACACTACTATCTAAACTCAATGGATGAATTTTGGTGTACTCTTGCGCATCATTTGAAAACTGCAATACTTGATACAGTGTCATTTGTGCAAGCAATAACAGCGGGATAAGTGCTACTAAGATAACTACAAATACGCTGACTCCAGATGCAATCTGGGCATGTCCCCTAAATAAACGCAGAAAAAGTTTGTAAATTGGTTGGAACATGACTGAAGATAAAAACGCAAGGGTAATGGCACCAGCCAGTGGAATAAACACCAAACTTGATACAACTACCACAAGTAAAAGTAGTCCATAAAAGAAGTATCGGGAGTTATCTGTAGGGAGTTTCACAAGTTGATTATCTAGAGAATACCCCAGACTGTCAAGCAGCGCCCAGCAACCGATACATAATCTGTTTGCCTTGTTCAACTCCTGGTTGATCAAACGCATTCACCTTGAGTAACTGCGCGGCATGTACCACTGCTAATTCAAAGAATAAAAATAAAGCGCCAAGGTTTTTCGCGTCTAAAGCACGAATCGACAACGTCGCACTTGGTCGGCCAACTTCTGCTAACGCCTGCGCTGTTGCAGTTTGTTCAGCCAAACAAATTTCTTGGAAAGTATGACCTGTCAAATATTTAAGTTCTGCAATGTCTGTAGATGGCAAAACAAAATCCTGTTTTGGTTGTTCGACTCGTAAAAATAGGACTGATTGCAGTGGAGCACCTTGATTATAAAACTGTCCCTGAGAATGCTGATCCGCTGGACCACGTGATTGAATTGGTAAAATTCCTTTGCCATCTTTGCCCAAAGATTCTGCCCATAACTGTCTGAACCAGCGAGCAAATTCCTCGAGCGCAATACTATATGGCATACAAACAACAACTTGTATCCCTTGTACATACAATTGATATTGCGTTGTTGCAAAATCGTATGCCAACTGTCGCTGGCTGCTATCGCTGGCAAATGCTCGAGCACCTTCCAATAAACCTGCACAATCAACACCCATTGCTAGAGCAGGGAGCAATCCAACCGGAGTAAGCACCGAAAATCGGCCACCAACTGAATCTGGAATCGGCAGGGTCAAAACGCCAAATGCATCTGCTTCTTTTCGCAAAATACCTTTATTAGCATCGGTAATAAACACAAAATGTTTGGTCCAATCAAGTTCTGGATGATTCGTGCGAAGCTGTTCTTTCCAAAATAAATATTGGGAAATTGTTTCGACCGTCTCGCCAGATTTTGAAATAATCACAAATACACTTTCTGGCAATGAAATACGCAAAAACAATCGACGAATTTGTTCAGGATCTGTCGAATCACCATGAAAAATAACCTGCATTGGGGGAATATCAACTTGCAGCGCTTGTTGGATTGTTCGACCACCCAAATCGGATCCACCAATTCCAACCACAATCATCTGCTTGGCCCAGGAAATCTGAGAAAAAGCAGTTTGGGTTTGTTCTAACAGAGTAGCGTTACTTAATTTGGCAACATTTTCTTCCACACTTGCCGTTGCCTCAGCCACCTGAGCTTGAGTGCTCGCAATAGTTTCTGGTTTAATACCATAGTGAGTGGCGCGATCAGCAAAAAGTAGATCTAAGTTTAGCGAAACTAACTGGTGGGGCATAGATGATTGTTGCATAGGTCTTCCTCGAATCTAGTACAAATGTACTACAGTTATGTATTCTGAGCCATTGCCATTTTGAGCGCGCCAGAAACTGGTTCCTGATCTGGACACACCAACACAATCTGTGGACACAACTCAGTCAAGCGATCAGAAAGCCGCCTGGAAACAAACTCATGCTTAGTTATAGTGCCAACCAAAACACAATCCACCAATCGATCCCTCATTGCCAACTTGTCGAGCACCGCCCGAGCCATCTCAGCCAACTCAAACACCGCCCACTCCAAAATCCCGGTAGCCACAGTATCACCTAGCTCGTGGGCTTGCAGTGTCAGCTTGGCCAACTCTGCGATTTCTGGTTTTGTCATTTGAGGACTGTAGACATATCTCTTGAGATGCGCAATCGATTCAATCTGAAAATACTGGCACACCAACTCTTCCAACTTTGATTTTTGCACACGTCCGTCATAACTTTTGACCGCCATTTTCAGTGTATCCAAACCAATTTGATATCCCGAACCCTGATCCGCCAATAGAAAATCCATGCCACTACTTTTAGCTTCTTTGCCCTCTGCATTACGACCATAACAATTCGAACCAGTTCCAGAAATCAAAGTAATTGCATCTGGATGCGAGCTGCCGCTGGCCATACCAATCACAATGTCATTAACCAGTGTGAATTTCTTGATTCCATAGGTCAAAAATACTTGGCCAAAAATTGATTCTGCAACCTGTTTTTCATCGGGAGTGTCCATACCGGCCAAACCCATGACCACATTGCTCATTTCTAACCCACTTGGGAGACCTTGTATAGCTTGGCGAATTGCTTCCTGCAAACTAAAACTTGCAGATCCAGCATTGGTAGCAGTAAGGTTGGTCGGTCCAGATAAACCCTCGCCAATAACTTTGCCAGTTTCATCAGCGCACAAAACCTTGGTTTTGGTGCCGCCACCATCGATTGCTAAAAAATACTGCATATGTTTACTGTAACAGAATTACACTCTAAACAAAAGGAATCACACTAAAAACTAGAGGACAAAAACTACAGCTCATGAAATGGTTTTACTGTTGATTGTGCCGTTGCAGGAGCCTCAGGCAACTTGCCTAATCGGCGCAATGCCTCAATATACTTGAGCACCAATTCAACATACACCGCGTGACTCCAAGCTAGTGGTGTGGCAGATAACGACTGCGCAGTATAAGGATTAAGCTGCTCAGCCAACACACCAGAAGGATACATGTGCTGGAGCACCCAATCAAAAATTTCTTGGGTAAAATCCAGATCTTCTTGTGTTACTGTGGCGCTACTTAAACGTCGCTGTGCTTCCCACATGGTGGTAATAAACCAAGGATTTGAAATATCAGTACTCCTAAAATAATTGTCGTGCTCATAGCGAATCACACCACCAACTTCTGTAGGATTTGTTAACCGTTCACTCACGGCCTTCAAGGTATTTTGAAACAGGGGATCGCTTTGCGAGAACATGCCAAAGTGCCACAATCCATACAGCGAACTTGCGTCCACAATTTCGTGCTGGACTACAGTTCCTTTTTCTTCGACAGTAGCAAAACGAATAAATGACCGGACTCGCTCATTGTACAAATACTTACTAGCTGCTTTTTTGATTTCTTTGGCAGCTTCTCGATAGGTGCGCATATGATTTCGCTTACCCAACAACTCACTAAACTGTGCTGCGGCCATTAATCCACCGTAGACAGCGGCGCACGTGTAGGTTGATACACCAATTTTCTCTTCCCACAAATCATAAGATGGCATTGGCAATCCAGTATCTTTATTTCTAAAACTTACCAAGAAATCAGCCATTTTTTCTATAAATGGTTTGTATAATGCCTCAATAAATTCAAGGTCTTTTGACTCAATGTAATGCACCCACAAAGAAAAAAGCACACCTGCAGTTTCATCTTCTTGGATGGGCAGCTGCAAAATTTTATCCTTTATCCATTCACTTTGTGACAAATTTGAATGCCAAGTCGAACCCAAACTTTGGTCGGCATTAAATCGGTGATGCAAGTACCCATCGGGATGCAAGACATCACGACAAAACTCAAAAAAAGGTTTGGTGACTTCGCTATAGCCAGCCTGGTCGAGCACCGAGACAATGTGCGCTGCATCACGTGGCCACATGTATGAGTAATCATCTTTGCCGTACTCAATCATTTCACTATCTGCAGAGGCAATAATGCTGCCGTCATTATCAGAATGAGCACGCAAAATAAATAACGACGTATCAAATAATTTTTTCTGTTGATCGGTTAGCACATCGGTGCGAATCTCACTTTTTCGTAACCAAGCTTGCCAGTAATGCTCAGTTGAATGAATCATTGATTGTGGAGTTTTTTCCATGACCATGGCGTTGAGGCCATATGCTTCCTCAAGTGATTTGCCTGCACAGATCCAGTAGTACAACGTTGTTTTGACTTTTGGCTCAACCGAAGCGCAGAATCGAACCACAGAATCGACACTGCCATGTTCCACACCATTTTTTCCTAATTGGCCGTCTTCTGCATCACGAAATGAACCTTCTTTGCCTTCAAATTCATAGGCACCGACGGTAAAATCATCAAAACCCGCACCATCTTGGGTGCGTCCATTTACAATAAACACACGACGACCTTTGTAATGCACAATTGCATTGTGGG
>CAZOZK010000041.1:0-9295 GCA_964584245.1 uncultured Pseudomonadales bacterium | reverse complement strand
AGAACTTCTGAACTGTTCTTGAATAAAATTTGATAATATAAGGTAATAAAAATAATCGCAGTCGATTAATCCAAGAAGTTTTATCAGAAACCACCCATCATGTATATAGCCATCAGTTTTTAGAATGTATGCTTTCCCAAATGACATCGAGTTTGAAAGAATAAGATCTCCAGCTTCTACACGCTGTGATTTTTCCGCGCCCTCGATAGTTATTCTTTGCTCGGTCTTAAACAAGTACTTTTCTATGTTTTGTGTATCTCCAATCTTTATCCAATTTACTCCTTCAGGTGAACTAGTAACGTAATGTGAGATTGGACGAGGAGATGACCCACGAGTTAAATAGACAGCTTCCCCTAATCTGCACAATACCCAACCTTTGGGCACTTTAAATAGTAATTTTTCTTCAACTGGAAGTGAGAGCTTTTGTCTTCTAATCCTACCTTCTATTATTAATTTTTCTTTTTTTTCTTTGATTTTCTCGAGTAGAGCTTCCGCAGATTCAACATTAGAATTTGCTTCCCTCCATTTTTCCGAAAGTTTCCCAGATATTGCGTCCTGAAGAATTTGTTGTCTTAAGTTTCTGAGAAGTATAGATCTCTTCTCGGTTTGGGCTTGAAAATCAGAAATATCTGATTGCAATTTGTTAAATTTTTTTACTATTTCAAGCTGTTGGTCCATGGATGGAACAGGTATCACTACATCTTTAACTTTTGAAATTGAAAGAGAAACATTTGCTGCTCCACGCATAAGAGATACTAACAACTGGTCTTTGTTTGTAGAAAGAAATGTATATAAATACTGAGCATTAAGTAACTCAGGATCTTTTGGGGTTAAAACTGCCAAGATTGAACCAACTGCAAATTTGCCCTCCTGATAATGAAGTCTGTTGATACTTGCATGTCCATGACCAGTCGAAGAGACTAAAGGAATAATTACAGCTGGTTTATCAAAGTGATATTCATTGTGTAATCCTCTTGATTCCGCAGTCGTAACTAGTGGGTATTGGCCGTCAACAGCTTTTGTGATCCCAATTTTCCCTTTTTCAATCTGGCAAAGGTCTCCCAGTTTGCAATAGTTCATAGTTCATTTTCAATTTCATTTAGTAATCTTTGACTTTCTGCAAATGAATCTTTTAGCTTTTGAATGAGCTCAGCAGAAGAATGTTCAATAATTTCTTCTTTCCTATTTGGATTTTTAATATCTAGATCAAAATTACTACCTTTTAGTGTTTCAAAAGAAACTTTCCAAGATATTTCGCTTTCAGCTCTGTTGTTCCACCACTTTTTGATTGGCTCAAATTCTTCAACTCTTATTGGCTTTGTCTTTGAGTATGATTTTTGTTCTTCTGGCAAAGTATGTTCGTAGTACCAAACTTCTTTAGTTGATTCGCCTTTTGTGAAAAATAAAAGATTTGTTGCAACCGTAGCATATGGAGCAAATACTGAATTGGGGAGTCTAACAATTGTGTGCAAATTGCAACTTGTAAGTAACTTTTCCCTAATTCTAGTTTTAACACCATCGCCAGTAAGAGAACCGTCTGGCAAAACAATCCCAGCTTTTCCTCCATTTTTGAGTAACTCAATGATAAGGATTAAAAATAAATCTGCCGTTTCACTAGTTTGATATTGGGTAGGAAATCCTTTTTTTATCATCTCTTGCTCAATTCCTCCGAATGGAGGATTAGTTACCACAACATCAACCCTGTCTTTTTGAGTAATATCTCGAACGGAGTTGGCAAGAGAGTTTCCTCTTTGGACATTTATAGGAGCTTCTATACCGTGAAGTATAAGGTTGGTCATAACCAACATATGGGGGAGAGGTTTCTTTTCTGTTCCATAGATAGAGTTCTGCAAGAGCTTCTCTTCTTCTGGAGTTTTTACTTGATTACTTCTAACATGTTCTAGTGAATCAATAAGAAAGCCTCCAGTGCCACAAGCAGGATCTAGAATCTTGTCGCCAAGTTGCGGATTGACCATCTCAACAATAAACTGAGTAACTGCTCTTGGCGTATAGTACTCACCAGCATTACCAGCACTTTGCAAATCTTTTAATATTTTTTCGTAAATATCATTAAAAATATGAGTTTGTGTACTGTTGTTAAAATCAATTTCATTGTCAATTACATTAATAACTTGCCTCATTAATGTTCCAGACTTCATATAGTTGTAGCTGTCTTGAAATATCTCTTTAACTATGAAAGCCCTGGGATCATCACCTTTTTGCCAGCTCAAGTTTTTAAGTCCTGGAAAAAGTTTCTCATTGATAAACTCAACTAATTCATCACCTGTAATACCAGTATCTTCAACCGCCCAATTTCTCCATCTTAGTTTTTCTGGTATTGGTGATTTGTATGTAGAATCAAGAAGTTCATATTCTTTCTCTTTGTCGTCAAAGATCTTTAAGAAAAGCATCCAAGTAAGCTGTGAGATACGCTGAGCATCTCCGTCAACTCCAGTATCCTTTCGCATGATGTTTTGAATTGTTTTGACTAAGTTTGATAGTGCCATAGTATTATGCCGTCATATAAATAAATTGTTCCATTTGTTGTACTGCATTTATGTAGTTTTCTCGCCCTCCAAAATACCCTACTATTTCGACTGGAGAACCGAATTCGTTAATTGGCTGTACTCGAAGAATTTCCATATCTTCTAATGCAGTAATACCTTCATCAGAATATTTTTCAAGTAGGGCTTCTAAAACTAACTTTGCTTTATTGCCATATTTAGTAAAGTAATCTCGTTTTAGAACATTTTTTGCTCGCTCCTGCCTTGTAAGCGCAGGTTTATCAAAAACAATATGAAGTATTAAATCAAAGGGATCAATATCTTTTCCTAGCTCTTTCTTGAGTTCTTCGAAGAAAATTCCTTGCTCTTCTAGTTCTTGAATAATCACGGATTTTCTGTCAGCTGAATTCCAGTCATTTAGAAATTCTTCGAGAGATTCATATTTCTTACTCAAGCTCTTCTTGGTGTAGCTTTTAAGTGACTCAGTGGTAAGTTTCCCATTTTCATCATAATACTGAACTGTTTCATTTATCACCTCAACAGTAACGCCATTTACATAAAACTTAGAGGGTTTGGGTGGTTCTATATCTATGATGACACCACCGTTTCCAATAGGTTCATCAATGGGATCAGGTGTGATATCAACTAAATCTTCCTCATCCAGTCCTTCTTCAGGCTCTTCGTCCGTAATTACAATTTCTTCATCTTCTTTATTTTCTGTTGTACTAATTGCAGGACCATCAAAGGCAGGATCAGCAAACAACTTAGTTGCCTGCCTAAAATCCATTATTGTGAAAAAATATTTATCAAAATCAGGATCTAATCGAGTACCTCTCCCAATTATTTGCTTGAATTCTGTCATTGAGTTGATATTTGTATCTAGAACAATAAGCTTACAAGTTTTTGCGTCAACACCTGTTGTCAGCAGTTTTGAAGTGGTAACAATAACTGGGTATCTTTGTTCAGGATCAATAAAATTATCTAGCTCGTTTTTACCTTCTTCGTTATCTCCAGTGATGCGCATTATGTACTTGTGATTCTCGGAGTAATAATCAGCGTTTTCATTTATAAGCGCTTGCCTCAATCGTTCAGCGTGAGCTATATCGACACAAAAGACAATCGTTTTTGAAAATCTATCAGTGCTCTTTAGAAAATCTGTAATTTTTCTTGCAACTGTTTCTGTTCGCTCATCAATAACTATCCGACGATCAAAGTCTTTTACATTGTATTCTTCATCTGGAATCTCATTGCCATATTTATCAATCTGACCTTCATATGGTCTAAATCCTTCTGCATCCTTATCCAGAGTCACTCGTACAACTCTATAAGGAGCTAAAAATCCATCATCTATTCCCTGTTTGAGAGAGTACTCATAAACTGGATCCCCAAAATATGCTACATTATCTGCTCCTTTAATTTGTTTTGGAGTTGCTGTCATTCCAACTTGAGAAGAAGAGTCAAAATATTCAAGAATCTCTCTCCATGCAGAGTCATCTGAGGCACTTCCACGATGTGCTTCATCTATAACAATTAAATCAAAAAAGTCTTTTGGAAATTGCTTATAGATCTTCTGTGATTCTTCAGGTCCAGTTATGCTCTGATACAGTCCAATAAATATTTCGTAAGAAGAGAACTTTTGAATATTAAATTTACTTCGAGTAATCTTGGTCATCTTTTCACCAAAAGGTGAGAAGTCTCTTCGCATGGGATCATCTACTAATATATTTCTATCTGCAACAAAAAGTATTCTCTTCTTTTTCTTTGCCTTCCAAAGCCTCCACATTATCTGAAATGCTGTAAAAGTTTTCCCTGTGCCAGTAGCCATGACGAGCAAAACCCTATCTTTACCTTTTGCTATAGCTTCGATAGTCCTGTTAATGGCAATCTCCTGATAGTATCTTGGTGTTTTACTGGTCGGAGAATAAAAATAATCTTGATTAATAATCTGTTCTTGATCGTCGGTGATTCCCTTGAACTTTTTATACCTACTATATAACTCATCGGGACTTGGAAATCGCTCAAGAGAAAGTTCTTTTTCAATTATCCCCTCAGTGCTCGTTCTATCATGCTCTATAAATGCATCACCATTACTTGAGTAGATAAAAGGTATATCAAGAATTTCAGCGTACTCAATACCTTGTTGTAATCCGTCACCAATACTATGATTGTTATCTTTGGCTTCTACTATTGCTATTGGTAAATTGGATTTGTAGTAGAGGATATAATCGGCTTTTTTTCCTTTGGCTCGTTTTACAGTTTCACCCTTAACAACAATTCTTCCATCAGTAAAATGAACTTCTTCCCTGATCTGTTTTTGGATATTCCAACCAGCAGAGACTATTGCAGGAGTAATAAATTTGGTTCTAACATCTGTTTCGCTTAATTGTTTTTTATTCATTTAATGACATCATTTAATTTTCACCATAGATCCACAACAATATTTTACCGTAAATTTCATCAAATACCTCAGGGTATTCTTGTCGCACTCGGCTCAAAGCTCATTTTACTCCTAAAATCCACATATAGGCTAGTGAATCAACAAATTCTTGTTGACATCCGAAAAATCAGTTTATATAATTCGATCACTTTATAGTATTTCGTTATAAGTTTCCCTACCCAGAAGAAAATAACAACTATGGGCAACAATATTCCAGGATACGACAGCGCGCAACCTATTCAATTCGCCAACCTAGACAGTCTTCTATGGGGTGTTGTAAAAACCCTCCAGTATTTTTCACTCCCAGTTATGGCTCTTTCAATTGCAGCACTTGGCATTGCGTTAATCGCAAGTGGTGATGATACAGAGAGAAAATCCAGACTCAAAGGATGGATATTTAATATATTGATTGGTGGTCTTTTAGTCTTTGGGTCGGCCAGTATAGCAAGTATTCTCAAACAATTTGTTGGTGGCACAAACTAAAAAGACTAACAATCGTAGTTGTTAGCTTTATGAAACATTTGATACTAGTATGTGCAATCATACTTCTATCGATTTTCTCGGCAACACCCGCCCTTGCACAGGAAAATCAAGAAAACCAAAATCAAAACCAGCAAGTCACATGGACGAATGAGTTTGCTGTTGAAGAAGATTCCTCAAGCGTTATTTCCCTTCTTAAAAACTTTATAAACGGCTTTGACTCACTTCTTGGTGGCTTTATCTTCTATACACCAGATCCACTAGCAGAAACAATCACGCTCAAGGACGGCTCGGCAATCCCCGGAGTCACTCACTACAGAAATATCTTTTATCAAATTGCTATTCCGATACTGGCTATCATCATTTCGTTTATTGCCATCACAAAGATCGGCTCTGATAACGCCTATGAGCTAAAAAGCTTTGCCGTGCGTTTGCTCATGGTAGTCGTATTGTTTCTGACCGTTCCGCACGCACTTTCCTACTCTGTGCAGTTTAATAACTTGCTGGTGAACAAAATATCAGAAACACAGCAGTTTACTGGTTTTCTCGATGATTACTTTGATAAATCTCAAGAAAAAATAGATGCTAATGAAAGTTCTGAAAAGTTTGGTATTCCTTCTTTTGACATTGCCCTTCGTGGTGGGATTTTCAAGTCACTTGGTAAGTTTATTGTGCAAGTCTTTTTATTTGCCATAACCTTTTTATTCTTGCTCTGTGGGTTTTTGTATCTGGGCTTTCAATTTGTCATTCGTTTTTCAACCTTACTATTTTTAGGTGTGATTTACCCCATTGTGATTCCATTTGCTCTTGCAGAAAGAACACAATCTATTGTCCAAACCTTTTTCAAAACTTGGTTCACCTTTCTCATACAACAACCTGCCTTTGTACTTGGTTTTGCTATTGCAACAGATATCTTCAGAAGTATTTTAGAATCCCAAGGGCCAAGTGTTGGTATGTTGTTTTTCTATACTGGCTTTTTATTTTTTCTTGGAGGGGTGAATATGTTGGTAGCTCGCATATTTGGTGATGCGTGGTCTGCTATGTCAAATAATATGATGGCCGCTGTCTCATCACGAAGCATACTGTCGCCAGTTACCTCAGGCATTGGAGATTTTAAGAAAGGGGTAACTGGAAACAAAAGCTTTAGTACTGCTTTGGGTAACCGGATACGCAATCGATTTTTGACCAAGCAATCTACTTCAGAGTTCAGCAACATATCAAAAACTGAGAACAAAAACTATACCGCCAACAATGCAGGCAGTGAGTATAAGGTGCAAACACTTACAGAGCCACAGGCTCCATTTTCACAAAAACTGACGCACAAAGGATTTGCTGTACAAGCAGAAAATCCTAAACAAGGAATTGTTGCTGTCTCTGGTACTGCATATAGACATGATGGTGCTCAAGGCTTATCTGCATACTACCCGACAATGATAGAAGCCGTTCAAAACGGAGTGCCTCAAGACAAGCTAAAGCAAGTTGAGTTTGATCATGAGAAATTTATTGATCTATCTAGTTTTAATAAACTGCATCCCAATCCCCATAACTACAACGCCATGCAGGAGGCAAAAAAACAAGGCAAAGAGATCGACTACGCCTATATCAAAGAATCAAGTCCTGTCCACAAAGTACGACAATTCTTGGAAATTTCAGAAAATCGTAATCAAGCATTTGGAGTCAAAGGCGTAATAGTAGAACGACAAGCCAAAAAAGGTACTGATCCAGTTATTAGGCTCTATACCAAAAAATCATATGAGAAACATACGAATATATAAAGACGATATACGGACACATATCTTGCGAAGCCTATTTTTTACCGATACGGCTATTGTGTCTGCTGGCATTGTTTTTATATCAGTCGGTATTTATCTCATTTTTGTGTACGGCTTTCATTTTTTTGATTGGGGATACTATCTCTCGACACTCTTTGTTGCGATCATCTTTTTTATTGCATTTGTCAGCCAAAAAATTGACAATCAACCAATTTTTAAAATTGTCCCACGAGCAACTACTTTCTCGACTGCTACCAAAGAAATGCGCGTTACCGATATTGATCCGTACTTTACTGACTTTCATATTCAAAATGACCTGATTGTCCGTAAAGATAAACTCATTAGAGTTTATGAAGTTGAGCCATTTGATATTGCACTCCTCAACGAACAAGATCGTGAACACTTTTTTATCAAGCTAAAACAGGCTATTCATGTATTACCTACCCAAACTCAGTTTATTGTGCGAAAAGTACCAGCCAAAAGTAGCGATTACTCGAAACACTTCTTTTCTCTGTATGAGGACTCATCTTCTGATCGAGAATCACTCGTGCATGAATATATTGAAAATCTAACAAAACTGATTGATACCAGCTCATTTTTCATTACCAAACACTATGCAGTACTTTCAGTAGGCTGTGCCACACACAAACCACAAGCTGTGGTTGAAGGGGTAAAAAAACTAAATGACAGTAGTTCTCGACTTACCGCATCTTTGGCAGTCTGCAATATTTCTACAAAACCCGTGATTAATGAGGCGTTGAAACAATTTGTGAGGGGTATTTTACGATGATTACAGATTCAATAAAAACCACCATGCGTACACTACTACAAAATATTCGAAACTTTAGTCTTACATTTACTCTTAAAGATCAGGTTGATAGTCTGAGCCATGAAAGAGATGTATATACCGAAGAACTGATTGCAGTAAAAAAAGAAACAGATCTACTCAAAGCACGAAATGAAGGTTTAAAGAAACTCGAAGAACAAGTATTAGATTCTGCACAATCTACAACAGAAAAGGCACTCAAGGAAGAAATTAAAAGACTTATGGAGGTCGTGTCATCTCAGGCTGAAACAATAGAAAAACAGCCATTTTTAGGCCATGCAGTCGCTAAACTTACTAAGCCAACACGAGCAAAAAGCAGAACTCCACTTGGCTTTCTAAAAAGCTACTTCCAGTTTAAAAAGGAGCTTAAAGCGTATGAACAAAAAATCTTGCATGATGCAAAAGAAAAATTTCATTTAGTAGTTGAGAAACGCGATGAAACTATACACATTGATAGAGCAACAGAAAGCTCATATAAAAGTGAGTATATTGTTGAGCACAGCAAGTATCTTGATGTAAATGGTAAGTTCAAACGCTTATATTATCTTGCTGATATTCCAGCCTACCTCAGTCCCTATGTATTTTTCCGTCTTTTGACTTCTTCATTGCCCTTTACCTTAAGTATTTTTATTGAACCTGCCTCAAGCACTGAACTGCTCAAAAAAGCACGACAAAGATTGTCTGTTCTTGAAATGCAACAAAATGAACGACTCAGAGCTGGAAAAATACGCGATCAACAAATTGATAAAAATATTGATGAGGTCATGAGCTTTATAGATGAACTAGTACACGAGGCAGAAAAAGGTATTGTCTATTCGCTCTACCTACAACTGGAGGCAGATACTCCAAAAGAACTAGATGCTCTCCACAAGGAGCTTCAAAACATTGCGGGAAGCATGGACTTAACATTCAATCAATACACCTTTGGTCAAAAACAAGCATTCAAAAACTTTTTACCATTTACTCAAGATCATGTGCAGGAAAATCGGATTTTACAGTCAACTGCTGTCTCATACTTAATGCCGTTTGTTTCAAAACATCTGAGTGACCCTGACGGTATATTCATGGGGCTGAATGCCTTTAATGATTCATTAGTCTTTATGGATCCATTTACTTCAAGAAATAACAACATAAATATTTTTGGTGTGTCTGGATCGGGTAAAAGTGTCACCTCAAAAGTATTGATGAATAGACTGTACATGAGAGGTGTTCAGATTTTAGCAATTGATCCTGAGGGCGAGTATGTAAACCTTGCAAAATCGCTCGGTGGAGAAGT
>CAZOZK010000040.1:0-9438 GCA_964584245.1 uncultured Pseudomonadales bacterium | reverse complement strand
CTTACTACCAAAGCATCTGCAGAATCAAAAGAAAAAATTGGTCGCGATGTTGCGACAGGGAAAAGTGTAAAGATAATTAAAATAACCGACAGAGTTCAAGATATTTAGAATTATTTCTTTCTCTTCACCATAAACTTAATTGCATCCTCACGCACATACTTTTCCAGCTCAGTTTTGAGCTGTTTTTGTTTGAAGTACATGCCGAAAACTACTGTGGTTAAAATCATAAGAGCTATCACCAACAACAAATCAAATACTCGATCAAAACGCAAAATCCCTACTAAGCCGAGCAATACATTTGGAAATATCGAGATAAAAATAAATACAAACCAAATACTAATCCACAAGCTTACTTCAGCACCTGATATTAAATTTTTACGACGATGAATCGTCACCAAATACATCATACAAAAAGCAAAAACAATAGAAATCATTTGGAAAATAGTCATAGTCGTATTCTCCAAAGTATAACATGAAACAACATCATAAAAACGTCGACCAAAGTCGTGCCCTTATCATGCTGGTGATAAATAGTTTTAATTGGAATCTGGTGAAATGGCAAGCGTGCACGCGAAGTTCGAACAGCTATTTCTAACTCAACGCGATAATTACTTGCCTGCCATTGTACTTTTCTATAGATCTTTTTTGTCATGGCTTTGTAGCCAGAAGGAATATCGGGAATGTAGGTGCCAAACAAACCATACACAACCACAGATGCAAATCGATTGGCAAGCACTTTAATAATCGGCATTGTATGGGCGAAATTTCGAACACCAAAAATCAGTTCATGCCCTTTCGCAAGCGCATCAAAAAAAGTGAATAGTTCGGCCGGATCATGTTGGTCATCACTATCCATAAAAATCACAGCTTTTGCATGAAGCTCACTGAACGCAAAATCTGCTCCTGTTTTCATAGCAGCACCTTTACCCAAATTTATTTTATGACGCAGTACATACGGCGCTAACTGGGTAGCAATTTGGTAGGTAGCATCATTTGAGCCATCATCAACTACAACAAAAGTGAAAGGAATTTTTTTGCTTTTTTTAAGTACTTTAGCAATATACCGAGCTTCATTGTATGCTGGCAAAATCACAGCTACATCAGTCGGTCGCAACAAAAATGTGCTTTTTTTTCGGCTAGGCATCGCTATTTTCTAAAAATAAAAAGCATTGTACATCTATTTATTTTTGAGCTTCATTTCCCCAGTATTGTAGCACCTGGGCTAACCCCCAACCGATAATTGCAAAAAGGAATTTAATAACCAAATTGAGCGATGTCCAGGCCAAAATTTCCTCTGGGACCAAGCCCAGTTGGGTATAAAAGAAAATATATGATGCTTCAATGGCACCAAGTCCGGAAAATGAAACCGGCAGTACTAAAATCATCGCAATCAGCGGCGAGATCATACAAATATAGAGCAGGGAAATAGCAATTCCCAAACCTAGTGCACCAATCCAGTTCATCCAAAATGAAAATAACTGCACAATTATCGAAACCACTGTCGCTTTCACTAACACTACTTTGTGTTCCTGCACGTAGTTTTCAAACTGTCGAAATTGTGGGAAGGGGATAAACCGACCAACAGTAATCAACCCAAATACCCACGCGAGCGCGACTACAAAACAAATACTGAGCGCGCCGCTCAGCCAAACAATTTGTATCGGAAGCATCACGATGGAAAATATATACGCAACTGCAACCGAGCAAATGCCAATCAGAATCATACTACTCAAACCAACAAATCGATCAACAAAAACAGAAACTAAGAGCCTTTTTTTGCTGAGGCCTGCATCGAGTAAAGACGTCCATTTAATAACATCACCACCAATAACCGTTGGCAAAAACAGACTATAAAAATTTCCAAGGAACGTAGCCGCTACAATTTTTAAGAAAATTGATTTTGAGATTTTTTGCTCTTTTGGCACCAACAAAATACTCCAGCGCACCGCAGATAGGGTATGAAAAAGCGCGTGTCCAACCAGTAACATTGCCACAACTCCAATGGGCACTTGGCGCAGTTGCTGGACAACCAAATTTAAATCAGCCGTGCGAAATGCAATGAATAAAAAGAACGCAGACGCGCCAATTCGAAAATAAATTGACTGCGATATTTTTTTTGCCAAAATAAACAATGGATGTGAAAACAATTTTTGTTCGCGCTGCCGCTGCAACAAACGATCTGAAAAACGCTGAACAAACTGTGGTACTAGCTGAATCATGTTCTAAGCATATACCAGACATCGACTAGTTTCTAGAGCTCATTTGAGCTATCTACCTTCGAGATCTCAATACACTTTCCAGCAGCCAAATCGCCTAATTCATACTTGCCAAAACTGATGCGCTGCAGACGCACCACTTCATGATTGAGCGCGCGGAACATCCTACGTACTTGACGGTGCAAACCCTCGGTAATAGTTATGCGGACTTCTTGTGATTCATCATCTTCAGACACAAACTCAACCACAGCCGGCTCGGTGCGCTTTTCTTTGAGCGGAATACCGCGCTCCAGCCGCTCCAATTCATAAGGTGTGAGATGACCAGTAATGCGTGCAATATACGTTTTTGGAACCTCAAACTTGGGATGGGTGAGTTTGTACGCCAGCTCACCATCATTGGTCAGCAGCAACAAACCCTCGGAATCTTCATCCAACCGCCCAACCGGAAACAACCGAAAACCACCATATTCTTTGGGAATGAACTGCATGACCGTTGGCTTACCATCTGGATCATCCACAGTCGAGACAATTCCGCGCGGCTTGTGCAACATCAACACAACTTTAGTAGTTTCTTGATAAATCGGTTGGCCATCCACAGAGACAATATCTTTTAGTGGATCAACTCGAGTAGCAACTATGGTACAAACCACATCGTTCACGCTAACTCGGCCGTCTTCAATCAAGGACTCTGCCTTTCGGCGCGAAGCAACACCAGCTTGGGCAATAACTTTGGCAAGTTTACTAGTGGAAACATCATCTTCAGGCATAGTGATAGTATAGCTGATGTACCGATAATTAGAAATCGGTTCAGATCGGCAGGGTAGGGCACTTAAAAAGAAATTTATTCCGCCTTCACATCCAAATTCTGGAAATGCCCGCGTCGATACAGCACCCCAATAACCGAGTACACAGCAATATCGACCCAAGTTTCTTCGATTGATTCATTCGCAGGATCCTGACTGGTCATGAGCAGATGTTTAAGTCGCTCAATTTTTTCACTGATGCGCATGGCAATGCCCAGCTCTTTGTTTGCCAGAATATTTCCCTTGCCGTAATCTTGATGCTTTTTGAGAAACATCAGCAATAATTCATCGCTGACATTTTCAAATGCTTCATCTAAATACTTTGGAGCGGGGATTAGGGCTGCTTTTTTTGTGTTGTTCATAGAAACAGTGTAACAAAAAAGAGGTATAATACAAATACATATGTGCATGGCCTGTGCAGCATTTCAAATTCCAGTCTGTACCTTAAATGGCAGTTGCGGTGTGCAAATTCATCAAATTTTCCAGTTGGCATTATTAACGGCCGGCCCAGTGACAGGAGGGCTATTGGTTTGGCTCAAAGACTTTGCAAACCAACGAAATCAGCAACATACTAAATAATATAGTTAAAATAATCAAGGCAAATAAGTATGGGAAAATCTGCATTCAAACCCACAATAAAAAACGTTGAGCAACCAACCCCAAACGATAGACTCATTCAATCTATCCAAATGTCATTGCTGACTGTCAGTTCGCTGTGGGTATTTTTTGAAATTCTTGCCCACATTCAGCAAAATTTAGCGCGAATAATTCGACTAAATATGGTGTATTTAAATGTGTTTGTTCTTGGTTATACAGTATCGTTATTTTTTATCTTTTCGATTTTATTTTCTTTGCTAAGTCTAGTTAAATCAAACAAAATCGACTCAAATATAATTGCATCAGCATTTAGCTTCCTCATTTTTGCACTGCTGGTGCTGATTTTTATTCAACTGGGAGTTAATTTTGCGATTGTGACTGGCCGATTATAAAACCAAAACCCCAGACAAAGATTGCCAATTTGACAATTCTGGATTACAATCCAGATCATGCCTAAATATAAAGTCACTGCCTTATCAAAAGGCACCTACATTCAACACAAAGGAAAACCACAGCAAGTGCTGAGCACTGCTTTTCATCACCCAGGACGCGGTGGCGGTGTCTGTGTTGTGCGCATGAAAAATCTTATTACCGGCGCGGTTATTGAAGAAACTTTTAAAAGTGCAGAACAAGTTGAAATTATTGATTTACAATCTCGTGAAATGCAATTCTTGTACACCGATGGGGAAGACCTCGTTTTTATGGATCCACGAAGTTACGAACAAGTTTCGCTCTCTGCAGATTTACTCGAGGGAAAATTGCAAATTTTGACACCTGAAGTCAAAGTCTACGTACTTTTTGATGATGAGACTGCTCTGGCAGTAACCCTGCCATCAAAAGTCACGCTCACAGTCACTGATTCTCCTGATGCTGTAGCGGGTAACACCGTTAACGCTGCAAAAAAGACAATTACTTTGGAAACGGGACTTCAAGTCTACGCACCACTCTTCATCAAAACTGGAGAAAAAGTGATTGTTGATACTGACACACTTTCGTACGTGTCGAGAGCGTAAGAGTTACTGAAGCTTCAAAATTTCTAGACTTTAGAGCACTCTCAGTCCCTGAATCAATTCAGTAACGTACTTTAATTGGGTTTGCCCATCTTTGCCCATTCGCTGCAGGTTTGAGCTCAAACAAATATCAGACGCTGAACAAATGCTTACAGTATATGGATCTGTTAAACTCGCGTCTGCGTACATAGTTTCAATTGGCGACATTGATCCCAAAAATAATGTAGAACTATTTTTTGGATAGGTTTTAATTGAACCACCAGCCCAACTCATCATGTGAGGATATGAAATCGCAGCCTCGACACCTGAAGTAGTATTCTTGATCAGGACTACTTCACAATCTGCCATGCCTGAGGTGCTATCATTCCAACAGAAATATGGTTCTTTGCTTTCGGTCAGCGAATATTCACTGGTAACTTGCCAGCCCTCTGGTAAGCTGATTGACTTATTGTTCACTGAAATGATTTTTCCTGATACTTGCTCAGATTCGCCTGTGCTATCAGTATCTTCTACCACTTCATCTGCCTTTTTATCGAGATTAATTTCTGCGAAAGGACTTTCGTCTGCAGATTCTACTTCATCACCAGATTCTTGGCTAACTACCATTTTTTTCTGATCTGGATTAGTACTTTTAATTTCATCTAATTCTGACCGCATGGTTGTTATTTGCCAAAACTGCAATCCAAGCACTAAAAATAAACCTAAAAATACAATACCAATAAAATTTTGTGTACCTTTTGATTTTTGGGTTGATGGAATATCACTCGCGAGAGTACTCACTGTTGATCTAGTTGCCATACTTGAAACTTGAGTAGATTCATCCATGCTTTCCAACGATTCATTTGATTCTGATTTGACTTCTGACTCTAACATTTGAACTCCCTTCATAAGAAATTATGTTCTATATAAAGTGTAGCACACTCGACTTCACGAAAACAGTTTCTCAAGAAAATCTTTGAATTACTCTAGATAATTGATTGCTTCTTCACCTTCATGATCTTCATCGAAGGGCTCGCCCTCGTGACCCTGCTCATCTTCATGCTCCTCGTCGTGATCACCAACACTATGTTGCTGTTCTTCTTCACCATGAGCGTGAGGCATCATCAGTTGCATCCCTTGCATGATTCCGGCACCAAGCAGAAAAACTATGACTAGACCAATAAGTCGAGCACGATTTTTTTCCTTGCGAAGCTCTGGCAGTAAATCTGCAGCACCAATGTACAAGAAGCTACCTGCGGCAATTGGCAATAAATAGTTGCTCAGCGATGTTACTTGCTCCAATAAAAGTATGCCCACAAGTGCACCTGCAACTGAAGCAAGCGCAGACACCAAATTAAAAAGTATTGCATTTTTCTTAGAAAATCCAGAGTGGAGAAGTACACCAAAGTCACCGATTTCTTGAGGAATTTCGTGAGCCATAATCGCAATTGTGGCAGCAATACCCAGCGGAATAGAAACACTAAAAGTCGCAGCAATCAACAATCCATCAATAAAATTATGTAGGCCATCTCCAAATAAATTCATATACCCAATAGTGTGGGTGTGGCAGTCGGCATCGTGGCAATGGTGCCAGTGCAAGATTTTTTCTATCAGGAAAAAAACAACCAAACTCAAAAAAGCGAGCTGAAAGGTAAGTTGCGCTGGCAAGTTTTCGAGTGACTCAGGAAACAGATGAAAAAATGATGAACCAAGCATTGTGCCAGCAGAAAAAGCAACAAGGAACAGTAAGATTTTTTCTAGAGTTTTATGGCGCAGACTAAGTGCAAAAATTCCAACTAATGAAGTGATACTAATACCAATTGTAGCTAGAAGTGCATAGACCCAATATAGATTCTGAGAGCATAAAAATGAGTTGTTACTAGAGATGCATAGTTCGTAGATGTTAATCATATGCATATAGTATAACATGTGTGGAAGAACAATAACAATTGTAAAAAGTGATGTTTACGCCAAGTTAGCAGTTGTTGACAAAGACTGCCAGTTTGTAGTATATTTTTAGCAATTAAATAATACGAGTGCTAAATTGCAGAAAAAACTAAGTTGCAAAAAGCACAAGAAAGGAAAACATGTCAATCATACGATGGACTCCAGCAAACAGAATGCTCAGTCGATGGCCAGATTTTTGGGATGATGATTTTTCTACTGCTTTGTCAGCGGATATCAACAATCTCGATCTCTACGAAACACAAGATGAAGTAGTGGTTCGTGCCAATGTGGCCGGTGTATCTGCAGATAAAGTCGATATCACTTTCGAAAAAGGCGTTCTGTGGATTCAAGCAAAGAAAGAAGAAGAAAAAGAGGATCCAACAAAAAAACATTATAGTAAATCCTCTTGGAACTACTCATACAAGGTAGCTGTTCCCGGTATGCTTGACTTCAACCATGAGCCAACTGCTCAAGTTGAGCACGGCGTTGTCACTGTCACATTCAAAAAAGCTGAGGCAAGTAAGCCAAAGAAATTGACTGTCAAGGCAGTGGGGAAGTAAGCGCTTGAACTCAAGTTAAAACCTGCAAGTTGCGAGTGTGGCGAGTGAGGAAACTCAAATATAAAATTGAACCTCACTCGCCATCACTAGTATTTTCCAAATCATCAGCCACACAATCAACTCTCAATTCAAGTTCAGCGGTGGAAATTTCATCCTCTTGGTACACACTAATGATAGTACCGCAAAATAAATGTCTGCTTACAATATTCCATCCGTATCTTTGGTATCATCATCAAATCCATCACCACTTTCAGAAATATCAATGTCACGTGCATTTTCGACTGCTCGTAGATAGATTTTTTTTCTACTTTCAAATTGAATAATCAATTCTGAGGTAACAGAAACAAAATCAGCATCAGAACCTCCAAAGCCAATCACTTTTAATACGTCAAATATGTGAGCATTTGATGCCTTTTTATCAGATATCCTTTGTACGGTGTCCCACACTTCATCTGGCAAGACTGCAGAGTTTATAGAAAAATGAGAATTGCCAACAGCAAGTTTTTCATGATTTACACTCGTTAACACAGAGAAAGTTATGTGAATTCCTATGCCAATAAGTACAAATTCATAAGTTTCTGGAATTTTTTCAGTTACAGCATTTGGTGCTTTTCTCAAACAGAGTAGTAGAGGAGGGTCAACATTTAGAATATTCCAATCATGTGAAAATGAATTAATTTCTCTTCCTACAGTTACTTGAATGTTTTCATGCCCATTTTTCTTCGTATGAGCTTTTAAGAATCTATCAAAAGCAGTTTCACCTTCAAAAAGAGGAAACATAAGACTAGTAAGTACCTTAGAATACAGATCTTTCACATCACTAGCTAGAAACTCTTCTTCAGTTCTCATTTGACTTCGAGTTTCTGAGTATACATACCAGGTATGTGACAAAAGAAAACTAGAATAGATATGTATTGTCGTATCTATTTTTGAAATGCTTTTTTTCAATTCAACCTTCTTTTCCCTTGTAGTATTATTATCACCTTTTTTGAGCGTGAGCTTTTCAATTTGTATAAGCATTTCTCGTCTAAAAAATGAAAGTGCGTTAATAACAATCATTGTAAGACCTGGCACTTGGGCAATTTTTTCGGTTAACTGTAAGAAATTATAAAAAGAAATATTTTTTTTCAATTTTTCACTTGGCACTAGATCTAAATCAACTCGATTCTGGAGTAATATGAACAATGAGTTCAACATATCTAAAATTGAAAGATATTCATGAATATCCTTTAATGTTTGCTCATTGTAAGTACTAGCTGTACTTTCATTTTTTAATACTAGGAACATTTTATGTTTCACAGAGAGCTCTTCTATAAGTTTCTCTGTATAGTCAACTATCTCTGATGTTGACAGAATCATTTTCTCAAACTCAAATTTATTTTTGACGGTGGTATTCTGAGAAAAATCTATCTCAAACTCTAACTCAGTGAGTATTTCAAGTAACATACTTTCAAGGGTTGATGGGGACACTTCTAATTCTTCTAGAGGATATGATAATAAAATGTGAGATTCAAGCAGAGCAAAAAAATCAACTCTATAATACATTAGTTCATCGTAAAAAGAAAAATTAGGGATACTATAAGTTTGCCCAGCAAAGACTTCTTTTGTAGCCTTAGTCAACAGTGCTAGCCACTCACGAGCCGCTGCTACAAGTGCTCTAGATACAGTAGGCTGTTGATTTGAAGTATCGAGGTGAGCTAAATAAATCATGGTTTTTGCATATGACTCAAAAGTATCTAGTAAAATAAGAAACTCTGTACTCTCATCATTCACCCTAGTATCTAAAAATAATTCATTGTAGATATCTGTTAAACACTGTCTGTTCAATAATGTTGATACAGGTAACCGAAGTGTAATAACCCTTTCAATAAAACGATGTAGTTTTTCCTGATCTTTTTTGGAAAAAAGTGTTTGAAAAAATTTCTGGGTGCTCGGGTTTAAAATACCCTCAGCTAAATCAATTAAATCCTGATAATCCCCATCTGAAAGTTGTATGACAGCCAAAAGTGCACAATGGGGAATTATATCTAGCCGAATACCACAGTCTTTTTTTTTAAACCTAGGATCTCCTATTTTAAGGATTTCATTACTCAGCCACAACATTAAATCTTTGAGAGGAGGGGAAACAGGACTTAGTTTTTCTTTGTCATTTTTTTTGCCAGCTTTTTCAACTAAAGCTCTATTGTTAACCAAATTTGCCAAAGTCTGCAGCTGCGTTATGTAGTTCTGAAGTTCACGAGCTTTAACAACTTCTGGACTAATCTCATGGGAATCACTTTGACCGCTTTGTGGTATTTTTTCCTCAGGTCTCCTCATGAATTTAATC
>CAZOZK010000039.1:0-9685 GCA_964584245.1 uncultured Pseudomonadales bacterium | reverse complement strand
CTTATTCTTGGTGTTGATTCTGTAGCAAATCGAGAAGGTGATCCAGTTTTAACAGATACAATCATGGTGGTGTCGATTAATTTTAAGACCGGCAAAGTTTCTTTATTGTCATTTCCACGAGATCTTTGGTCAGAAAAATATCTCACTAAAATTAATGCATTGTACGTTTACGGTGACCAATTTTATCCTGGGCAACCGGAGAAATTGACAGCAGAAGTTGTTTCTGAGCTGAGTGGTCTTCCAATCCATCATACGTTTGTGGTCTCTCTTGATATGGTCGCACAACTTATAGATACAGTCGGTGGAGTTGAAGTTGCTATACCAGAATCATTTACCGATTCACAGTTCCCTCGCTCTGATGTACCAATCGATAGCACCGATCCAGCAATCTTGTACGAGACTGTGACTTTTGAACAAGGCACTGAAGTTTTATCTAGCGCACGCGCTCTCCAATATATTCGCAGTAGAAAAAGCGCTTCAGAAGAACAAGGAACTGATTTGGCCCGATCTCAGCGTCAGCAACAAGTCATCACCGCTTTGTTTAAAAAAATCACCAGCCCAGCTGTACTGACAAATAACAAAGTGCTGGGCCAGTTGCTACTCTGGTATCAGACACATTTTGCAGGAGAGATGGCATTGTCTGAAGCAGTGGCAACAGCGCGCTATTTGCTTCCCTACATTTTGGGCAGATCACAGAGTATTCAAGTTGAATCTTACTCACTGAGCGTATATCCTGATACTACTGCGGGAGTTATTGAACATCCAAACCCAAGATTGTATCAAAATAATTGGGTGTATATTGTTAGAGACCTAGTAGCACTGCAAGCCGAAATAAAAACGTATTTAGAGTAAAAAGCGAAAATCTTTACTAAAACAAATCAAAAATATGTTCTCAAAAATTAATCGATTCTTCACATTACTTTGGCCAAAAAAATCACCAGAGCAACTATTTAGTTACAAAACTATCCTAACATTTTGTGTCATTCTTATTGGCATTTTGGCGCTCACAACAGGCTTTTACCATGCATCACTAGTGGCAGAGCAAAAGAAGTATTTACGACTTGAAGATAGATATGTTAGAGTGCGTGAACAGCTTGGAAGAGAAGCCACACAAGATTTAATCGACGCATCGTATAAATGATCTATAATGGATACTTACATATGTCAAAAACACTTTTAGTTACTGGTGGCGCAGGATTTATTGGATCAAATTTTATCTTGTACTGGATGAAGCGATATCCACAAGATCACATCATTAATCTTGATGCGCTAACTTACGCTGGAAACTTGGCAAATTTGGCTTCAATCGAAGACTCACCTCAATATACTTTTGTGCGTGGCTCAATAAATGACCGTGAGCTTGTAGCCAAACTTATGGCAGATGTGGATACAGTTGTTCATTTTGCTGCAGAGTCTCATGTCGATCGATCTATCCTCAACCCGACTATTTTCCTTGAAACAAATATTATCGGTACCCAAGTTTTGCTTGATGCGGCACTGACCGCCAAGGTGAAACGATTCCACCATATTTCTACTGACGAAGTGTTTGGCTCGCTTGAGTTAGAAACCACCGATCAGTTTAATGAATTTACCGCCTACGACCCTCGAAGTCCTTACTCTGCTTCAAAAGCTGGCTCAGATCATTTGGTGCGAGCGTATGGCGAGACCTATGGATTGCCTTTTACCATGACAAATTGTTCAAATAATTATGGAGAGTTCCATTTTCCCGAAAAATTATTCCCTTTAGCAATCACAAACTTGATTGAGGGCAAATCGGTTCCTGTCTATGGCACCGGTCAAAATGTCCGCGATTGGTTGTATGTGCAGGATCATTGCCGAGCTATAGATAGAGTTTTGACTGATGGTAAAGTTGGTCAGACCTATTTAATTGGTGGATTATCTGAGGATATTTCAAATCTTGAAGTCATCAAAAAAATTATTGCCATTATGGGTGCTGACGAATCAGCGATCGAGTTTGTTAAAGATCGAGCTGGCCATGATTTGCGCTACTCCGTTGACTGGAGTAAAGCCAAAGATGAACTGGGCTGGGAACCAAGTGTGACCTTTGAAGAAGGTTTAGAACGAACCATTGCCTGGTATATTCAAAACGAAGACTGGTGGAGACCACTCAAGGAACAAAGCCAAGAGTTCTTTTCACAAAATTATCAGGCAAGGTAACAAAACATCAGTTGTATTAAAACAAAAATAGAACAAATAAATTTCGGGAAGATACGCTACATATGCAATTTTCACATCATCAGCTGCTTAGTTTTGAGATGGATCCTCAGGATTCATTTTCACGTACACCTGCATCGTACGAAAACCAGATGAATGTTCCGTTTGAAACTATTTTGTCAGGTGTCTACGCAATCCCTTACAAACCAAATCATGATGATCGTGGCTTTTTTGCAGAATTTAGTAAAATCCCACAATTAGATGCAGTGCGAGGTCAGGAATTTCGTATCAAACAGCTCAACCATGCGCACTCAAAACATCGAGTCATTCGTGGATTTCATTCTGAAGATTGGAATAAATTGGTCAGTATTGTACAAGGTGTTGCGTTTGTGGCTATTGCGGATATTCGGCCAACCAGCCCTTCATTTGGCAAAGTGTTACTTACCTTGTTGGGACAGCAGAACACACCAATCGACACTTCTCTATTTCAAGATTCAAGTTTGCTGAGCAAAATGCCAATTTTTACTGGCAGTTTATTTTTGCCTACTGGCGTTGCAAATTCGGTTTGTTCGATAAGCCAAACAATTGATTATATTTACGCTGTCGATAAACTCTATGCAGATCGTGATCCTGCAGGTGACGTTGCACTGTCTTTATTCGATCCCTCTATTGGCGTGTCTTGGCCATTTCCTGAGTCAAATATGATTATTTCACAACGAGATCGCCAGTCAGTTTTTTTGAAGAACCAGTTCGCTAACGTACGTACAATAAGAAACTATGAACGAATCCACTAAATCACCACTCATAACTACTGGTTTGTCAGGACTTGTCGGATCAACTTTTAGAGATGCATTCTCGGACAGTTATGATTTTGTTAATCTTGATGTGTCTCATCCAACTCAACCTGTTGATATTACGTCATATAGCGATGTAGCCAACGCGATTAGCTCTAGCTCTGCGAAAGCTATAGTTCATCTAGCTGCGTTTACCGATGTGACAGCTGCCTGGAATCAAACTGGTGATACTTCTGGCATTGCCTACAAAGTAAATGTGCTCGGCACACAAAATATTGCTAGGGCAGCAAAAGAGTTTGGCAAACATTTGATTCATATTTCGACTGCATTTGTGTTTGATGGTACTAAAGAAGGGTTATACACCGAGCAGGATGCCATGAATCCTATCGAGTGGTATGGCACTACCAAAGCCAAAGCTGAGGAAATGGTTGTAAACGAGTGTGAGGCTGGATATTGGACAATTTTGCGAATTGATTTCCCATTTCGATCACAACCATCACCACGACCGGACATTGTTCGCAAAAATATTGAGGGGATGCACAAAGGCTACCCACTTTTTTCTGATCATTTTTTTGGCCCAACCTATCTTGATGATTTTGCAAAAGTGCTTGATTGGACAGTACAAACTGCTGGTTCTACTCACTCATCTGGTTTACTGCACGCAAGTTCTGGTGAACAGTGGAGTGATTTTCAGTTGGCGCAAGCACTTATCAAAACGCATGGGTTAGCACTCGAGGCAAAGCCAGGTTCATTAGCTGAGTACTTAAAAACCACCCAACGACCGTACCAAAAAAATACTGCAATGGATATTTCTAAATTAAAATCAGTATTGCCATTTGAGTTGAAAACTATAGAAGAAGCGCTCAAGTTGGTGCAATTGTAATTAACGATTCTCTTCTCTCCACTTTTCAATCAGCGCGTGATTGCCTTGTAGCAAAACCTCAGGAACTGACCAGTCATTGAATGTTTCTGGTCGAGTGTATTGAGGATGTCCAAGTTGGCCAGGGATATCGTGTGATTCCCCTTGATTACTATCTTCATTCCCAAGCACCCCAGGCACTAAGCGAGCGACTGCATCGGCCATAACCAAAGCTGCTGCCTCTCCACCAGTAATCACATAATCACCAATTCTCAACTCATAATCCACCAAGTTTTGAGCTACTCTCTCATCAACTCCCTCATAATGGCCGCAGATAATAATTAATTCTTCTTTTGATACAAAACTGCGGGCAGTTTCTTGCGTAAATAAACTACCTTTTGCAGATGTGAGCACAACGACTTTATTGTCATGTCGTTTGCGTTTGCCTTGTCGTTCCCCGGTTGTTTCGAGTGCATCAAGTGATTGCAAAGCTTTATATATCGGCTCGACCTTCAAAACCATACCAGGACCACCACCAAAGGGACGATCATCGGTCACCTTATGTTTATCATGAGCAAAATCACGAATATTAATTATTGTGAACTCAACAGTTGACTGATTTTTGGCACGCTTAAGTATAGATTCCTCAAGTGGGGAATCAAAAAAATGTGGGAAAAGGGTAAGTATTGTTATTTTCATCTAGATTATTATACTAAAGCAGTTTAGTATACTAGAAATATATGAAAATCACGATCATTGGAACCGGTTTTGTTGGAGTAGTTTCGGCAGCAGTCTATGCTTCGTTTGGACACGAGGTGTTCGGACTCGATATAGATGCGAGTAAAGTCGCTTCACTTAACAACGGGAAGGTGCCATTTTATGAGCCTGATCTAGAGTCATTACTCAAAGTACAACTCGAAAAGAAACATCTTCATTTTACAACGGATTATAAGGAAGCCGTCACAAATTCAGACCTAGTTATCATTGCAGTAGGTACCCCTTCTGCAGCCGATGGTCAAGCAGATCTTAAATATGTCTTTGCAGCAGGTGAATCACTTGCCCCATATCTAAAAGCAGATGCGATTGTCGCTATCAAATCAACAGTTCCACCTGGGACTCTTGAAGCCTTGCGCTCAGTAATCTCAAAACACACGAAAGTAGAGTTCAAAACTGCGTCACTGCCAGAATTTTTGCGCGAAGGTAGTGCAGTTTCTGATACGCTCAACCCAGATCGTGTGGTGATTGGTGCATCAGACAAAGATGCAATTTCTGTCTTGAGTGAACTTCACAAACCATTCAAAGCGCCGATTTTGGTGGTAACCCCTGAGTCAGCACAGATGGGAAAATATACTTCAAACGCCTATCTTGCGACTCGCATCACTTTCATCAATCAAATTGCTGATTTGTGTCAAAAAAATGGTGCCAATATCCAAGAAGTTATCGAAATTATTGGACATGACAAACGAATTGGCAAACATTATTGGTATCCAGGCCTTGGCTATGGCGGATCATGTTTCCCCAAAGATGTGAATGAATTAGCTGCGTACTCCAGAAGCATTGGGGAAGAAAATAACTTGCTCAATAAAATTACCGATCTGAATACCAATAGAATTCCAGAATTACTTAGCCAATACGCGATGCTTGTTGATGGCTGGAACTTCAAAAAAGTTGCAGTGCTTGGGCTTTCATTTAAACCAAACACCAATGACATGCGTGAGGCACCAAGTACCAAAATTATTCCTCTCCTTTTGCAAGCTGGTGCTGAAATTATTGGGTACGATCCTCAAGCACTTGATGTAGTAGACCATTTCTTGCCACACAACAAAAATCTCACCTACAGTGATTCGATTGCTACTGCAATCAAACAAGCAAACGTAATTATGGCCCTAGTTGAGTGGAAAGAGATTATTTCCTATGACTTTCCAAAAGTAGCATCAAATGAAACTGTGTACTTTATTGATGCACGAAATCAATTTGATCCTGCAAAAATCCGCAATCTCGGCTATATTTATAGAGGCATAGGTATCAACTAATTGCTATACTGCTATATGGATAAAAAAGTTTTAATAACTGGTGGGACTGGATTTGCTGGATCACATTTGGTCGAACATCTGCTCGAAAAAGGTGGATTTGAAATTCATGTGACTAGTTTTGGTAGCGCACCAACTAGCGTAAGTGCACTTTTGCCTGCAGATAGAATTCATAAGCTGGACATTACCAATGAAGAAGAGACTGCTGCGCTTGTCAAAGAACTACAACCAGATCATATTTACCACTTGGCAGCAATTGCTACCGTTGCCGATAGTTTTACCTCTCCAGCACGAAGTATTGTAACTAACACCTTGTTGCAGATAAGTATTCTTGAGGCAATCCGAAAACACGCCCCGATGGCGTGTACCCTGATTATTGGTAGTGCTCAGGAGTATGATTTTATTGGACATGATGCCTCTGGGCAAATTAACGAGAACCACCCGCTTGGAGCTGTTAGCCCGTATGGGGTTTCAAAAATTGATCAAGATTTGTTGGCTCTCTCCTATTTTTACTCATATAATTTGCAAATAATTCGCGTTCGCCCATTCAATCATATCGGGGAGTTACAAACCCATCATTTTGCAGTAGCTTCATTTGCAAAGCAAATTGCAGATGCAGAAAAAAATACACCAGAAGGCGAAACTGCAGTAATCAAAGTTGGCAATATGACTGCGGTTCGTGATTTTTGCGATGTGAAAGATATGGTTCGTGCTTACGCAATCCTTATGGAGAGCGGCAAAGTTGGTGAAGTGTATAATGCCGGATCAGGAGTCGGATACAGCATGCAGGCAGTTCTTGATATGCTTGTTGCACAATCAAAAGCAAAAATTTCAGTCCAAACCGATCCTGAACGTATGCGGCCACTCGATGTTCCAAGCATAGTTGCTGATATCACAAAAATTAAAACACTTGGGTGGGAACCCACTATTCCTCTTGAAACTACTTTACGTAGAGTACTAACCTATTGGAGAGAACAATCATGAAAAAGGCTTTTATCACCGGTATAACTGGTCAAGATGGATCGTATTTAGCTGAATCGCTTTTGGAAAAAGGATATCGGGTCTATGGTTTAACCAGACGTACCAGCACTCAAAACTTTGAGCGTATTAAACATATCATTCACAATCCTAACCTGGAACTTATCTCAGGGGATTTAATTGATCAGCATTCAATCACGTTCGCCCTCAAAGATATTCAACCTGACGAAGTCTACAATTTGGCAGCACAAAGTTTTGTCAAAGCAAGTTGGGATCAGCCTGTGTTAACTGGTGAATTTACTGGTCTTGGGGTGACCCGAATGCTCGAAGCAGTACGTTTAGCTTGTCCAAAAGCTCGTTTTTATCAAGCTAGCTCAAGTGAAATGTTTGGCAAAGTCCAAGAAGTTCCTCAAACTGAGAATACTCCATTTTACCCACGCTCTCCATATGGTGTAGCCAAAGTCTATGGTCATTGGATTACCGTGAATTATCGTGAATCATTTGATATGTTTGCTGTCTCTGGAATTTTGTTTAATCATGAATCACCACGAAGAGGTCTCGAGTTTGTTACCCGAAAAATTGCTAATGCAGTGGCTCGAGTGGCTCTCGGAAAACAAACTCACGTTGAGCTCGGCAATCTTGAAGCAAAACGAGACTGGGGATACGCAAAAGATTATGTTGAAGCCATGTGGTTGATGCTCCAGCAAGACACTCCAGAAGATTTCGTGATTGCTACCGGTGAAACTCATTCTGTAGAAGAATTTTTGAGATTAGCATGTGAAGTAGCTGGCATTCCAGATTGGAGAGCAATCTACAAACACAATCCTGCGTACGATCGTCCAGCAGAAGTTGACTTATTGATTGGCGATGCAAGTAAAGCAAAGAAAATTCTTGGTTGGGAACCTACTACTTCATTTACAGAATTAGTACACATTATGGTACAAGCTGAATTGGATTCTGAAGCGAAAGCAGAGTAATATTGGTATATGTCTAAAGCAACCATCATCATTCCAACCTATAATGAGAGTGCAAATATTACTCGAGTAATAAACGCTTTACTTGATGTGTTCCCGAGTTGCAAGGGTTGGGATATGTCAATTTTAGTTGTTGATGACACGTCACCAGATAAGACATATGAAATTGTTGAGCAACTTACAAAAAAACACTCTCAGCTGCATCTTTATATTAATAAGAAAAAAGCTGGATTGGGTGGCGCATATCTCAAAGGTATGGAGCACGCGTTTTCAGTTTTGAAATCTGATGTAGTATTTGAGTTTGATGCCGATTTATCACATGATCCTAAAAAAATTCCTGAGTTTCTGAAAAAAATCGATGCTGGAGCCGATATGGTGCTGGGTTCTCGATATGTAAAAGGTGGAGGCATTCCAAGTGATTGGGGTTTGCATCGAAAATTTTTGAGCGTGATTGGAAATCTTGTGATCATGACCGTTTTAACCGACTTTAGAATTCGCGATTGGACAACTGGCTACCGAGCCTTAACCAGAGCAGTCTACGAAAAAGTGCATCCATCACTTCATAAAGACCAATTTTCTGGATATACATTCCAAATTGGATTTTTACACGCAGCTGTACGTGCCGGGTTTAAAATTGTTGAGGTTCCTTTCCAATTTGTAGATCGTACTGAAGGTCACTCAAAATTAGGGCCAGAATATATCAAAAATACCTTGCTATTTATAACAAAAGTACGGATTAAAGAAATAATTACCAGTCGTATTTTTAAATTTGCGATGGTTGGTGGCACAGGGGCACTTGTACAGCTTACCACCCTGCAACTCTGGCGATTAATTGCTCCATATCAATTGGCATTTTTCCTTGCAATAGAAACAGCAGTTGTATCTAATTTTATTTTGAATAACGTGTGGACTTTCGCAGATCGAAAACTGTCTTTGTCTAGCATGCCACTAAAATTTCTACAATTCAATTTGGCATCTGGTGGCTCAATTCTCATTCAGCAAGTCATTGCGTTTATTGGTGAATTTGGCATTGGTCTTTTCACCCTATTTACGCTGCCATTTGTAGGTTATGCCTTCGACACCGGAACTGCCTATGCAATCCTCGGTATAGGTATAGGGCTTTTTTGGAATTATTTTGCGTATAATTTCTTTATTTGGAAAAAAACAAAGTGAGAGTACCACAATTCAAACTTCCAAAAACCATCTCAGAGTGGCTTACTGCTGGTATTTTGGTTGTACTCATAGGCATTACACTGTTCACCCGATTTTGGAATATATCAGGAGGTCTTGAATTCTTGGGTGATCAAGGACGTGATGCTTTACTTGTTCGCCGTATTTATGCTGATCTAGATCCTGTCTTTATTGGCCCGGTAACTAGTGTTGGCAATATGTACCTAGGCCCACTCTACTACTATTTTATGGTGCCATTTTTGATGATGAGTTCACCAAGCCCAGTTGGCCCAGCATATGCAGTGGCTTTGCTTAGCTTGATTAGTGTCATTCTTATTGTCCACATTGGGCGAAAAATGTTTTCGTTGCCAGTTGGCCTAGTGGCTGCTGGGTATTTGGCACTCAACGCTATTTACATTCAATATAGTCGATTTAGTTGGAATCCAAATCCTGCTCCAATTACTTCGCTCTTAATGATGTACTGGACATATCACGCATGGACAAAGAACTATAAGTACTGGATTTTGGTTGCCGGCGCTTTTGGTGTGCTTATCCAACTACACTACATTACCCTTTTGGCTGGAGTCTCTTCTGGAATTATCTTTTTGATTCAACTTTTCCAAGCTTATCAACACTCAAGAAGTGGTTCCTCACAGAAGACACTGAAAGAAAAATCATACTACCCTAAAATTAAAGAATTATTGT
>CAZOZK010000038.1:0-9945 GCA_964584245.1 uncultured Pseudomonadales bacterium | reverse complement strand
AGACGATTCTGTGTTGTTATTTATGCGTGACAAAATAAATTGAGATCAACAATAACTGATAATACAACAACTGCAGCCATGCAAAAAAAAATAAAAAATAAACTATACTTACTGATTCGTGAATTATTTCGATATGTAAAATTCATATCTTGTATTATACCGCTTTATTACAAGAAAAACCCAATCACATTCTGCAAAAAGCTAATCATGAAGGATACGATCAATAATGAGAAAAATTGGTTGAACTCAATACCAAATAAGATCATGCTTTGGATCTCGAAACCTGGCACCAGATACGTCGCTAACCAAAGCAGTGCAACGTTGATAATCACCGAGAAAAGGCCAAGGGTAACCAAGTTGACCGGCAGAAATAATAGGTTGAGAATTGGCTTTATGACCTTTTGCAACAGCGCCAAAACCACACTGGCAATAAATAAAGTAGTGTAGTTTGCAAAACTAACGGTTGGTAAGAACCAAGCCAAGATAAAAATAGTAGCTGCGGTGACAATAATTGGTTTGAGTAAGTTCATTTGATAGATGGTAGCACACTTTTTAGTGTTGCCTCAAGTGAGTAATTAAGTGAGTAAATCATTTTTGTGCAATGTGTGGTGCTGTCTGCGCGAAAACCGATGCGATTCATCTCGAATGGCTTGAATCAGCTGCAGCGCTGGATGTCGCTCCGGCAGTTTGAGCACCACGTATTCTATTTTATAGAGATCTGTGATGGTTTTATCTTCAGGTACGAGTCTTAGAACTACTTCGCCATTTTTCCCAGCAGTGTTTTTTACGCTTTTTTTAAGATTTTTCTTCGGAATCAATTTAGGAATAATTAATCTATCAGGATCTTTGGCAATGCTAATGATCGGCATATCCCAGCTTTTTACTAACAGCGCAGCGCGAAGTTGGCCTTTTCCTCCATCAATCACCCAGAGGTCGGGCATTCCCCACTCACTATGATTTTGCCGACGCGCTAGCGCTTCTTTGAGCATGCCATAGTCATTTGGGGTATCGAGCGTGCGGATACTAAAAACTTTATACTCGCTTGGTTCAGATTTGCCGTCAATAAAAGTCACCATCGAGACGGCGGCGTGCTTTCCCTGAATGTTGCTCACGTCGTACCCCTCAATTCTGTTGAGCGAGATAGTTTTTGGCAATCCAAAGTGCTCGGAAATAATTTTACGCAGCAAAATTAACCCCTCTTCTCGCCTGTTTTCGCGAAGTTGTGGCAAGAGTAAGTCAGGTTTCAATTTATATTGATGCGATGTTACCGAAGTGATCAAAGCAATTTCATCGCGTAGTCTGGCCGCGAGTTCAAAATTTTTCATTTCCGCAGCAGCTTTCATGCGATTTTTGATATCACTCACCACCTCATATTTTTTGCCGCGCAAAAATAGAATTAATTGGGCAATATCATTCTTGTATTCATCTGAAGAAATCTCACCCACGCAAGCCCCGCTACACGTATCGAGATGATAATAAAAACAAGGTTTGTTTTTTGGATTTTTTGGCAGCGCGCACCATCTAAAAATTGGTCGAACCAGCTTAAGAACCTCCAACACTTTGTAACTACTCGAAAAAGGGCCAAGCACCGTACCGGTGGCCTTGCCGGTATCAACATCTCGTTTACGAATGGTTTGCACCAGTGGAAAATCCCCTTTAGTAATGTGGACATAGAGCGGCGTTTTGTCATCTTTGAGTAAAATATTGTATTCGGGTTGGTGAGTGCGGATAAGTTCGGCTTCGACCAGCAAGGCTTCAAGTTCACTCTCGAGCGGTTCCCACTTGAGCTGGATCGCAGAAGTGACCATCAACTTAATGCGGCGATTTAATTGATTTATCCGTGTATATGAGGTGACTCGATTTTTGAGATTTTTTGCTTTGCCAACGTATAAAACATTACCTGCGGCGTCTGAGAACCAGTACACTCCCGGTAACAAGGGCAAAGCTGATACTGCCTCCGACCAAGCCAAGGATGACGAAGGGGTTAAAGAGCCATCGCCAGAAGTAGGGGTAGATTGGAACTGTAAATTCTGTGTTTGTTTCGCCATATCTAACTACTATTGTACCCTGAGTTGGGAAGATATTCTCTTGGCTAAACACCACAACTTGTTGGTTTTTTGTGCTAAATGGTGGAAAACTGCTGTAGGTGACTGAATCGCTCGGCCAGATGAGAGTGTTTTGGGTGGCTTCTTCTTTTGGGCTGAAATGAAATGTCTGATTATACTGTGCTGCACCTGATGTATTTTGGATGAAAATTTGTGGTGCTTTCCAAAATGGTAGGGCTCCTAATAACGGACGCGAGAGTTTTAACTCGTAGTTTGGCTTTGGTATTGGCATACTTGTGCCAAAATTCACCTCGATATCTTTGGTTTGTGTCTGCCCAACTTTGTAACTGCCGGCTGGATATGGTCTTTGACTTGATTCACCATTGATTGTGAACACAATGTGATTGAGATCTAGTTGATCAAAATAATTGATCCCTCCAGAAGTGTTGCCCCAGGTTGGGTCAACTTGAATCCATCTCTGTTTCTCTGCCGAGTAATATTCTGGCCAAGAATGCAACACATCATTGACTAAACTGAGTGGTCGTAGGACCGTATTCTCTGTGTGGGCATAGCCAGTCAGGCGGCGGGCCGGTATGTTGTTTGCACGAGCTAAAGTCACGAATACATCAGTGAATTCTTGACATAATGCCTGAAGTGGATTGGCTAAAACACTATCTGCGCCCAGACGAACTGCATTGGCAGAAATAAGTGAGTAGTTATAGGTGAGCTCTTCAGTGGTAAAGGTGTAGATGTCTTTTGGTGTGGTATGAATTTGGGCAGCTTCTTTGACAATTTTTGCGTTTGTTGGCCAGAATTCATCTGATTTTGTATGGGACGAGGTTGGGTTTTCTGCAATTACGTCCGAGTTCGGTTCCATACTCAATTGAGCTTGCACAATAGCGGTGATGGTCATAGTTGTTGTGGCGGGAACCCGATACGTTGCAATCCAGTTACCGTCGGCATCCTCTTCAATTTCTTGTGGTTGTGGATCCAGTGACGAGTAGACCATACGTTGGTAGCTTGTATCTGGTGGAAGTGCGATCTGGGTGAGGCGCACACTTGAGTTCGGATTATTAACATGATAGCGAAGCGTAATATCAAAAGTTTGCTGTGTGCCGTAAATCGCATTTACACCTGCAAAATGATTTTCGGTAAAGGTTGTTTTGACTCCCTGCTCTGTGATAGTTGAGCTTTTTGCGGGTGGGTTGACTTTATTTGCTGACCCAAACCGAATTGGTGTGACCAAATTAACAGTGTAAGAATTGTAGAGTTGAGGATCTTTGATTTTTGGCACTGCCACTTCTAGGACTTGGCCAGAAATGAGCGCGGCATCAGGGTCAGTAAAACTAATAGTAAATACCCGCTGTTTATTTTGCCCCACCACTGCGTCGGGGAACGATATGGCTATACTTGTGATCGTATCACTGGCTATCGCCTGAAATGGAATTTGTTTATTTTGTGGTCCAGTCACCGTAACATCTGTAATATCTGGGGAGTTTATCTGCAGCGCGTATTGGGTAACTGAGTACAGCGGCTGTAAATTTGTGATTGTAAATGCATGATCTACTCGAGTATTTCCGCTCTCGTTGATGGTGTAGGTAGTTTCAAGTTTGGTGGAGAAATTTTCAGAGGTGAGTTGAGCTTTAGCCATGCTAGGGGTGATGTAACTGGAGAGAAACAAACCTAAAAAAGCAAGCACAGTTGCGGTTTTTTTCCAGATGGTGCTGATTTTGATCGGCATCTTGATTACCATAGAGATCCTAGTATTAGTTGTACTATATAAGCTATCCCCCTTGTACTCAAGATGTATACTTGTTGATTATAAAAGAGGTATGTAGGCATTACGTAACCATTATGATGCAAAATTGGAAAGAAAGAAGAGCTGGTGGATCTGCACAAAATGTAGTTAACCCTATTGCCCCACCTCCTGGTGAACGAGATTGGTTGCTTTTTCCTTATACAACCAGTCCCAATGATGTTGGCCACAATTATCTTGGGATGAAAATCCCTCCAAGTTATTTAAGTACTATCTTTAACCCTGCGCTTTCGAGAACTATTCAATCCTTTGATTTTTCTAGGGATATTATTCTGTTGGATATTGGTTCAGGTACCAGTGAAATTGCTGAGCTGGCCAAAAAATCTAATATTAAAACAGTCAATATTGATTTGTGTCATGATGGCCTCAATCATGGCAGAAAAAAGGATAGACATTTCTTAGGAGCACAGGCAAATGCCACTAGATTACCATTTGTTGATAATACATTTGGCTTTATTCATCTCAAAGATATTTTAGTTCACATACACAATACTGTATCAGTTTTCGAAGAGTCGTATCGTGTACTTAAACCTGGTGGGAGGATGTTACTAGCTACAGGGAGAGGAATACCTGGGGATATTGATTATGTCGTCCATAATTTTTCTCTATTGAGGAAATTAGTGGCAAGATGTGGCTTTACAATCGGAGTTGAAATGAAGTGGACTCCTCAGTATGAAGAAATACCGAGTGATTGGTACAATCAACCAGTTGGAGGAAGATTGATTCCACACCCTCGTCTTGTCATCGAGGCTGTTAAGCCATCTCCAAAAATTCTTGTTTGAGATACACGCCGGTGTGACTTGCAGGCATTTCGCACAGATCGTGCGGCGTTCCTTGGGCGATAATTTCGCCGCCACCTGCGCCACCTTCTGGGCCGAGATCAATAATCCAATCGGCATTTTTAATCACATCCAAATTGTGTTCAATCACGATCACGGTATTATTTTGAGATACGAGTGTATGCAAGACATCCAACAATTTTTGCACGTCAGCAAAGTGCAGTCCGGTTGTTGGCTCATCGAGTAAATAGACTACATGTTCTTGAGTTCTGCCAGAAAGTTCTTTGGCCAATTTAACACGTTGGGCTTCTCCTCCACTCAATGTTGGAGCTGGCTGACCCAATTCAATGTAGCCGAGCCCGACTTCTTTGAGAGTTTGGAGTTTTTGGCGGATGGTGCCATTGGTGCTAAAGAAATCATACGCATCATCAATACTTAACTTGAGCACTTCGTGGATATTTTTGCCCTTGTAGGTGACTTGGAGTGTTTCTTGGTTGTAGCGGGAGCCTTGGCAGACATCACAGGTAACATATACATCTGGCAAAAACTGCATCTCAATTTTAATTTGGCCGTCACCTTGGCAAGCTTCGCAGCGACCACCTTTGACGTTAAAACTAAATCGGCCAGCAGTGTAGCCGCGAACTTTTGCTTCTTGAGTTGTGGCAAATAACTGGCGGACATAATCAAAAATCTTTGTGTAGGTTGCGGGATTTGAGCGAGGGGTTTTGCCAATTGGGCTTTGGTCGATGAGCGTGACGCGCTTAACTTGACTTGGCACACTAATCCGTTCGATTTGTCCTGGTTTTTGATCTGTTTTTCTGCCGAGCTGTTCGATCAAATTGTAGTACAGCGTGTCGTGCAACAAAGTAGATTTTCCACTACCAGAAATTCCTGTGATACAGGTAAAAGTGTTGAGCGGGAAATAGGCGTCGACGTGTTTTAAGTTGTGGGCGTACGCGCCGAAAATGGCAATTTTTGACCTATCCTCTATCTCGTTTGATTCTTGATCTGGATCAACAATTTTTCGTTCACTATAGAGATTAGAATCAGCTATTTTTGCTCTCTTTTTTGTATCAGTATATTTGACTTCTTTTTTTCGTTTGAGATACGCACCCGTGAGCGATTTGGGATTATCCAAGACTTCTTGTGGAGTCCCAGCGGCAACAACTTCTCCTCCATTTTTGCCAGCGAGCGGGCCAAAATCAATTAAATAATCTGCGGCCATCATGATGTCTCGATCATGTTCTACCACCACCACGCTATTGCCTTTGTCGCGCAAGTTTTTGAGTGTATCGATAAGTTGATGATTGTCGCGTTGGTGTAAACCAATGGTTGGCTCATCCAAAATATACAGCACGCCAGTGAGTCCTGTGCCAATCTGCGATGCCAAGCGAATACGTTGTGCTTCTCCACCTGCTAGAGTTCCGGCTTCACGGTCGAGTGTCAAATAATTGAGTCCAACTGAGGTTAAAAAGTGGAGACGGCTATTGATTTCTTTGAGGATTGATTCCGCAATGGTTTGCTCTTTTTGATTGAGCACGGCAACTCCGTGAGAGTCTGTGGTTTTATTACCTTTGGTGAGATCGGCTTCTTTATTCCAGATTTTTTGAATCCATTTGAGGGCTTGGTCGATTGGCTGCGAAGTAACTTCTGCAATGTTGACCGAATCAATATGTACAGAAAGCGCTTCTTCTTTAAGTCTAGTGCCGTTGCAAGAATGGCAAGTTTCTTGTTGCATATACTGGCCAATTTCTTTGCGCATGAAATCAGAATCGGTTTCTGCGTAGCGACGTTCTAAGTTAGAAATAAAGCCTTCAAATTTTTCTTCGATTGTGGTTGGTCGGCCAAATCTATTTTCACCAGAAACCAAATAAATTTTGTCTGAGCCGTGGAGTAATAGTTGTTGCGTTTTTTCATCCATTTCTGAAAATGTTGTGGTGCGGAAGTTGTAGCCAGCGTCTTCGATAACTGTTTTGACTAAGCGGGCCCACCAACTGTCATTGCCCAGAATTCTGGCAAACGGGATGATGGCACCTTCACTGAGTGTTAGTTCTGGTGCCACAATTTTGTTGACATCAATTTTGAGAATTGAACCCAGACCGTTACAAGTTGGACAGGCTCCGTGCGGTGAGTTAAATGAAAATAAGCGGGGTTCGAGCTCTTCTATTGAGATGCCACAGTAACTACACGCCAATTTTTCACTAAAAAGCACATCGTCAGTTTCTTGTGGATTGTCAGGAAACTGTAGATTTGCATCTTTAATAAAACTAATAACTACAAAGCCATCACTGAGTCTGAGTGCTTCTTCAATCGTTTGATTTAATCTAGATCTCAGTGTTCTCAGTTCGCTCTCGTCACGAATTTGTGAAAGACTTGTCGAAATACGGTCGAGTCCAACTTCTATAGTGTGTTTGTTGGTTTTGATAAGGGTTAGCTCTTGTTCAAGGTCATACATTTGGTCATCAATTCGAGCGCGTCGGTACCCTTTGGCTTTGAGCGAATCAATCAATCCTGTAAATTCCCCTTTGCGATCTCGGACCACCGGGGCCAAAATTGCCAGACGAATTTGAGAGTTAATTTCATGTTCAGGAATTTGGGTAATAATATGATCGATAATTTGATCGATTGTTTGGGTGCTAATTTCTCTGCCACATTGTGGACAATGTGGGTGACCAACTCGGGCAAATAGTAAACGCAAGTAATCATAAATTTCGGTGATGGTACCTACAGTTGAGCGTGGATTGTGAGATGTCGTTTTTTGGTCGATAGAAATTGCCGGAGATAACCCCTCGATTTGGTCAACATCAGGCTTGTGCATCACTCCAAGAAATTGGCGTGCATATGAAGAAAGGGATTCGACGTACCGGCGCTGGCCTTCAGCATACAGCGTGTCGAATGCCAGAGAACTTTTGCCACTGCCAGAGAGACCGGTCACAACCACCAATTGATTTTTAGGGATGGTTAACGATACATTTTTGAGATTATGCTCACGTGCACCTGTAACAATAATATGTGAAATTGGCGTTGGCGTTTCTTTTGAAAGTTCTGCTAGTTTTTGAGGTGTGGACATGTGTGTTCGCCTTGTGGCTAGAAAAAAGGCACCACAATTGTGAAAGGTTAATTATATCAGATTTTTGGGTATTGTTTGAGGGTGGAATGCGCTGAACTACTCCTGATTTACTGGTCTTTTTTACTTGCCCATCTGCTCAATAAGATCGCGCAAAATTGCAGCAAGTTCGTAGTCCATGGTGTCTGCAGCCAGGCGCATGCGGCGGTCAAGTTTTTTAGAGTATTGTTTGATTTCCAGTGGAGTTAGATTGTTTGGATCAAATGTTCGTAAATCTAAACTTTCTTGTTTACTCAAAATAATCACTGAGGATGGCAATTTTTGAATGCGATCCTTTTGGGCTTGGCTACGGTCGAGGTATTGTTGGGTTTGTTGGGCCTGAAATGACACACGAGATCTAGATTTTTTACTGCTGTGAATGCCTGCACTGCCCTGCGCATCTGATTCTTCAACTTTTTGAATCATTCGCTCGCGAATTGGCTTAGAAATTGTGGTGGGATCAATGCCGTGCTCAAGATTATAGGTGATCTGTACTTGGCGACGTCGCTGAGTTTCCGAGATTGCTTTTTGCATGGAGTTGGTTAGACGATCTGCATACAGAATTGCGTGGCCTTCGCTATGGCGAGCTGCACGACCCATGGTCTGGACCAGAGAAGTATTTGACCGCAAAAAGCCTTCTTTATCTGCATCCAAAATAGCGACTAGGGTAACTTCGGGAAGGTCCAAACCCTCACGGAGCAAGTTAATGCCAACCAAAACGTCATACACACCTCGGCGTAGGTCGTCGAGAATATCGGATCGCTCGAGGGTATCAATATCTGAGTGCAAATAGGCAACTTTTGGATAGGCAAAATCTTCTTTGAGGTTTTCGAGTTGTGGGCCAACCTGAGCGTGGGTTAAGTAGTGCTCGGGAATTTTCCCAATTTCCATATCTTCAACCGGAATATCTTTGCCCTGCCAAGTGTTCAAAAATTCTTCGGCTTGGCGTTGTTTGAACTGCTTGACCAACTTGGTGATTTTTTGATGATCATTAAGATAGTCTGTAAGCGCCTCAGCCATTTTTTTGGTGAGGGTGGTGACTAAACTGCGCTGCCCAATGGCAATTCTATTGAGAATTTCTATGACGAGGTCTTCAATTTGAGCTTGAGTTGGGCGCAGTTCAACTTGTGGATCGAGAAGTCCGGTTGGGCGAACGACCTGCTCCACTACCCTGCCCTCTGCATGTGATATTTCCCAATCGCTTGGTGTAGCAGATACGTGAATGAGTTGGTCGTTGTGGGTTAAAAATTCATCAAACTTGAGTGGACGATTGTCGAGTGCACTTGGCAATCTAAATCCGTAATCAATCAAATTCTTTTTGCGTGCTTGGTCACCATTGTGCATGCCGCGAATTTGTGGCAAGGTGATGTGGCTTTCATCGACCAAGGTCAAAAATCCATCGGTGTTAAACATGCGAGCATTTTCAGCAAAGTAGTCCAGCAAGGTAAATGGTGGGTCGCCAGCTTGTCGGCCATCGAAGTAGCGTGAGTAGTTTTCGATGCCATTTACGAACCCAAGTTCTGTAATCATTTCTAGGTCATAATTCACTTTTTGTTGCAGACGATAGGCTTCGAGCTGTCGGCCTTGTTCGTTGAGGTTCGCCATTTGTTTGGCTAGGTCAGCACGGATTTGGGCAATGCTTTCTGTCTGCACTTTCGGGTCGAGCATGTAATGTTTGGCGGGATAAATGATATACTCTTTTTTCTTTGTATTACCTTGTGTATCAAGCAAATCTTTGTCGGCTTGTGAGAGTGTTGGCTGGATTGGTGAGCCCGAAATGGGATCGATCCACGAAATAGATTCTATGCGCTGTTCAAGCGTTTCAATCCGAAGTGCGCGCTCTTCATACGCTGGCCAAACTTGAATTGTGTCGCCGCGCAAACGGTAACTTCCGCGGAATAATTCGACCTCAGATCGTTCATATTGGAGGTTGGCCAGCTGCAGCAAAACCGTTTCGCGGGAGATAATTTCACCTTCAATGAGTCGCAAAACATACTTGGCGTATTCTACTGGCGAACCCAAGTTATAAATACATGACACCGATGCCACCACGATCACGTCGGGTCGGGTCAGCAAGTTTGTGGTGGATGCTAAGCGTAGTTTATCAATTTCATCGTTGATGCTGGAGTCTTTTTCAATATAGGTATCTGAAGATGGAATGTACGCCTCTGGCTGGTAGTAGTCGTAGTAGACCACAAA
>CAZOZK010000037.1:0-10062 GCA_964584245.1 uncultured Pseudomonadales bacterium | reverse complement strand
TGGGTTCAGACCGTCGTGAGACAGGTCGGCCTCTATCCGCCACGAGCGTTAGATACTTGAGGAATTTTGCTCTTAGTACGAGAGGACCGGAGTGAGAAAATCCCTGGTGTTCCTGTTGTTGCTGTCAAGCGCATTGCAGGGTAGCTATATTTTTAAGGGATAACCGCTGAAAGCATCTAAGCGGGAAGCCCATTCCAAGATGAAGTATCTCTATAGACTGGTTGGAGACTACAACCTTGATAGGCAGCATGTGTAAGTCTGGTGACAGATTAAGCAAAGCTGTACTAATAGTCAATTGAACATATTTATAATGTAATTTCGACGTAGTAGACGCATCCGATCGCATGATCGAAGTTGGCAGATGTTTACATCAAACCAACACTCAATGACAAAAACTCTTCACTTTTTAGGGAGCATATGCTCTTTAAACAGATTAAAAACACACTATTGTAGTATGTTTTACCTGGTATCGTATTCGTACGATAGTTGGTAGGATATACAAAACGGTAGGTGTATTTTAACGTAAAAAAATCTTGTGTTCTGGTCTCTAGAGCGCGGTGGAACCAACTCTTTCCATCCCGAACAGAGTCTTGAAACGCTGCAGCGCTAACGATACTGCTTTGGCAACGAAGTGGGACAATAGGTCGAGGCCAGAACACAGGATTTTTTTTGTACCTGTTTTTGTGGAGCAACTGGAACTACACCCTTTTTTCTATTATTTTGATCTTTTTTTGGAAAATACTCGGCTTTGGAGATTATTCAGCGATATACACAAGGCTGTCGACTCGACCATCATTTCTGCGGATTCGAACGGTAAGATCTTGATTTCCGGTTTGCCACAGATCACAAATATTATTTGGATCTTGGTTTAGATCATGTGCTTCTGCTTGATAATACAGCTTCCCATCTGGACTATCTAAGACGAGGTCTTGGAGTTTCTCGCCATCATTGAGTTCACTCTGGAGTTTATATCCTGAGATTAATTGGTTCATTTGTGTTTTTGGGTCTGGTCGTGACATTGAGTTCATTTTAGCACAGGTGTTTTTTGTTTTTTATTTAACCTGTGTTCTTCACTAGTATTTTGGATAATTAATAAATAACCATATGATTGGCGTGATAGTAATAAAACCCACCAAAAATAGTACCATAAAAAGTAAATTTATTACAAAGAGGACTGACATTTTTTTCTTATTTCTCCTATTTAGAAAAATGGCTAAGAAAAATGTTAAAACGGAAATAAATCCAAGGGGTGATGCGGCAAATGCAAAAAGTACTATTTCAATTAAAAATAACGTTATATTATTTTGACTCAAACTATTTATGCTTGGGAAAATAGTTGCCGTAGCGGATACAATTGATAGGACGTGCAGTGGCCATATTTTATTAATTTTCATTAATCCTGATTCTAGCACAAGTATTTCTTTGTTTTATTTTCGCTTTGAATTGATCCATTTTATTTCTTGCACAAACAAAAAAAGTATGAAAGAATCATACTTCTTATGAGTGTATGAAAGGAATGTATGGCAGCAGTACAAGAACAAGATAGAGTCATAATTGATGATCGAAATCTAATTGAATTGTTGTTTGTGCTTATGAATGACTCTCAGTTTTCGAATGTGGAGGTTCGTTATCACCCAGAAGCAATAGAAGCTACTAAAATTTTTGAAGAAAATGGGGATATGAATATCATTGAGGCGTCTGTGGATTTGTATTGGATTGAATTAATTTACCGCCAAGTTATTTCAGTACCTGGCTTTGGTGATCCAATCTTTCAAATTGCTCAAGAAAGAAATCTTGCAAAAGAATCTGTCCCATATAGTACTAAGACACTTTCAGATATGCTAGATGCGCAAAAAGATCCAAATGGATTAGCTGGAAGTTATTGATACTGAATCTCAAATTAAGTAGTCCAATTTGATTGGAGGTGAAAATGGTGAAAGTTTTAATGGTAGATCGTGAAAAATATAGGACATTACTACAAGAAAAACCAAATAAAGTTGGCGAAGGATTGTGGGTAGTAGTTCCACATTTAGAAATAACTACTTTCATACTAGAAATTGAAAAGATGAGAAAGGGTGATGCTGATAATGTAGATACTGTTTTAGGACTGTGGGAAACGGTGCAAAATAAACCTGCTGCAGCAGTAAATCACGAGCATACTGATCGTTCAATTACTAAAGTACCAGCGAAAGATATTTTCGCATCGCTAAATTACATACTTCAACCAGAAAATAGTGAAATTTACCCTGATCAATTTGTGGATCAAGTTTTCTATATCCTTTGGGAGATAATTCAAAATCCTAAAAACCATTTGAAGCTACAATCTTCCAACAGCCTGCTTGTAGTTTGCATCGCTACTGATGTCGAACCAAACGCCCTGAAATGAAAAGGCGGTGAGGCGGCGGCTTTTGCTCAGAGCGGGGAAAACGTCCTTCTCGAGCATAGCGGGAACAGTTGTAGGGATTTGGGACACAACTTCACTACTGAATAAATAGACGCCGGCGTTGACGATGCCGACAATTTCATGCTTTTCACTGGCTTTAAAATCAACCACAGTGTGGCCCTGCACAAACACGTTGTCATAATTTTTTTGCGCGGTGCGCGGTTTGACAGCCATGGTGGCAAGTGCGTTGTTATCGCTGTGGAACTGGGCCAATTCAGCCAGATTAATATTGGTGAGGACATCACCAGCTACCACAAAAAACTCTTCATTTTTAAACGAACTCGCAATAGTTTTGATAGCCCCCGCTGTGCCCAGTGGGGATTTTTCATGATGAAAAATGATAGACAAGCCAAACTCGTGGCCATTGCCAAGTAATTTTTTGAGCTCCAAACCTTGATCATTGATAGCAATGTGAATAGTGCCAACTCCATATTTTTTGAGCAGCTCAACCGTGTAGACAATCAGCGGTTTGGTGCCAATAATGGTGAGCGGACTATATGGATTCTTCTCTGGGCCACCGGCCAAAATGATGGCGGTGCGCACCGTGGTTTGGAGACTTTGTTCGATGAGATGTTCAATGGCATGGGATCGATTGCGGATGGTTTTTTTGTCGATCAAAAAATCAACTTTTTTAAGTACGTCTTCAGAAAGGGTAATGGTTAGTCTGGATTTCATACTTTTTATTATAAACTCATTGCTCAGTCTTGAGTAGAGGTGAGTAGGGGAGCTATACCTGGCAAGGTTTTGCCAGAAAGCATTTCGAGGGATGCGCCGCCGGCTACGGAAATATAGTCGAATGAATCGGTGAGGCCGAATGAGTCTATGGCGGCGACGGTGTCGCCGCCACCCACCACCGAAAACCCGCTACTAGCACCAATCGCTTTTGCAACCTTGCGCGTGCCGGCCGCAAACGCTTCTTTTTCAAAAACGCCCAGCGGGCCATTCCAAAAAATCGTGCCAGCCTGCGCCACAATTTCACTAAACAGCTTAGCCGTTTTCGGCCCAATATCCAAAAACATGATATCGCTACGTTTTGAAATTGACTCACTGCTGGTGAGCTCAATCACTTCTGTCTGAGTACTATCCATAGACGGTGCTGCCACCACATCAATAGGCATAATAATTTTTGGCAACGGGATAAATCCATCTATAATATGCTTATCAGCTCGAGTAGTTTCGAGCATGTGTTCTGCAATTTTGACATAATTTACTGTGGATTTTTTCTCTTCCAAATATGACTGATAAATTTCAAACCCCTCAGCTTTGAGAAAATTGTTTGCCGTGCCTCCGCCAACCAAAACAGCATCAGCAATTTCAGCCAAGTGTTGCACCGCGCCGACCTTGTCGGAAATCTTTGCGCCTCCAATAATCATCACGAATGGTCGTTTGGGATTCTTCATGATTTTTGTCCAGGTCGCAACTTCTTTAGTAAGAGCCAACCCGGCGTACGAAGGCATGAATTTGGTAACTCCAACTATAGATGCATGGGCTCTGTGCGAAGCAGAAAACGCTTCGTTAACGTACACATCTGCGAGCTCTGCCAATTCCTTGGCAAATTCCTCATCATTTTCTTCTTCTTGACTATAAAACCGCACATTTTCGAGCAAAACAACTTTATTTTTTGCGGATTTTGGACTTTTGTGTGCGAGCGCCATGGCTTTTTGGGCTGTTTCACCAATGGTTTCTGGGCAAAAGGTCACGGTGTGATCGAGCAATTTCTCTAAAATAGGTACAAGCGGCTGTACACTGAACTCAGAATCTGGCTTCCCTTTTGGCGTTCCAACCGGTCTGCCCAGATGTGTCACAATCCCAATTGTGCAGCCAAGCCGCAGCAATAATTTCAAAGTGGGAATCGCGGCCTCGATGCGCGTAACATCCCCAACCTTCGTCTGTAATTTACCATTCTTGAGTGGAACATTGAAATCGGTGCGAACTAAGACTACTTTCCCGGCAATCGCTTTTTGAACTTGAGCAGATTCCAGAGAATGAAGCATACTTATTTGTATCACTTCTGCAGATATTACTCAAGTGTGATATACTTGCTCCTATCACTTTGAAAGGAGATACACAAAGTATGGCTACAAAATCAGACAAGCCAGTAAAAGTAGAAGAAAAGACAGCACCAGAGGCAGTTGCACCCGCAACTCCAGAGGTGGCTAAAGTTGAGGAAAAAGCTGCAAAACCAGCTGCTGAATCAACTGCAAAATCATCTGCCAAACCAAAAACAATGGAAGAGTTATTGGCACAGACCAAAACCACTATCATTGTTCCCCAAAAAGGCCAGTCAATCAAAGGTCGAATCAAGCAAAAAGCTAAAAAAATGCTTGTTATCGACATAGGAGCCAAAACTGAAGGTGTTATCGCCGACAAAGAGTACGAACTTGCTATGGATTTCATCCAAGATCTTAAAGAAGGCGATGAAATTGAAGCAATTGTCTTATCTGCAGTCACCGAGCGTGGCCAGATTTTACTTTCTCTCAAACAAGCAGCACTCGATGCAAAGTGGGATGTATTTGAGGAAGCCCTCAAAAACGATACTATTCTCGAAGCAAAAGGAATTGAAGTCAACAAAGGCGGTCTTATCGTTGTTGTTGAAGGCATGCGTGGGTTTGTCCCATCAAGCCAATTTGGCAAAGAGCATATTGGAAACATCAAAGCACTCAAAGGCGCAACCATTCAGGTCAAACCAATTGAGGTCGATGCGCTTACCAACCGTTTGATTTTCTCAGAGCGTCACGTGTCTGAGGCGGATGAGTTGGATTTGCGAGATCAAGCACTCGAGCACGTCTTAGAAGGCGCAACCTACGAAGGTGTCGTCTCTGGCGCAATGCCATTTGGATTGTTTGTAACTGTTGAAGTTCCAGTTAACGCATCTAAAGTAGTTGCAAAAGCAGCTGCCGAAGGAGAAGTTATTGAAAAAGAAGCTGAATCAACAGACAGTGCAGCTAAACCAGATTCAATTGGACATGTCGAAGGTCTTATCCACATTTCTGAGATTTCTTGGGAAAAAGTGCAGGATCCACGCGATTACCACAAAGTTGGAGATAGAATCAAAGTTAAAGTTTTGGGAATTGATGAAGCCAACGGCAAACTCAACCTCTCACTCAAACAACTTTCTATGGATCCATGGGTTGGTATCGCAGAGAAATATCCAGTTGGAACAACCTTTGCAGGCACTGTTTCTCGAGTTGAAAGTTTCGGCATTTTTGTTAATGTTGAGGCTGGAGTCGATGGTTTGATTCACGCAAGTAAATTGGTCGGCGACGAAAACTTCACCCGAGGTGATAAAGTTACCGTAACAGTCGAAAGTGTCGAACCAGAACAACGACGCATGAGCTTGAGTCCAGTATCTACCCAGGTACCACTTGGCTACAAATAAAGCGCATACAAAAATCGATTAACGATTTACGATACAGCTACATTAACTAGCAGAGCACATCTGCAGAAGGAATCTATGGCAAAACAACGAATGATTGTGACCGATGATCAGCTTTTGATTGATATGAACCTCGTGTTCAACGCAATCCGCGAAGCTGACGGCAACTGGCAACAAGTTGAGCAAGAAATGCAAAACTACTTAAGCACCATCCAGCAAATGACCCAGGGTCAGGGTGAAGAGAGTGGCAAGTAAAGATTTCTAAGGTGTATCTTCATTAAAATCTGCGACCGTTGGTCGGGGTAATGGTTTTTTATTGTCAACTAAATAGCATGCTAGTTTAGTTTTCTTTTGAGTGGTGATACTATGTATGTACAACTATAGTATCAATCAAATTAATAACAACAAAAATGCAAGATAAACAATCAGCTCCAGAAGCAGCCAGCGCGTCCTCATGGACAATCCAGGAAGAAGTACTAAATAAATTAATAGATTCCGCCGGCATTCCAGAACACCTTAAACATAATCCCGTTTGTAATGAGGTTTTAGATATTTTTAAGGATGTAGAATATAGTCAAGACGTTATACGTTTAAAAGAAAGCTTAGATAAAATTAGGAGTATTTTTTCTAAGTCAGAAAACGTTGAGTATTTTAAATATTTTACAGATAATATTAGAGAACTAGCTAATAGAATTTTAGACTTAGATCCAAATTCATTTTCATCAGATGAGTTAGAAAAAATATTTAATTCAGTTAAAAATGAAGAAAATATTGTAGTTTTGAAGAAAGCATTAGCAGATGTTGGTACTATCTTGTCTGACCCAAAGAATGCAAATCTCCTTGCTCAATTTAAGGAACAAGCAACTGCTTTGCAAAAAAAAATTTTAGACATTGATCCATACGCTCTTTCAAGTTTGTCCCCAAATGAAATGGAAGAACGCAAAAATATGAAAGATATTCAAGATATTTTTGATTCGGTTGAACAAGTAAGAGATTTAGATGCTCTGAAAAATGCTTTTTATACTATTACTTTACGTCTTTCAATTCCCAAGAATAAAAACTTATATACTATATTTAAAGATCAATCACTGAATTTACTCGATAGAATAGTTTGGAATAATCCGAAAACGAAACTAAAACACAAAGATCGACAACATAAATTCATTATTGATAAGTTGTTTGTTGATGCAAAGCAAAGACGAGTAAAAGCATAATTTAGTTAGTACTTATAGTGAGAAAACTACAAGTCAACTTGTTTCAGCATCCCCAAAATAGTCCGATTCAAGCGCATATTTGACCTAATTTGTGATATAATGGTCTATATGAAATACGTAATTACCTGTGGTGATGAAGGTGTTCAAATTAATGAGGGTATTCGTTTAGGTGTGGTTGGGGCCGGATTCGAACTTGCTGGATTTTCAGAAATTGTTGCTGCTTATAAAAAACTGTTTGGCGGCGAAATTGCCGTAGTTGCGAGCGAGGAAAACGCTTGGGTCAAAGAAAAACTCGAGTTATCAACTTGGGAGCAAACCAACGCCAGTATGCAGCAGCACATTGCGGTTTTGGCCGATAAAGAAGGCCTCCAGTACGCAGGAAGTCTGCCATTTGCGGATCCTCAAGAACTTGAATTTGAAGTTAAAGGCCACATGGTTCGCCCAAAAGGCATTCACATTGGTACCACAATTACTTTTACACTCGACGGTGGAGAGCAAACCTATCACTTAGGTCAATATTTGATTTCTGCTGAGTGGATTACGTTGGTGGATGAATCGCTTGCCAAATCCATTTTGGAAACTCAAGTAGCTCACTACAAATCTTTGGGAAATAGTGAAGACGAACTGCGCTTTAGCGTACAGTCGGGCGGCGTGTTGGGCGAGGAATTTGCCCAGAAGACCCGAGACCTGCTCGTCAAATTTGGCTACGCGGTTGCGTAATATTTTTTTTGGAAATACTTGTTGGGTTTTAGTTGTTTTTTTTGTGATTATTTAGGATTATTTTAATTGTTCTTTTAGCCCTAATTTCCTCTTGTGTGTTTAGGTTTGGTGATTATAATAGTTGATGTCACCAGATTACATATTTGGTGCGTAAAAAGTATTTGAAATAAATAATAGTGTGGAATTGAAAGGGAGATATGGGAAATACAGAAAAAATTGAAGGAAGAGTCGAACACAGTGAGCAAATGCAAAAAATTCAAATGGAAGCACAAATAATTAACAATAAGGCAAAAGTGGAAGAAAAACGTATGCAAGAAGAAGCACAGGCAACCAAAGAAGCACAAGAATTTGTTGAGAGGAATCTTATTCTTTTAGAAGGTGATGCAAAAGGTAATGTTTGTGTTGATGGTAGACATTTGCCTGAAGACATCGAAAATAATAAAAATGCTGTGCCAGGCGGAGACCTTGGATTGCCTATGGCACTTCTTGACGCACGAATAGGCCTCTCTCCAAAAGGAGCCTTTGATTTGGTAAATGGCTATCTTAAATCAATAGGTGGTAGTTTTACTTGGCATAGTGATAAGCATGTTGAAGATGAACTTAAAGGTGATCATCATTCCCATGAAGTTCACGATGGTAATCATGTCGGGTGCGGACATTGCAATGCAGCAATTAAGAATGCAAAACAGTATGGTATTGACGGAAATTCTGTAAAAGAATTATTAGATTTAGTTCGTGCAGAACAAAAAGTACCTGAGTCGGGCTTAACATATATTGAATTGCCTGGCGATCACGCAGAAAAGGCAATCTTTGTTGTTAACAGTGATAACTATACAGTCAGTCATTCAGATATGAATGGTAGTGGTGAACAATATTTTGTTTATGACCAAAAAAGATATTTTGATTATTTAGCAAAATTTGTTGAGTATGCAAAAGGAAAAGGTCAAGATATTGATCTTGAGGTATTGAAAGTAATTATTGGTGAACATACAAATGCAACTCTTGGTTTATTGGGTTCAAGTAAAAATAAACCAATCTATGAAGTGAATATTAATGAAGATCGTAGTGTTACTATAGTTAAGGTAGGTGTGGCTCCTGATCATACAAAACGTGCTGCCTAACCCTGTCACCACATTGTAGCTATTTTCTGCTATAACTGTGCCATATGGCAAAGTCGTTGACTGATTTCGTGTGTCAAAATTGTGAGGCTCGCTATGCCAAATGGCAGGGTCAGTGTGAGCAGTGTGGTGAGTGGAACTCACTTGTTGAAGAGGTAAAGCCCTTGGCAATGACGGGAGCCGGTGGCAAAAGGACGAAAATAGGGGCTTTGGGCGCAGACATATCTGGTAGCTATCAGCCATTTTTGCAACAATTTAGTGACATCAAACATTCAACCTTGGAAGATTCTCGAATCAGCACATGTTTTGAAGAATTGGATAGAGTGTTGGGTGGTGGGCTCGTTCCTGGCGCCGTGGTTTTGATTGGTGGAGAACCGGGTATCGGGAAATCCACCTTGCTCACGCAGGTTGTGATTGAGCGGATCGTGGCAAATGCGGCCTCAGCTAAAACTACGCAGAGTAGTGTCAAAAAATCAGAAAAACCCAAAAGTATCCTATATGTTTCTGGAGAAGAAAGTCCGAGTCAAATTAGCCTTAGAATCAATCGATATTTAAATAATGAACACATTACTTCTAAAAGCAATTCGGGTTTATATTCGCAAAAAGTTTTGGGTGAGGCGCTGACTTTTTTGACCAGCACAAACGTGGATAGCATTTGCGCAGCAATACACGACACCAAACCGCAGTTGGTTATTGTGGATAGTATTCAGACTCTGACCACGACAGATTTGACCGGTGTAGCGGGCAGTATTGGCCAGTTGCGAGAGTCTGCGGACAGGTTGACACAGATTGCAAAAGCCAATAATATCCCGATTTTTCTGGTTGGACACGTTACCAAAGAGGGAACGATTGCTGGGCCAAAAGTGTTGGAGCATATTGTGGATTGTGTGTTGGAGGTGTCAGGGGAGCGAATTGGCTCGCTTCGATTGATTCGCGCCATCAAGAATCGATTCGGTGCTACCGATGAGGTCGGTGTTTTTCAGCATTCTGAGTACGGTTTGGAGGAAGTCACAAATCCATCGGCATTGTTTTTGGAGCAGTCAAATTCGGATGTGCCCGGATCAATAACGGTGTGCGTGATGGAGGGGACACGACCATTGCTTGCCGAGGTGCAGTCGTTGGTGGTGGCCTCACAGTTGGCGATGCCCAGGCGTGTGGGCAGGGGAATTGAGATATCGAGGATTCAAGTGC
>CAZOZK010000036.1:0-10104 GCA_964584245.1 uncultured Pseudomonadales bacterium | reverse complement strand
ATTTTGGCGATGCCACACGGGTTGTGTTTTGTGGAAAAAAGCAATCGAGGCAAGTTGTTTTTGGTCAAAAATTCACCAATTGTTCCACCTGATGTAACGCCGGCAATTTTTGCGCCACGCTTGTGGGCTTCTTGCAGTGCGGTCCAGGTTTCTTCGGTGGTGCCTGAGTAACTGGCAGCGATCACGAGCGAGTTTTCGTTTACAAATGCTGGCAGTTTGTAGTCTGGAACAATGGTGATTGGGCTAGGAAGCGTATCAGAATAGAGCGATTTAATGACGTCAGTCCCCAAAATTGATCCACCCATGCCGCACACCACAATATGATGCGGGTTTGCATATTCTTTTGGAACAACTATATCTTTTCCCAGTTCCCAGACTTCTTGAATTTGCTGCGTAAGTTGCTCGATAGAACCAAGCGCGTTGTGAATATCAATCTGCTTCATCTGGTCAACTGAATCGAGAAACGGTGTGTTTTGTGCGTGTGTGTGCATGCTGTACTTTCTAAAAGTTACATGATGTTTTTTGTTACTATTTCACCAGGCAATACCTGAGAATCCGCGGCGATAAGAATGCCGGGCATGATGCCGACGCCAATGCCAACCTTTGAGTTTTCGCCAATAATGGTGCCAAAGTTGTTGATATTGGTTTGGACCATTTTGTCCCAAACCAACGTTGAGATAGTGTTTCGATCTAAGCGTTTGTTTGCAGTGATCAAACCGGCACCAATTTTTGCTTTGGTGGCCAAGATTGAGTCGGCAATGTATCCATAGTGAATCGATGATCCTGACATGAGCAAAGATCTCGCGACTTCGGTTTTTGCGCCAACAGTGGCGTTTTCTTCGATTGAGCTTTCGCGGACCAAACTATAATCCCCAATAAATGCATTTTTTCCGATGTAAACTGGGCCACCAATTTTTACAAAATCGGACACAGTCGCGCCTTCTTCAATTACAACAGCACCTTTTGAATCATCAATGACAACTGTTTGAGCAATGTTCGCCTTTGGATGAATCTGGGTTTTTGGCTGTGCATGCAAAATCAGTTTGAGGAAAGCAAACAAATTCCATGAGTACTTGAGTGTTGGAAGAGCTTCATCAATTTGCACGGTGCCTACAGCCTCCTGTGCCATGAGTGTGTTGAGGGCAACTTCAAAACTCCACTGGGTTTCTTGTGTGGATTCCAAAACTTGCCAGAACGAAGCGCCGAGCAAGTAGGTTAGCTGAATTTTTAAGTTTGAAGGTTCTGTGCCTTTGGCCGGTTTTTCTACAATAGAAACTGCCTTGTCATCTTTTACCTCAACAATGCCGTAGTTCCAGGGTTCGTCGGTTTCTGTAACCAAAACTGAGTGCTGTGTGCCAGTTTTTTGCAATCTATCCAAAATTTGGGCGGCTTGCAAGGTGTATGGGCCAACTACTGCAAACGTTTCAGCCTTAGAAAGCTCTGGAGCCTGTTTTTTTGCACTGAGCAGGGCATTTCCCATTCCAAGCGCATTTTCTTGTGTGATGAGTGTAATGTCTAGATCATTTATATCAACAGACTCTACCCAACTGAGTAGCTGGCTGTTTTCTGATGATCCCTTCTCTATAACAAGATAGATTTTTTTGTATCCAGCTTGGCCAAGATTAGTGAGGGTCCTTGAAAGGAGTGATTCTCCGCAAATTGGAAACATACTTTTGTGCCCAAGCGTGTGCAATGGGAACATGCGTTTACTTTCGCCGGCAGCTAAAACAATGACTGGTGGTTTTGACATAGTTTCCTATTATAGCTTGGATTTTCCAAACTAGCTTTTGCAATGAGTTCTCTCTACTCTACCCACTCAATTATCCTCGAATCAATCCGAGCAGTTCATCTCGTTTCTGTTCCATAAGTTCGCGTGTGGTTGCTTCTACATTCAAACGAACCAAGGGTTCTGTGTTAGATGCGCGCACATTACAGTGCCAATCTGGATAAATGATACTGACGCCATCTACATGCAGCACTTCTTGAGCGCCTGGGCCGTAGGTATCTTCAATTTTTTTGAGGGTAGCTAAACTATCAACACCTTTAGTATTGATCTCTCCAGAGATAAAGTATTTTTGTTCCAGTTCATCAATAATTTGATTAAACTTTTTGTCAGCATGTGCAAGCATTTCCATAACATAGAGCATTGGTGCAATGCCAGAATCACAGAAGAAGAAATCCTCAAAGTAATAATGACCAGTGACTTCGCCACCAAAAATGGCATGTTCATCGGTCATTCTTTTTTTGATAAATGCATGACCAACTCGATTGTAGAGAGCTTTTCCGCCTGCAGCTTCAACTAAATCTGGAACTGCATGTGAGGCGCGAATGTCGTACACAATAGTTGCCCCTGCTTGTTTCTTAAGGAAGAACTGTGCTAAAAGCGCAGTCATGTAGTCCCCTGAGACAAATCTGCCGGTACTATCTATACAAAAGAAGCGGTCACCATCTGGATCAAAAGCAAATCCAAGATCGTAGCCTTCAGCTGCAACTCTTTCTTGGAGCTCACGACGGTTCTCTTCTTGCAGTGGATCTCCCCCATGATTTGGGAAGTTCCCATCTGGCTCAAAGTACATTGGGGTGACTTGAATTTGTGGAATGTGCTTGAACAACTCAATAATAGAAGGTCCAACCATACCGTTTGCAGTATCAATTAAGACTTTCATTGGTTTGAGAGCTGGAACGTCTACAAGTGAGAGCATTTTTTGGATAAACCCGTCCATGACATTCCAGGTTTCGACAGTGCCTGGTGTGGCGGCTGGGGTTGGAAGATCATCATTTTCGATGAAGGCTCGAATATCTTGAATTCCATCATCACCTGAGAGCAAATATGGAATTTGGCGAACCATTTTGAAACCGTTGTACTCTTTTGGATTGTGACTGGCGGTAATCATAATGCCTGGGAGCTGTTTAGTTGCACATGCATAGTAGTACATGTCGGTAGAAACCATGCCTATATCGACAACATCAACTCCGACTTCGAGCAGACCAGCAACTAACGCTTCTTTGTATTCTGGACTAGAAATACGTGCATCGCGCCCAACAACCACTTTTTTTGGTTGGAGTAATTTTACAAAACCTTTTCCCACTGCTTTTGCCAAATCAGCATTGAGCTGGGTTCCAGCAATTCCTCGGATGTCGTACGCCTTAAAGATTGATGAGTCAACTTGCATAGTTCCTTTCAGATACTTGTTAGTTTATTTTTAAATCTAGGTTTTCACCCGATTTGCACTGGGCTTAAATTATATGACAAAGTATGATTATATGCCAATCTACCTTACTTTACAATGCTAGGACAAATAAATCAAGCTGGGCTGGTACGCTTAAATAGCCTTTGCTTGATTTCATCTGCAGATCAAGAGTATACAGTTTTTTATGTGCGGCTAGCAATTGTGCCTCTGTAAATACTCTGGCTTGTTTTTGCAATTTAGTCAAGATGAAAGGTGCTACTTTTGGCATTCCACCAGTTTTTACTTCGAGAAGCAGGCGAATTTGTCGACACAACATGGTGAAAATAATAAACTCATTTTCCTGTTGTAAGGTTGATGCAAGTAATGTTAATTGCATTTTTTTAGTGTTTTGCTCGGTTGAGAGCGAGTCCAACCAACGAAACAGCGTTTGGCTAATTGGGTACTCTTTTACAATCGCGCCCTGTTCAATAAATGCTTTGAGCATAGGTTTGGTGAGCGTTCGGCTTTCCCACAGTACGCAGGTTTTGCTGGATTCAGATTGTTCGGATTCGCTGCGTGCTTGCTTTGCGAACGCCACTATTTTTTGCAAGATTTCTTTTTTCTTTTGAGACGTGGGTAAGCTATGAACTCCTTCAATAATAATCAATTCTGGTTGGGCGAAAAGTGAGGTAGTCCCAAATGCATCATCTAGTGCTGCCAGCGTCATCTTTGTTGCCTCAAGACGAGTGATACTATAGCCATCTTGTTTGTACTGCGTGATGACTGTTCCCAGCTGGTGGCGTGACTCAAATTGATTGTCGCCATGTATGATGATCATGAGCATAGTATTCATGCTTTAGCCATTTTTGGCAAGTTGGCAAAAGAAGTCCTTGAACTAGACGCAAAATCCCGCCCAAAAAAGCCACTCAAAAATATGGTATGCTAATCGAGTAATGAAAAAAACCAAACAACCAACCAAATCAAGTAAAAAAGTAAAGTCGACTGTCTCAAAAAAATTGAGTACGGCCTCAAAGCAAACTGCTAATTCCAAGGCAGATTTTGTCGCAAAAATGAGTGAAAGCGCAAAAAAGCGAAGTGGATCAGCTAACGGCGGTAGCGCCTTGGCTTCTCATATGACGTTTATGCAGCTGACCAAATTATTTTGGGTGTGGTTCTTAGTTCAAGCTATCGTGTTGTTTATCGTTCGCTCATTTTTCCCGGCAAACGTGGTTTTAGGCACAAATTTGATTAGCCCATTCATGGCTGTGTTGTACAGCATGTTGGTGCTTACGTTATTCTGTGTTGGCGCAATTCCATTTGTAGAACTACTGCAGGATTTACTCAAGAAAAAATTCGGTACTACAACCTGGATGCTACTTTTTATCGGCATAAACACCTTGGGATTATGGGTGATTTCTCGATTCCCAGTAACGCTCGGCCTCGGTTTGTCATCGTGGATGGTGGTCCTGGCACTCGGTGTGTTATTTAGTGTTGTGCAAGGATATTTTGCAATGCGCTTGGGCAAGGAATAAGTTTCCTGATTGTGTACTAAGCAAAAATCTGCGCAAAAAAACTATCCTGCGCTGACCCCGTATCTCGTCAGCCAATTTCGATGCGCTTGAAAATCTTCGTCAAACGTAGCAACTAGGTTCCAAAATCGATGTGAATGGTCATGGTGCGTTCTGTGAGCTAACTCATGAATAATCACGTAATCAATCACTTTTCGTGGCGCGTGGATCAGTCGCCAATTAAAAGTCAGTGTCCCGTTTCTATGGCAACTTCCCCACTGGGTTTTGTGCTCGCCGTAGCGAAGTTTTGTAAAGGTTGTATCCATTTTTTTTGCTAATTGATCGACTCTCGCAGCGATATACTGTTCTGCTGTTTGCTCCAAAAAGCGCTGAATAATTTTTTGTATTTTGGCGGGAGTCTGCTCGGGTACGGTAATATGCAGTTCGTCATTTTCCAGAGAAATAAAACTTGCTACATCGGGGTTTACTATGATTTTTTTGTGATACAGTTTGCCCAAAACCATGATTGATTCGTCGGTCTCCAAATGATTTTTTTTTGAGGTTATTTTGGCTCGATGGATTTGAATCCACCCTTGATTGGCAAGAATGAATGTTTCTAGTTGTTGCTGGTTAAATCGTGGTGGTGAAACAACGATTAATTGACCCTTTTCATCTACCTTGAGCTTGTACGAGCGCGATTTTGCGTTTATTTTATGAATGTACGAAATCTCCCCGATTTGTTTGAGTTGCGGTTTAGGGGTTTGGATAGTTTTTTTCCTGGGTTTGGTCAATGAAAGAAAAAACATACTGGTTATGGAAGCAATTCTATGAGCCTTTGTGGCAGTACCATACCATACATCAGAATTGAGTTAAATACACTTGAAACAAAAATGTCTGCATCAATTTGGCGGAAAAAATCAATAATAAAAGCATTTGCAATAAGTAGAGCTAGTCCCAAGAAAATATCAACATATTCTGCAGTTTCTTCACTATTTTTGGTAAGATGATGTGCTAAGAAAAAGTTAACACTTGCAGTAACAAGTTGGATAGCAGCTTGAACGGTAAGCGCAATAATTTCATCTCTTGAAATCATTCCACGTGAGAGGTGCTCGCTGAGTAGAGGTGCTTCTGCAAAAATAAAGTAAAGTGATTCATATATGTGGAACAGTCCTTGTGCGATGAGGGCAATACTCAAGATTCTTTTTATCCACACAAATATTTTTGAGCCTTTTGCTTCAAGGTCTACCAAGGAATTTTCCTCTCCAGAGTGTGCGAGCGGTGTAAAGGGTTGAGTCGGTTGAGGTTGCTGGTTTATGACTTGTGAATTGGGTGCTGGTTGGAAAGGGTGGGTTTCTTGCATGCTGTTGTATCTTACCTGTAAGCCAACATGGTATACAATATGTGATAGCTATTTGGCTATACGCAGTCTGCGCGCCACGGTGTTGAAATTGGTAGACAAGCACGACTTAGAATCGTGTGCTTAACAGCATGTGGGTTCGACTCCCACCCGTGGCACAAAAATTATTTTGGGAGACCATCTAATTCTAATGAGTAAGCTACTGTACTAATGCTACCGTTTTTTAAAACAATGTCACAGCTTAAGTCTAGTTTAGCAAGGTTATTGCGATTTACGCCACCTCGAAAACCTCTGTATTTTAAACTATTGTAATGTAAGCCACTAATACTAGTTGTATATAACATTATTTCTTCACGTAGCCCGCTTGCATGTTGCACGCTATGTTTAAGAACTACTTTGAAGTTTGATTCTTCCGCGGTGACTGTACAGCTAGCTCCATTATGATCAACGATCATTGCCTGGAGATTATCTTTTTTAATATCGATATATTTAAGCTTATAATACTTAGTTATTGTCTCATCATTTCTATTTTTAAAGGTGACACTTGCAGTACAATTTTGTAATGGTTTTTCCCAGTTATTATTTGCACCTGAATTCCAGGCCCAGTTGGCTAAAGCTAGTGCGCACATTGAGTGTGGTTGCATATCTGTATTATACCCTACTGCTTAATTACTAATCGCTTTTCGCAGCGCGGTGGCGCTGATACTTGGTTTGCCCTCTTTGGTCAAGAAACTAAAGCCGCTAAAAGGTCCGGGATCGCCTTGCAAAATAAATGGTGTGACCGCCAAGATGCGGCCATCAGACCAGATATTTTTCACCGCAAAATCGTAGTATCCGGTTAGTTTTGAAGCAGTTCGGCTGTTCACATCCCAGCCAGTCTCGGTAATCATGACTTGGAGATCACGGCCAGTTTTTTCCTTGATAAAACTAAGCTCATTTTCATATCCGCGCAGTGAGTTTTGGCCGGTGGCAGTAGGAGGTGCACTAAATGCTGGGTTTGGGTATGCGTGTGAGTTCCAGATATCAATTTGAGAAAAAACCTCTGGGGCGTGAGCAAGCATTCGGTTTAGGTAGGTAAACGCTTCCATAGTTTGGGAGCCATTTGGCGCTGCTAAGTCCATAGCTGCGGGCATGACCACAAAACTTTGGCCTTCACTTTTTGCCCATTGGGCGGCAAACAGCAATTGATCGGCATAAGACTCAGGGTTGATCTCTCCACCCCACTCTTTTGCGTGATTTACCTCATTAAAAATGATGATGTATTTTTTATCGGTTGGCCAGTTGAGCTTTGCCAAAGTTGTTAGCTGGTCAACAACTTCTTTGCGGTTTGGTTGCTGCCAGGCGCCGTTTTCAAATTTGGTCATAAGACGCACGATAGGTATAATTTTTTTCTCTTTTGATTGATCAAAAAACTGTTGCCACTCGGAGGTTTTCTCTAGATCATCCAGAGTAAATGGAACCGTGACATACTGCCAGGTTTCATCAGCTTTTGCTGAGGATTCGTTCTTTTTGGATTCTTCTAGAGAATCATGATTTGTTGGTAGCAACGTCTCTCGAAGCATGCCATTTGCCGCATCAAGTTCATGAACATTCAAAATATGGATGCCAAATTTAGAAATATGATCTGGAACTACGGGTTCTGGTTTATTTTGAGTATCGTTATTTTCAGAATCTAGATTGACTTTAACCAGCCCTTCATCGGTTTGGGCATACACCTGGCCAATCGTCATGGCACTAGCAGTACTAAGCATCACAAAAAGTGATAGCCAAAGTAGGCCGATGGCGATTGAGAGTTGTATACTCTTTTTCATAGTTATAGGATACCATTTTTTATTGGTTTTGTCGAGTTGGACAATCTTTGGTATACTGTATTACAGACCCATTTATGAAAAAAATATTTTTAGCGTGCGCGTGGTTTTTTCTCTCAGTTGGCGTTATTTTAACTGGTATAGCCGGATTATATTTTGTGGAGCTATTGCCTGAGGATTCACAAAGCTTGGTTGCGGCGAATGTTTTTTTCAAGTCATCCTCTCCAGAAGAATCTGAACAGGCCACTGCGCCAGTGTTGAGCGATTTGCCGCTTAATCTTGATGCACAAGGCGAAGTCAAAGGTGTGAGCTCGATTATTGAGGTGGAAGATTCGCGTGCGGTAATTGTTGCTCGGTTTTTGGAGCGCCATAACTCCCCGCTTACTCCCTACCCCTATTATGGAGCAAAATTAGTCGAGATTGCTGATAACTACAATTTAGATTTCCGTTTGTTGCCTGCCATCATGATGCAAGAAAGTAATTTGTGTAAAAAAATTCCAGAGGGAACCAATAACTGTTTGGGATTTGGCATTCATGAGCGTGGAACACTTGGTTTTGATACCTACGAGGCTGGTTTTGAGCGTGCTGCGCGCGAAATTAAGGCAAATTATGTAGATATTGGGCTGACTTCTCCAGAGGAAATTATGCGTAAATACACACCAAGTAGTAAAGGTAGCTGGGCAAGTTCGGTGAATCAGTGGATGGCCGAAATGAGGTTTGATGATCGAGAACTGGGCCGCACTCAAAAGACAAATGCTGATGTATTGGAGTTTGTGAAACCAGAGTTAGAGGGTGTTGAGTAGCTGGTAGTGTTGGTGTTTGTGTAGGCAATTTTTAGATGCGCTACTTTTAAACCTTTTGATACAGTATTTTACCGTTTGACTATCTTATAGTTATTTGTTATAGTACTCATACCTGAGAAGGTCTTATCTCCTCAACCGGGATACTTCGTTCTCAGCCCAAAGCACGCACCAGAGATGGTGCGTTTTTTGATGTGGTATTTCTGTTAAAAAAAATTATACTTATTGTATGATTGAAAGCTCTATTTTTAATTTTAATAGAATGTTTAGGAGAAAAGGAAAAAATAAACCAACAGTTAATTGGAGATTAACTGAAATGGAGGAAAAACATATACTTAAAAAAAGCCCTTTCTATGAAGAAAAGGGAAAAATGAGGAATGAAAAATTTTTTCAAAATAGACCTGTGATTAGTAGAGATCGAGAGATTAATGGTGGTATCTATTTAGGAAGTGCTGGCCATGAAGCTGCCGTAGTTGATGATGAAAAAGATTCAGAACTTAAAAATGTTTACCAAAAATTGATGGAAAGGCTTAATATAAAAGCAGCTGAGTATGGTGAAATTAAAAATCATATTCTTAGAGAAGTGTGGGGTTTGGTCAGGGAAGTTATGCCCTATAATTCAGATTGGGTAGATCAAATACAACAAAAATATCCTGAGCCTCATCAAAAAATATATCTATCAGTTTTTTTGATTCATCATGATAATAGTGGTGAATATGGTGGCGGAGTCTGCAGACACCAAGCACTATTAACAGCTTATTTATTAGAAAGACTATGTAAAGATGGCTTTTTGGGAGGTACTGTTTCAGTTGACAGAAATGTTATCAAAGGCGAGGGTGGTCACGCCTGGGTTCGATATACTAATTCTGTAGGTAAAGTATTTATTTTGGATCCAGCACAAGAGTATATTGGACCATTGCTTGACATGAATGAAAATAGCAAACGGTGGTTCTATGAAAGACCTGAAGATATTGATCCAAGTTTGAAAATATCCAAAAAAACTCGAAATCCAATAGCTGGATTTAATAAATGGCTCAGAGGAAAATAATATTTTTTGTGAGTGTTGCAATAGTATTAGCGTTGCTGTTTGTCAATTTATTTATTATTTAATACTATTTAACTGGTCCTTCTCGCGCGCTCCGCGCGCTGCGAGGTGCTCGTATTTTTTTGTAGAACGGGAAATTTTTACACTTGCACGCGAACCAAGGGCTTGATTCAATCAGCAGACCTCATTTTAAAAAAAATCCAGCCCGTGGCTGGTTTTTTTTAAAATGTGAGCCAGCTGGGACTCGAACCCAGGACACGCAGCTTAAGAGGCTGCTGCTCTAACCAACTGAGCTACTGGCCCGTAAATGAAAGTAAGGGCAAAACAATCACAATGGTTCGCCAGGAGGCATTCGAACCCCCGACCCTCTGTTCCGAAGACAGATGCCCTATCCAGCTGAGCTACGGGCGCAGGTG
>CAZOZK010000035.1:0-10206 GCA_964584245.1 uncultured Pseudomonadales bacterium | reverse complement strand
TTTAGCACTCAACGCATGGCCAAACTGAGCGCTATACGCAACAGTGAGCAAAATCGACCGAGACAAACTAAACATTGGAAACTTTGATGGCATCACTTAGAAGATAGCACGCCAGTGCAACACCGCACAGCAAGAAAATCCAATAAAATTCGAAAGACACAATCGCGCGCAGCCATTTCAAACAAAAACTAAAGATTACTGCGCCGTGGTACTCGCTCCGTACTGTCTGTACACCTGTTGGGTACCTTGAGTGACAGTGGTCATGACCGTATCAGCAGAGCCGCCGGCCAAAATACTGTTCACCGCATCCGCATAATACTTAATGAGCTGATCGTTAATGCCTTGATCATGCGTATAACTACTCAAGTATCCGCCTTGTGCAGAGTCTGCGCCCTCCAAAAATGGAGCCACATAGTTTTGAACAACAGTATCTGAACTAGTAATCATCTCTTGAGCCAAGTCCTTTCGAGAGTACAACTGACCGAACAAGCGATTTTTTGATTGCTCACTATACAGCTGTTTCATGACACTGGCAGAACTCATGTACTTGAGTAATTTCCATGATGCATCTCTCTTCTGGCTCGAGCTTTTGCTGTTTACACCCTCGGCCCAGTAGGTTGCCCAAGTAATATCTTGACCACCCAAAGATGGCGTTGGGATAACTTTGAAATCAGTTAAATTAGGATTGAGTGAGCGAATTTCGTGAACTCTCCAACTTGGTGCAAACATCATGGCAACTTCGCCACGAGCAAAAGCCACTGTTGAGGTTGGTAATTTATCACTCCAAACTTTGTCGGTCTTGTAGAAATTGGTATAAAAGGTCAGTGCGTCAGCAGCTTCTTTTGAACTTGGATTTGCTAGGGTCGCGCCGTTTTGCAACATTAACAAAGCAATAATATCTGCGAAGTGCTCGACGTTACTGGCGTTTCCAATTGCCAAACCTGCTCGTTCAACTTCACCATTACTACCGCGAATAGTCAATCTTGATGCAGCAGTTTTCAACTCCGCCCAAGTAGTTGGCTCAGACAGCGCAGCTTGACGGAACATCTCAGTATTAATGTATAACCCCAATCCATCATACATAAGGGGAATACCAACCAGTTGCCCATTGAGCTGCAGTTGTTTTGCAGCTACCGGGAAAAAGGTGTTTTGATATTCATTTACACTCATAACTGAACTTGGCATTGGTGCGAGTTCTTGAGCTAACATAGAAACCCACGATGCATGGAATCGATAAATATCTGGACCAGATCCTGAAGCAATGGCAGTTTGGAGACGCTCGCGGTAATCAACATGGGTTTGTGGCACATAGGAAATACTCACACCTGGATTTTGCTTCTCGAATTCATCAAATACTGCCTGCAAGGTTTCGCTCTGTTCCCAGAGTCCCCAGTAGGTTAAGGTCACATTTTGTCCTGAGGTAGCTGGAGGAGTTGTGCCGGTGCCTTGGGTGCCGGCTCCAGAGCCGCCAGTGTTTACGTTTTGAGTTACAGATTGTGAAGCTCCCCCACCAAAAAATCTGGTGAAAGCAAAAAATCCTCCGACAAGCAAAAGTAAGAGCACGCCGACGATTGGTAAAAATTTGAATGGTGAACTGGATAATTTTGATAAAGGAGAAGCAGAAGCCTTGGCAGGTGTGGCAGCTTGTTTAGACAACACATTTTGTTTTGCTTGATTTGCTTGCACTGTTTGTGGCAATGGCTGATTTGGCTGCTGACCAGGTTTAGGAAAGCCAGGTTGAGCTGGAAAAGGAGGCTTAGCTGGCATTATGGATGGTGTTGATCCAGCCATTGAGCTTGGGGCAGATGGTATTGATGCACTAGGAATAGAACTTGGGGCTCCTGCTGGACTAGATGCTGGACTTCCCAATGGAGGCGTCGAGGTCAAAACTGCAGGTGCAACTGGCATAGATGGAGTTGTAGGCATTGCTGGCTTTGGAGCTACCATTGCAGAAGGAGGCGGAGTTATAGTTTGTGAAGTTTGTGTCGTTGTAACTTGAGTAGTCTGCATGCTTGGAGTGCCCTGAGGAATCTGAGAATTTGGGGGTAACACAGGACTACTGCCACCATTCTGAGGAGGTAATGAATTGCCTGCTGGTTTTTGTGGTTTGGGCAGTGGAATATCAGACATAAAATCGTATACTATAGTTTACTATAATCAATACATTAACTATAGAGTAAAAAAGTACTAGTACGCAACTCGAACGCTCGGCATCACTAGACTACCAACCACATCACATGACATATCCACACTGGAATCTCTCACCACAGAGTACGCTACAAAATTGGTTAATCGGGACTGGATTGGGTGTTTGTTTCTTTGGAATTGCAGGCTTGCTGTTTTTCTTTCAGGAATACGAGACAAAAATATTTCCTGGGATACAGGCTGGACAGGATACAGTTATTGTTGATCTTGGAGGACTGACAAAAGAAGAGGCCACACAGCTTTTGGTCGAAAAATATGCTGTAGATCAGGATAAAAAAATAGCATTTACGTTTGATGCACCAGAAGATGCTTCAAGTGCGGCGGATTTGACTGATTTGGCAATTCTTGAAAATGATATTCAAGCAAAACAAATCACAAGCAATTTTGGAGCCATAGGCGTCCAGTATGACATCCAAAAATCAGTTGATGACGCTTTCAAAGCTGGCAGAGAAAAATCAGGCATCGGTCAACTATTTAGTATCTTACAATTGCAATTTGCTCCAAAAGTAATTTCGATACCTTTAGCAATTGATCCAAGTTTACTTTCACAAATTGTGACAACACCAATCGAGCAAGCAGTGTATATAGAGCCTGCAACACCTTCAGCGAAACTAAAGACATCTGGAAATGCCGACACAATTGAAGTATTTTCTGGAATAAAAGGACAGTTTTTTGATGTGCCGATGGCACAAGAGACGGTATTGCAGGCAGTTGCAGCTGATCATACAAATGAAGCAGGTAGTATTTCTTTGTACTCGTCAATAAAAGAGTCTGGATATGTTTTAAGTGAAGAGGAAGTGGGCGCGGCGCGCTCGCGCGCCGCGCTCTACCTCAACAAATCTATAACCTTTTCTCACACGGTCTATCTCGACCCAACCAATCAATCCGAAAACAACACCATCGTCAAAGTCATCGAAAAAAAGTTGAATGATCAAGACCTGATCTCACTCCTTTCATTTGAAACTCCATCATCCCTAATCCGCGAAGACCTCCTCTCCACCCTCTTGGCAACTTGGGAAAGCGAAATCGCCACACCAGTCCAGGAACCAGAGCTAGAAATTGATATAGAATCCAAAAAAGTCATCAAATTCACTCCGCCTCAAAACGGCATCACTATTGATAAAGACAAAATCAAAACGCATATTCTCGAGGAAATGAGCCGTATCGAATCCTCAGCAAGCCAAGTCCTATCAAACCAAGCCGGCCAGCCAACTGAGCCAACTCAACCAACCGAATCCCCTACTTTTCCACTCCCCCTCTCCTTTGTCTCACCACAGAAATCACTTGAGGAACTCAATACGCTTGGCATCAAAGAACTCATCGGACAAGGTGACAGTAAGTATGCTGGATCTATTCCAAACCGTGCATTCAACGTAAACCTCACCGCAACACGCATCAATAATACACTGGTGGCTCCTGGTCAGGAATTTTCATTCAACAAAACATTGGGCGAAATTTCCGGCGCAACTGGCTTTCGATCAGCCTATGTAATCTTGAATGGCCGAACCGAACTCGGCGACGGCGGTGGTGTTTGCCAAGTCAGCACTACGGTTTTTCGCGCAGTGCTCAACGCCGGCCTCAACGTCACTCGCCGACTCCAACACAGTTACCGCGTTGGCTACTATGAACAAAACGCAAAACCAGGCTTGGACGCTACTGTCTACTCTGGCGAAACCGATTTTAGATTCATCAACGACACGGCTCATTACATTTTGATTCACAATATAATTGATACAGAAAAACTGACCATGACAACCCAGATTTTTGGCACCAGTGACGGACGATCCACCGAAATCATCACCCATGAGACCTGGGGTGCAACAGGTGCGCCAGCCCCTCAATTTTTTCCAGATCCATCTCTGGCTCCAGGCAGAAGAATCCAGATCGACTGGGCTGTTGGCGGCATCAAATCTCGAGTAGTCAATAAAATTACCTATCCAGATGGTACAATCAAGGAAGACGAATATTACTCGAACTATCGCCCGTGGAGTGCAAAATACCGCGTTGGCGTCTAGGTAACCTGCCGTCTAAATCTATGGACAAACAATACAACGCAGCTCAACACGAAAATGATCGCTACGATCTCTGGCAATCGGTTGGTGGATTCAACCCCGATACCGCTGTATTGCAACCCCAATCCCAGACCAAAAACCAAGCCAAAAGCACAAAAAAGATTGATATATCAAGCAAAAAGTCATTTTGTATCATGATGCCTCCTCCAAATGCAAATGATCCGTTGCACATTGGCCACGCTACATTTATCGCCCTAGAAGATATTATGATTCGGTACCACCGCATGCTAGGCGACGACACTGTGTGGATTCCTGGCACCGACCACGCCGGCATTGAAACCCAATTTGTGTTTGAAAAGAAACTCAAAAAGCTGGGTAAATCTCGGTTTGATTTTGACCGCCAAACACTCTACCAAATGATTTGGGAGTACGTACAAGAAAATTCTGATGTAGCGGTGAATCAAATGAAAAAAATTGGTGCGAGTGCGGACTGGTCACGCTTCCGCTTCATGCTCGACCCAAATTATGTTGACGAAGTCCTCTCCACCTTTATTGCTCTACACGACAAGGGCCTGATCTACCGCGACCTCAAACTCGTAAACTACAGCCCATCCGCGGGAACCAGTTACTCGGAACTAGAAATTGCCTACGAGGAGCGCAACTCGCCACTCTATTATGTTCGCTATTATTTTGTGGATGCGCCAATAGATGCCATACAGAACAACCCAGATGATCCTAAAAATTACCTCGTTGTTGCCACTACCCGCCCAGAACCTATTTTTGCGGATACGCATTTGGCAGTTCATCCAGACAATCCAAAAACAAAACACCTCATTGGCAAACAAGTTAAAAATCCCCTCACGGATAAACCCATGACTATTATTGCGGATTCATTCGTAGATCCTGAGTTTGGCACGGGTATTGTGAAGTTGACACCAGCCCACGACCACGCCGATTTTGAGGTTGCCAAGCGTCATAACTTGCCAATTGTTGAGGCAATTACTACAGAAGGTCGCATCAGCGCAAATGGTGGTGAGTTTGCGGGCCTAAAAGTCAAAGTTGCTCGAGAACAAGTAGTTGAAATCCTGACCGCAAAAAATGCTATCGAAAAGATTGATACCGCTTACATGAACAGAGTTTCTACTGACTATAAAACCGGACAGCCAATCGAGCCGCTGCCACTCGCCCAGTTTTTTGTGAAGGTAGAACCGCTGATTGAACCAATTCAAAAGGCCCTAGAAACTAAAGAACTTCGCGTCCACGGCGCTGGTCACGACAAAATTTTGGCCCATTGGCTGGATACTTTGCGCGACTGGAATATCTCAAGACAGATCGTGTGGGGAATTCGTATTCCTGTCTGGTACGACGTGACAAAAAATCCTAATTTGCAGATTACGTTTATTGATACTTCGGATAATGGTGCAGCTCAACAAGCCAATCAACAAACCAGCGAGGCATCTCCAGAAGAAACCCCACGCAAAAAGCCAATAAGTGGCACTATTTCCGACCTCCTTTCTCAAGGATATTCGCTGGAACTCATTACAAAAGGCATTCAAACCCTCATGGCTCCAAAAGAAGCCGAGTATGTGGTGAGTAAAACCAGCCCTGGAGAGAATTTTATTCAAGAAACTGACACATTCGACACCTGGTTTAGCTCCGCACAGTGGCCGTTTGCGACACTCAAGAGTCTGGATGCGCAAAATCAAAAAACACACGATGCTCAAAGCGATTTCAACCGTTTTTACCCAACCCAAGTCATGGAAACTGGCTACGACATCTTGCCATTTTGGGTCATGAGAATGCTGCTCGTTGGCACGTTTGTGACCGGCAAATTACCGTTTAATAACGTATATTTGCATGGTTTGGTGCGCGATCAACAAGGCAAAAAGATGAGTAAAAGCAAAGGAAATGTGATCAATCCCCTCAAGATCATCGATCAATATGGGGCTGATGCGCTGCGCATGGCGCTCGTGATTCGTTCCAGCGCTGGCCAAGATAAATCGATTGGTGAGGCTGATTTTAAAGCAATGAGAAATTTTACCAATAAGATTTGGAACGCCACTCGTTTTATTATGTTGCTCAAAACTGGGCCGGAATATCCTCAATCTCCAGATCAAAAGCAAGATCAGGAGCCAAAAGCCAAGCCAACTCAGGCTGAAATTGATGTTGCAGTCGCCACCTTTGAACAAAGACTCGCGGAAACAGTCACGCAAATCACCAAACATCTCGAGGAATTCCGTTTTGGTCTGGCTGCGGAAACTCTCCATTCCGATTTTTGGCATTGGTTCTGTGATGAATGTATTGAACAGACAAAACAAGGGCTTCTCCACTACGATACGTTGCACGCAGGATTGCTGACTTTCCTCAAGTTGTTGCATCCATTTATGCCATTTGTGACGGAAACTGTTTGGCAAGAACTACACGCAAGTGATACTGAGAACAAAGAATCATCCAAAAAATCAACAAACTCAATTTTGATGCTCACTCCTTGGCCAACTTCTGAGGTACAATAAAAAAATGCTTCAGGTTCGGCTCGTGATTCTTAAATTTCAGCTGCTTTTGTTGCTATTCCCGTTCTTAGTGCGGGTTTTTTGGTCTTTTTTTGAAGATTCTCTTGAGAAAATTCTCAAAAAGAGTCCACTCTATCCCCTACTTATGATTTCGGTCACTTTTGTATCCACACTCATTTTCATTGGTACCAGTTCATATATCTACACGATAAACACTCCAGACTATAAAAACGAGCAAGAAGAAACAATTGCCAAGAGAAAAGCGCGTTTTGACCAAAAAGCAGAAATCCAGGCTACTCTACTCGATTTTAGTCAAGAAAATGTTGTGACAATTTCAGAAAACAGCATCGGTCACGATGAGTTTCCACTCCTCTACAATGACTACAAAGAATGGCTCACTACACAGCCTGTAAGCCCGCAATTACTCTACAACGCCGCTGTCTTGGCTAGTTGGTCTGGTCAATTTGAGGCCGCTCAATCACTCGTAGAATTGGCAAAAAATAAATAATTTTCCCTGATTTTTTGATTTATTTCTCTGGTTTTTATCGAGCAGCAAAGCTCATCTATCCTCTATTCCCCAACTCAAGGAAATCACTAAAAAGCAAATCGAAGAATTTCTCGATTAAATCAATAAAATCTCAAATGTGAAATATTATTCTTTAGCAGGTTCAGCAGCAGCTTCACCTTCTTCAGTCTTGTCACTTGCAGTCAAGATTTCTGGCTCAGCTGGGACTTCATCTGTGACTTCTTCCTCGACTTGTTGGCCTTGGAGAACAACTAATGTTACGTCTGCAGCTTCTTGATCTTCAGCAAGAACTAATTGAATCTTGGATGCGTCAAACTTGAGGTCTGCTAAAGTGATACTTTGACCAATCTCGGCCAAAACACTCAAATCGACTTCGAAATTCTCTGGTAAATCGGTTGGAAGTGCTTCTATTTCGACTGTGTCTTTAACAGTGACCAAAACAGCTTCTTTTGCAGTTATTTCCCCAATAAATACAACTGGGATTTCTGCTTCCACTTTTTGAGTCAAACTGACTTGTCGGAAGGTAACGTGCAAAATTTCTTCGGTGATTGGATCAAGTTGTAAATCATCAATAAGTACAGGAAGTTGTTGTTTACCACCATCGACTGACAAGTAAAAAAGTCCGCTCTCCCCTGCTTTTTCAATTAAAGTTGTGAAATCTTTGTATGAAGCCTCGATGTGTAAAGATGGCTTGTTTGCGATAGAAACACTGCCAATAATCTGGCCATTTCGTCGTAATTGCTTGGTTTTTTTGCCAAGCAATGTTCGTGTTGATGCTGAGAAAATATGTTTATCTTGTGTCATAGGTGGAAATTATACCACATTATTTTGAGTTGAATCATGAGAGTTACATCAATAAAACCATAAGCCGTGAAATCTTTAAAAATCTCGGCGTGAAAACTTATAAGAAGGTCAAGTCTCCAGGCTAAAATGGCATGAGTATAGATACAATCTTTCACATGACAAAAATTAAATTTAAAATTTCCTCGAGGGGTCTACACAACAGCAGCACGCGCTGACCCGGGAGAAATTCCCGAATTTGGAATGGGATAATTAGACGGATATAAGGTTCTTTTTATCCGAATTGATATACATTCATCTATTTTTTCTTGAACAGTGCCCCTACAAAAATGTGTTCTGGTCCTAAGTTAGTGTAGGTAATACTGTCCAGATCAGTTTCAGCTTGTGGAGCAATAACCATGGGAGTTAAAGAGGGGGGATAGCTCAATGAAATGGCTGTGAGCGGGCTATCAGTTCCAGGTTGCTTCTGAACGTATAAAACATAACTTACCTCTTTTGATTGGGTTTGTGAAGAGGCAGTTTTGGTACCTGTAGTTGAGTCAATTGAAGCAGTGGTTACGGCAATTTGATCAGGGAGTAGAGGTGTAAAATACTCAAAGTCAATTTTGGTCTCGCTCTTGATAGGGGTAGTAGTTCGAATCCCAATTATTTTGTAAGTGGATCCACCATTGCCGGATCCCAAAACACCAGCACCCTGCACATTTTCTTGGATGAGCTCGCTATCGTTGATTTTTTGACCGTTTATCTGCACTCCTTTTAAAGTGGAGGTAATAGGAATATAAAACCGTAAATACGACTGATAGGAGCCTTTTGGCCATGCATTTGATTGAGCAGTATTCTGCAATGAGATACTATGGCTGTGGTGAGCAGCTTCAGTGCCCAAAAGCACTGTATGTCTATCTTGACGCTTGATGTGAGAATTGGCTTTATTGACGCCAACATTGCTATCAACCACAGCAAGTGAATCAACTAAACACGGCGCAACACTCAGTTGAGTTGGACAAGTCGGGGAGAGCATAGCGCCATTCCAGCCAAGACCAGTGACAATATCAGATTCTGATTTTTTATTAAAGTGGACGAGGAGTTGTTTTTCAAAGAGGGAAGTGCGCAGACCAGCAAGCAAATTGGCCACCGAATCTTGAGGTAAATTGGTGATTTTTTGCAGCAATGCGCGCAATAAGACAACCGCATACTCATTTGATTCGCTTGTCTCAACCAGAGTAACTTCAGAATGAAACTCCATACGCTCAAAAATATTTTTGTCGGTAATAATTTCGTTGTATTGAGGTAGAGAAACTGGGCCAATACTAGCCAAAACATCTTGAAGCGAGTGAATGTTGATTGCAATAACCCCATCAACTTTTTTAGCGAGGGTTTGATCAATAAACCAGGTTAATTGAGTCGCAGTTGTAGGAAAATCTGGATTCCAGTTTCCGTCACGCAGATAGAGTCTATCTTCGCCAAGCATAGCTTTGAGATCTGCAGGAGGCTCCACAATTGCTGCTAATTGATTATCGAGTTGATACGAGCTAAAAACCTGAGAATCTATCAACGTGCCACTATCAAAGGTAAGAATTGCCACCGCTTGAATAAAACCACCTGTCGCCCTTAGTTCTTGCTCATTTTGGAACACAACTGCGTAGGTTCGCTTGCCCTCTTGGCCAAGTAGAATAGGGAGTAGCGGCTCAAACTGTTGGTACATTAACAGAGCGGTGCGTTGTTTTGAAATTGCTGTCGAAAATGCTTTGAGGACTTCTTTTTGTGCTGAGTTTTGTTCTTTTTCGAGTAATTCTTCAAGTTGGGCGGATAATCTGGACACGCGCTCATAGGTGGTTTGTGTTAAAACCTGATCTGGTTCATTTGATTGGTCGGTTTTCTTGAGAGCGTTGGGATTTTTGACAACCGCAGCCGAACCAAGCGCAGCCAAAACTTGATTTTGTTGTTGAACCGTTAAAGTAGTAATTTCTGTTTGTAAAATCTCTAAATTGCTTGCTATATCAACTAAATTTGATGATTCATAGAAAAATGCCGATGGCAAAAAATACGAATATACTTCAAGTTGAGTAGCTACGATCGTGCGCTTGAGTTTGAGCAACATGGGATACGAATCAATAAAAGTGGATTTTGTTTGATCTTTTGAAGGAGTCTCTGC
>CAZOZK010000034.1:0-10458 GCA_964584245.1 uncultured Pseudomonadales bacterium | reverse complement strand
TGGTCGGGCCAAATGGGGTGGGAAAGACTACCCTTTTGCAGATCATTTTGGGTAAGGAAGACTCGGATTCTGGCCGCGTCATATGTGCAAACGAAATCCTTGGCTACCTGCCACAAAAAATTATGGCAGGACCAAATACGACAATCAGTGAGTACATTTTTTCTGTTGTAACGCACGATACGCCGACCTATAAGATTGATGGGGTTCTGGCAGAAGTTGGTCTAAAAGATGTGCCAAAAAAAAGCATACTGCACAAGTTAAGCGGAGGTCAAAAAATGAAGGTTGCTTTGGCGGCTCTCTTGCTACAAGAGCCAACCACACTTTTGTTAGATGAGCCCACCAATAATCTAGATCTCCAAAGCCTTAAGTGGTTGGAAAATTTTGTATCAAAGTTTAAAGGCAAGGTGCTCATCATCTCTCATGATAGATATTTTTTGGATGCATGTGTAAACAAAATTATTGATATTGACGCTTTCACTCACAAAACGGTGGAGTATGGCGGAAACTACACAGAGTATACAGAACAGAAAGCCCTTGCGGTCAAAAATCAATTCACTGAGTATCGATTGTATCAAGAAAAAGAAAAACACATGAAGGACTGGATTGCCAAGAAGAAGGAACAGCTTACTTATCATCCGAGTACGAAGGTGGCGCGTCAACTGCAGGCTATGAAAACGCGCTTTGAGCGGGAGATTGAGCGCGAACGAGTTGTTAAGCCGCAGACTTACAGTAGTTTTTCTGCTCAGTCCTTGGGCAATCAGCTGCATAAAGGTAAGACGGCACTTTCACTTACTGATGTGCGTTTTTTTGATTTGTTGCAAATCCCCCATCTGCTCATTTTGAGTCAGGAACGGGTGCATTTGCTGGGGAGTAATGGATCTGGAAAAACGACGCTGCTCAAAGCAATTGCTGCTCAGGAGAGATATTTTTCTGGAGAAATTGAGATTGGTGTTGGTGTGAAGATTGGCTATTTTTCTCAGGATCATGAGGTGCTTGGGATGCATGACTCGGTTCTCACGACTTTTATGAGATTGGCAAAAATCCAGACTGAATCGAGCGCAAGAAATATCTTGGGCACGTATTTGTTTAGTAAAGAAAAAGTATTTTCACAAGTGAAATTTTTGTCTGAAGGTGAGAAAGCTCGCCTGCTCATTGCGATTATTATTAGTCAAGGCAACGATTTTTTGATTTTAGATGAGCCCACAAATCACCTAGATCTTGAAAGTCGCGAGGTACTGGCCAAAGCTCTACAGGAGTATACCGGTGGATTTCTCGTAGTTTCTCACGACCGCTATTTTCTGCAGCAAATTGGGATAGGCAGGACGGTGGAGATTCGTGATCAAAAAATTCTCGATTAGGTAAAGTATCCTTGCTGAAACTGATGTATAGATCTTGCTATGTAGTATAGCTATTGGACGTTAGATCTGGTATAATACACACCAATATTTTTATGGTGCTCAAATAAGCACACATTCTTCATTATTCGCTACTCTTTTAAGCAGTAGCTATCCCATGACCACTGTTCTTTTTTTAAATACTAGTCACTATTTACCGCTGTACGTGTTACGGGCTTTGTCAGTCAAAAAATTTAAAGTGTACTGTATGGGACCTGCAGAAATTGAGGTGAGGTATTCAAAATATTGTAAAAAATATATTGAGTGTGAAAAATTTGAGTTTGCACAAGGTGGTATTCAATTGGCCAATAAAATTAATGCCGTCTGCAAAGAATTAGATATTGAGTGCGTTATTCCTCTAGATGTATGCACTCAAACCAGTATCACACAAATCCGCTCACACATTCTTACACCCTTATTTCCTTTGGCAACAGAGCAGACGATCAAAATGTTGGATCACAAGTGGGAGATAGCTCGGTTTGCAAAAAAATTCGGTATTCCCCATCCACCAACAGAGTACATTTTTTCTATGGAAGAACTGGCAACAACTCAATTCCCCATGCCATTTTTTATCAAGCCAACTTCGCTGAGTAGCGGCTTGGGCATTAGCAGAATTGGCTCAACAGATGATTTGAAAAAGTACACTCAAACAGTCGGAGACCACAAAATTTTCCCGTTGATTATCCAAAAAGAAATTGTGGGAAAAGATATTGACGTGAGTGTGCTGGCTGTAGATGGCAAGGTCGAAGCATGGACCGTACAGCTTTGGCATGAGCTAGGTTTGCTTGAGTTTATTGATGATGCTCAAGCGGTTGAAATTGCCAAAAAAGTTGTTGCTCATAGTAACTATAGTGGTTTGCTTCATATCGATATGCGAAAAGATGTGCATACGAATTCACTGGTTATGTTTGAATGTAATCCGCGTGCATGGGGCAGTATCAACGCATCTTCATATGCCGGAGTGGATTTTATTGGATTGGGAGTCGCTGCTGCTTTGGGCAGGCCTATTGAGTTTGCTCCTGCGCGACATATAACATACGAGGCAACTTGGCACTTGCTCAAAAGATTGTGTGCAAATCCACTGGCACTTCGCTCGGTTTCAATAACCAGCTGGTTTGATTTTTACCACGTGTTCAGCGATATCAAGCCCTATATTCCCTTGTTTGCTGCTGTAGTGAGGAGTTGGTTTGGGAAGTGATCAGATTTGAAAGAGGGAGATGCTGGTGTAGTTTGGTAACTTAGTAGTTTCAATGAAATTTATTTGTAATCCATAAATAATAGGAGTACACTACTATTTATTAGCAGTGAAAAGAAAGAAAATATGACAGTAGAAATAAGCGAAGGTGAGATAAGACAAAATGCTAAAAAATTTGCTAAAGAAGCAGCTAGATTTTTGGCTGATCCTAGTTTTGATCTAAAAGCTTTCAAAGAAGAATTTTCAGAAGAACTAATTAAGGCAGGTAATCCTCTAAGAAACGTTGATGTAGAATTTAGAAATTTAGACCAAATTGCAAATGATCCCACCAGTGGTCTGGATAATGGAGTTATTTTCCATTTGTATGGCGTTTTTATTGAAAAATTACAAAATGGAGAATCAGTTAAGGTAAATAAAGATACAATTTTAAACTTTTTAGTAGCTGCTTATTCGCAATCAGGTCAGTCCTACTTGTAATTTTCTCTCATGTTATACTGGGATTATGACCAATCCTAAGTACTTCCATGTCCAAGCTGAACAAGCGCGTGAGCGTGGTGATTACGAGCAGGCGTTGGTACTGACAGATCAAGCCCTTATTGCCTATCAGCAAGATGGCGATTTGACAGGTATGGCAGAGATTCAGTCATCCCGTCAAAGGGTTTTTAAGCATCTCTATCGATCCACCAAAGACGAAGCATACCTGGTTTTAGAGGAGCACACCGCGCAATCGGCTCTGGAAATAGCACAATCAAGCAGCAATCCCCACGCCTTAGCCATTCCTCTCCATTTGATGGGTAGTTTTTTTGCGCAAAAGAAAGAGTATGCGCAGGCGGCAGAGTACTTTAAGCAAGCGGTCGAAAATCTCACAACATATACAGACAATCCACATAGTCGACCAGCAGTGATTGCCGATTTTGCCGGTCACCAGTTTTGGGCCGAGTATCTGGCCGGTGATACAAGTGCGCTTGATCGCGCGCTAATAGCGCTCGAACAGCTCAAAAATACAGAAGAGGATTCGTACAACAAGGCTGTTTGGATTTCAGGGGCACACTTGCGATTAGCAGAAATGCTCATGCACGAAAATCTTGAAGAAGCAAAAAAACATCTGGCACACGCTCGTGAAATTATTGAGGCAGATTCCCGTCTTTTACTTCGAAAAGAGCAGTTAGACGAGTTATCCCAACAACTAAGTTAAGGGAAAAAATAGCTGATCAAGCTCAAAAAGCTTCCTGAAGTGAGTACTTTTATTCACTCTCCTTGACCTCTTCAATGAATGCGTAGGAAATCAGGCGCTCGATCAGGGTGACAAAGATTGCCACGACCCAATACCAGCGGCAGAGTAGGCCGAGTAGCCAGAATATGCTGCCGTAGCAGTCACAATCTCGTAGCCAGTAGAAGAGTACGATCGAAACGAGTGTGGTGAGTGTGATCAAGATGAATTTACTCAAGCTGTGGTCTCGTCTGAAAATGTATTCAATGAGGATGACTACAATTGCTTGCGCGACTAAGATAATCCAAGGAATAAATTTTTTCCAATCTCTACAAATATCATCCATTGCACCAGCGACTAAACCTGGTTTGATCTCAGCGGCAGGCTGTACGACAACTTCTTGCACGTCTTGGTCTCCCAGCACTTCTCCTGCAGGTCCAACTGGGCGGGCATCAATAATTGGTCCAGCCACGATACCTGTCTGGGTGTTGCCAGAAAATGGTCCAGGTGCACAATTGTTTACGCCAAAGACTTGGAATGTATAGTTGCTACCTCCAGATAAATTCGTCACGGTGTAACTAGTTACATTGCCAATATTGGTGCTGCCGTACTGCGCGCCATCGCTGGTTCGAGTAAATGCGATTCCGTAGTGGGTGAGTGGAGCAACAGAAGTCCAACTCAAACTGACGGTGTTCACGCCTACATTAGTGATAGTTACGACTGGAGCGGAAGAAGGGGCGTTGTCTGTACATTGTGGTGCAGAAGCTGGTGAAGTAGCACCAAAGACACTACCTGGAGTTCCCGATCCGTTTCCACCACCACTGGTTGGAGGGATTGGCAACAATTCGAGACCAAAGCGCAAACTAAACACTGCTTCTCCACCCTGGTATTCATTGCCAGCAGAATCTAACATTCGTGCACTTAAGTAGTAATCTCGACTAGAATTTGCATTGAGACCATCAATGGTAAAGTAGCCATCATCTCTAAATTCGTGTAAATTGACGGAGTCATAGACCAATGGTCCAACTGCTGAATTTTGGCGGATTTCAATCGAGATAACCTCGCCTAAATCGCGAAGTTCGGAATAATCATATACCTCAATGCCGACAAACGAGTTGTTTGCGGTGTTGTTGTTCATTCTAAATCGTTGGGTAACTTCAGACCCAGGATACCACCCAGATTCATTCACCAAAGGAGTAGCGGCTGGTACTACGCTACAACTGCCAGGTCCGGTACAGGTTATGGTGAGGTCTGTGCTTGCAGATGCAGCACCGGCGGTCACAAATAAACCAACCATTAGTGCGGCGGTAAAGGTGAGTACTTGTTTGAGGAGATTCTGTAATTTCATGTTATATAGTGTGTTGTGTGTTTATTGTAACGTAGCTGATTGTGTTGATTCTGGTTGAGTTGGCTCAAGTACTACTGGTGGCACAACGGTATCAAAAATTAAAGTTGATAACCCTTCAAGCATGTCTGGAACCTCAGGAGTGATTGTGCCAGATGGGGTTGCTTCCTCATTTTGTTCCTCAGAGTTTTCTTGCTCAAGCTCTGCGCTGTCTGTAGCATTTTGCTCAGACTCTTGTGGATCCACTACTTGTGGCTCTGGAGTTGAACTAGGTTGGTCTTCAGCTTTTGGTTCTTCTGATTGTTGGTTTTCACCAGTTTGTTCAGATTCTGATTCTGGTTTAGATTCACCATTTTCATCTTCAGTTGATTCTTCTTCTGGAGCTAGGGCATCAATAGTTTCTGGAACACTCAATATTTTTGCATCCCACACTATAGTTGCTGTTTGTTCGGTGACATTTCCTGCCGCATCAATAGAGAAGTAGGTGAGTAGTCCGTTGTCTGGTTGGCCTTCGAGTTGGAATGAGAGAACTGGCTCGCTGGTTTGAGTAAACTCGACACCATTCACACTGTATCGGTAGCCAACTTGTTTTACACCAGATTGGTCGACACCTTGGTCATCGCCAGTTAGGTGATAGACCGCGTGGTCGCCGATCAGGGCTGCGTTGGTACTGACTTTGTCAATAAAGAGTGTAGATTCGTCTGCGCCAGGGTAGAAGGTAAACTTGAGTGTACCAGGTCGTAAACCTTCGAGTGGAATACTTACAAACTGCCATCCAGATGCTTGTAGCGCATCATTTTCTGATTCTACAGCCTTGCGAACTTCGCTTGCGGATAGTTCGTAGATAACTTCGTCGTCGAGTGAGACCATAAGAGCAGCTTCTTCTAAGCCAGCCTCTGGTTGATAGGTAACGAAATTGTAGTAGAAACTCAGTGAGTGGACGCCGTTCTCAAGGTCATTTTCATCGAATTCTTGAGTTAAGGTGCCGACTGTTTCGTCTGCGCCAAATTGGATCATTGAAGTATCAAATGGAGAGATGGTAAATCGGGATGCAATTTCTTGCTCACCAACTTTTTGGACATTGTTTTCAGTTACCCAGATTTGTTTTTCAACTCCTTCTGCATCTAATTCAGTTAGAGACTCTTCAAAGCCGCCATTTTTGATTAGTTCAGCCATATCTCGGGTTGGGCTGTTGGTAACACTCAAAGATACTAATGGGGTAGATCTATCAAGAGTGACATAGCACCATGGAGTTGGAGTACTGACATTTCCTTGAGTATCAACAGCTCGAGCTCGGTATTGGTAGGTACCATCTATGTTGCGAATTGCTCCAGAGTACTGTGAAACAATTGGGCGAGCAAAGTCATCTCGATCAATAATGTCATATTGGTAGTAAGCAAGATCTGGCTCGGTGTTGTCGTCCCAATCAATAGTTATATTGCGATTGTTGGTAGTGCCATTGCAGCCAAGATCCACACCAAGATGATTCAAAATACGAATGTTCGCTGGTTGAGCTGGAATAACTGGTGGAACCACCACTCCAGTAAATTCGTTGACATAGGTGATGTTTACGGTTTGATTGTTTGAATCAATGGTGATTGGATCAGCAATTGAAGCACTGTCGCTGCGACTCACAAAATCCCAATCTTCTTGCAAGACTTCATAGAGGAAGTGAGTTCCGTATGGCAAAGTGAATGCTGTACAGCCATTTTGATCAGTATCTTGGTTGGTAATGATTGGCGTTACTGGGCCACTTCCTTGGGTAGTTACTGAAAAGACTTCAAATGCAAAGTTACCGTTATTGAGGTTGTCGGAATAGACGTCGTCATAGAGTGAAATGTTGATTGGTCCACCTGTGTGCTCATATATGGTGACATAGGTGTGACTATCTGTGTACACGCCCCAATCTGGTGCTGAGCCATTTACTTTTGCCATAAGTCCGTTTAATCCTCCTGGTAAGTTCAGACCTTTTACCCAACAATCACAGCCAACTGGAATACCATTTGGTCGATATGAGTAGCCGGCATCTGCAATCATGGCAGAACTGCCATATCTATAGGTTCCCGTTGTTTTGATGATATAAAAGCCTGCAGGCAAACTTGGGGAGTCAGTTCCTGTGCTGTTGCTTACATTAATAAGTGTGCTTGGTACAACTTGAGCAGTTGTTTGGCCAACTACCATGTTCCAGTCTGAAAGCGGGTTGCCTTGGGTGTCTTCTTTACAGACGTTCAAGGTGCCTGTTGGAGCTGGAGTAGGTGTCGGGGTCGGTGTTGGAGTGGGTACAGGAATATTCAAGCTAACTGAGTTGTTAGCGGCGACAAGTACTGAGGAGAAGAGCGCACCAGTTTTTGGCAGTATGCCAATACCAAGACCCATAAATCCTACACAGGCAACTAAAGCACTTACTTTGAGGCCAGATTGCGCTACTTTTGAGAACACTAGTAGATTTTTGAGGTTATTTTTCATCTTTTTCCGCTAATTTTTTTCTAAGTTCTGCTATTTCGTTTGATGCTTTGTCTTGATATCGTTTCTTAAAATATAACACTAAAGATATGATTTCCCATACTATCAAAATGGTTGCAGGAAGAATTACCAGAGTAATAAACCCTTGTGCAGTTTGCGCATATGCACTCACATAGCCAATATAAGGGATATGCCATTTGTATTTACCGATTATGTTGTTTGGGCCGAGATCATAGGTGTCTGGTTCTGAGTTAGCGTCACCTTTAGTTTTGATGGTGTAGGTGATTGATTTCTTGTCGACTTGTTCGCCATCGAAGTTTGCGGATTGTTGTTGTTCAACTTTATCAATTTTGTGGATGCGGTGAGTGACTATTGCTGGTTTGTCTTCAGTGTTAGCTTTTACATTGTAAGTAATAATGTCACCCTCTTGTAATTCTTCGAGGTTATATTTACCTACAGATATGATCGATCCAGTTGAAATAGCAGGTTCCATAGAACCACTTGTTACTGCAAAGAATTGCATGCCAAAGTTTGCTAGTACTGGAATTCGTGCGCCAAATGTAGCGATAGCTAAACCGACTAAACACACAATAAACACCGTTTGTACGAGCGAAAGGATGATGCCTAGGAGGCTTGTCTTTGATGCTGCTTTTGATTTTTTATCTGTTGTTTCTTGCATGTGATTTATTTTCTCGTTTGTGTCCATGTCCCATCGCCTAACTGCGTTAGGCGATGAGTATAGAGACAAGTATTTGTTCTATTGTAATTCTGTTAAAAATTACCAAGTACCGTTAACTTGTTTTCCATCGACTGCTAAGTCAAAGGTGTATGTTGCACCTTGGTAACAGTTGTCAGTTGCTGGACTAAGTTCAGCATTGACTCGGTATACAACAAATTGTTGTGCACCAAGTGCGAGTAAATCGCCTTGTGCAGAAGAGTTCATTGTACCGTTGGTGTTTCCGTAGAACATACCAGTTGGAGTTGCTACAGTACCGCCTGTTAAGCCGGTAAGTGGAGCCCATCCAGCAGCAAGATTCTGTAAAGAATCTTCAATGTTCAAACAACCATTTTCAGCTGTACATGTGCTTTCAGTTGGAAGCAATGTTACGCTAGCGACACTAACCAAAGTATGGTTAGCTACAGCTGCACTTGCTGGACAAGATGGGAATGCACCATTGCCGAAGCGTGGTCCAGATACCCATCTACCAGTTGCAGATGCGCGAACGTTCATAGGAATGGTTCCGCGGTTTCGGATACCAACATAGTATGGATTCTGCGTGCCTGGGGCAGCATTTGTCCAATCTATAAATGGTTGACCGACGACGACGCCATTAATGGTGTCACCGACAACGTTCCAAGCACCAGCTTGACTGTTCCATACAGGATTGTATGAAGTGCCTTGAGCTGTATCTACTGCCAAAAGCAATGTGCCTGCAACGATTTCATTGTTTGCAGCAGCTACATTACTTGTGAAGTAAGCGCCTGTAGTAGTGGTTGCTATTGCTCCTGCAATAAACATCACTAATAGTGATTTTAATATTTGTTTCATAAGTTTTTCACCCCCTTTTTAGTCGAAACGATAGTTTTTACTATACTTTATATACGATTGTTATGAATGATGGCCCAAATACTGTCAACAGGCAATATTGGTGCATATGTCGGTCATATTACTCAATAAATGCCATCTCCAGATTAGGGTTATGTGTGTATGTATTCAATTTGCAAAAGAAAATATATAATGATCAAGGTAGCAAAGCAGGTAAGGAGAAATATGTTTAATTCAGGGGGTGGCGAATCTGATCCAACAGTGCGTCACGATGAGCAATATCCACATACTGGTGTAGTTTTTTCTCAAGGTCATGTTAGTAATATAAATAAATTATTAGGTGACTCAACTTTGCAAAATGAACATACCTTAAAAGATATACTTTCATTAGCTGACAATGTTGAAGCAATTTCCTCACTGGCAGATGTATTTGAAAGACAACTAAGGCAGTTTGATATTACAGGCAGGTTGGTGATGATTCGCCTGTTACAGCAGAGAAAAGGAGTCGATCCTGATGTGATTAAAGATAAAGTAGTTGAATTAAATGACGATGTTACTACTCAATATGGTGAGTTATCAAACTTACTGATCGCAGCGAAGGCATTTATCGATAAAGTTGCAAAAGAGCATCCAAAAAAAAACCAAGATAGTTTTGTGGTAGATGTTAAAGAATTAATGGCTTTAAGACAGAATGAAATTAGCGAGGCAAAAAATTATATTTTGTCACTAAGACAATAATTTTTACACCTTTGCTATTATCTTCATTAATACTGCACTTGGCTTACTCAACGTATCAAGCTACTATATAGACATATGCTCAAAAAATGTATTTTAGCCGGCGGTTGTTACTGGGGAGTTGAGGAGCTGTTTCGCAGCCAACCAGGTGTGGTAGACACCACGGTTGGTTTTGTTGGTGGCACAGCCAAAGGTGCAACCTACAAAGATCATGAAGGTCATGCCGAAGCCATCGAGATTACCTACGACAGTGAGCTAACTACCTATGAAAAGCTGTTAGACTTTTTCTTTCGGATTCATAATCCGACTACGCTCAATCAACAGGGCAATGACAAAGGCACCTCGTATCGATCAGCAATTTTTTACGCTAATCAAGACGAAAAAGACCAAGCCCAGCATTTTATTGAGATAGTAAATGCGTCAAAGCGCTGGCCGGATCCAGTGGTGACCACGCTCGAATCACTGACCACATTTTATCCTGCCGATGAAAATCATCAGGATTATCTGCAAAAAAATCCAGAAGGCTACACCTGTCATTATATTCGCTTTGAAAGTTATCTCTAAGTTGAC
>CAZOZK010000033.1:0-10945 GCA_964584245.1 uncultured Pseudomonadales bacterium | reverse complement strand
TTAAGGATATAAAAAAACAAGTATAGTGAAGAAAATAATATTGAGTAATCTAAAAATAATTGATACATGTTATTTGTGACTGTAGCGTGCAGATTTCTTCCAAACCCAAATAGTGTTGTATAGGTACTGGGAATGTTTTTTATATTTGGATGCGATATCCAATTTGCATATTCAATTTGTCCACGGCCAGAATAGCCTGATAGTAAAAAGAAATACCCTACTAAGAAGGTTAGTAAGGCCATGAATAAAAATATTTTCTTACTGATTTTGGTATTTACCCACACAATTAGCAGTGATACCAAAGAGAACGTGAATAGAAAAAAGGTATACGAGGCCGCCATGCCGGTTATGCAAATTATGAAAACATAAACTAGATTTTTTATTTTTTTATCTTTGATATACCTAGTAAAAAAATAGAGTGCAGCAGATGAAAGTAGCAGCACTATTCCATACATTCTGATTTGCCATGATTGGTCAATAATAAATGGGTTTAAAAAATACAATAAAGTAAAAATGAAGAGTAAGTAGGTATTTGTAGTTTTTACCTCTCGCTTACTTATTTTAAAAAAATGTGTGTTGATAAGAATCAGTGTTTTGGCTAGCACACCAAACCCAATTACCTCCGGCAATACAGAAGTTACTAATCGAACTACAAAATTTGAGGGAGAAAAAACAGAGATGACTTTTACTACTGAATAATATAACCCTGGGTGGACGTCATTAGAGAAGAAAAATAACAACTTTGAAAAAACATATTCTTGGGAAAAGAAAAGAGAGAATTGCTCATCGAGCCAGAATGGTTGAGTTGCTGCAAAGTAGACACGTATGGCAAAACCAAAAAGAAATAGAACTATTGTGGCAGTAGTTACAAAATTGAGAAGACGAAGTGACATGTATGTAATCTATGATATGTCAATCTAGCTAAAAATGATACAATCACTTGACTGGGTGAGTAGAAAAACCATTCAAAATTACGATGATTTCCCTTTTTGTATCACTACTGATTATTTTAAAAGACTCACGTAAAAAGATAGTATTTAGCTTTTATAATCTTGGACTTGGTGGTATCCAAACTAAAATCATTGATTTAGCAAATGAATTGAGTAAAGACACCTCGTATACGACTATAGTCTACCTGCAAGAAAAAACGAATTTTGATCGATCTTACTTACTACATAAGAATGTGCATGTGTTGTACTGTCCGACAATTTTTCCCAAGTTTATTAAAAATAGGTATCACTATCTGTTATGCTTTTTAATTATAGGTCTTAGGCCTCTAACGCTGTTTACCTCTCTTGAGGAGACATCACTGTTTGCAATTAAGCACATAAAAAAATTCAACCTCAGTACAAAAATAATTGTAAATATTGATACTTTTTTTAAAGCTGAGCAAAAGAGAAAAAGTACAGATATTAAGAAAATTTTTAATCAAGCTGATATTGTTCTAGCGGTATCTCAAGCTTCCTATACTGATTTAAAAGATAGAGTTGGCGTTTCTGTTCCACCACTATCATATATTCCTAATTGGACTTTAGGTGGATCTACTAAAGGGAAAAAATTCTATACACATAAAAAAGACATACTTTTTCTTGGGAGATTTGAAGATCAGAAAAATCCATTACTCATTTTAAAATTTGCTCAATTGTTAAAACGAAATAGAGTTGCAACGCATATTCATATGTATGGTTCAGGCTCACTTGAATCAAAACTTAAACAAAAAATAGATTCGATGCAACTGGAAAAATATATTACTATACATCCTATTTCACACCAGCCAAAAGAACTTATCAAAAAAAGCAAATATATTATTGTGACTTCAAAATATGAGGGATTGTCATTTAGTATGTTAGAAGCTATGAGTTTGGGTACCGTTATGCTCACGCTCAATGCTCCTGGTGTTTCTGAATTAATTGTAAACGGATCAAATGGGTGTATCCAAGATAGTGCTGAGAATTTGTTTGAGCAGTTTTTGAAAGTTGAAGAAGATACACATTTGTACAGAAAATTGCAAAAAAATGCATTTATTCTTCAACAAAAAGAATTTGGTAAAAATACAATGATGAAGCTCGTGAAACGTATCAAGGAACCAAAGTAATATGAAAATTTGCATAGTTTCTTCCTCTGGTGGACACCTGATAAAATCCTTTTTCCTCAGAAAATGGTGGGAGAATCATGATCGATTATGGATCACACGCGATGACGCCATCAGTCGTGAATTACTCCAAGATGAGGAAGTGTTGTTTGGATTTTTCCCTGAAATTAGAAATGGCACAAATTTTTTGAGAAATCTTTTTTTTGCAATCAAAATTTTGGGAGCACAAAAACCTGATCTCGTTTTTTCAATGGGTGCAGGGATAGCACCTCCATTTTTTTTAGTGGCAAAAATACTTGGAATTAAAACAGTATTTATTGAGACATTTATTTTTCGATCAAAGCCAACGCTCTCTGGCAGAATTATTTCATTTTTTAAATTAGCAGACGTGTTTCTAGTTCAAAACAAAAAACTTAAAAAAGTATATCCAAATGCTCAGTATTGGGGTAGATTGATTGACGTATGATATTTATTTCCGCAGGTACTCTAGAATTTCCATTTCCTCGCCTAGTAAGTGTTGTGTATGAAAAGATGCTTGGAAAGAAAGAAAAGGTAGTTATTCAATCTGGCTATGGATGTGAGTTGAAATCAAAAAAAAATATTACGGTGCAACAATTTTTTACCCTAGAGGAAACAATCGAATTATACAAAAAAGCCAGAATAAATGTCTCAGCAGCAGGGGAAGGAAGCTGTATGTTGCTTAGTCAATTTAGTAAGAATATATTCTATTTGGTGCCAAGACTTGCAAAGTTTAATGAACATGTCGATGATCAACAACTTGAAATTGCACGCTACTTTAGCAAGAAGAAACAAGCAGTAGTAGTTGAAGATACATCTCTATTAAGCTCTGAATTTAAGCGAGAAAATCAGTCAACATTAACAAAATCAAAACCAAATTTATTTAGCAATGAATTGGCACAAACAATGAAAAAGAAATTAAGATAACCTATGTGTGGTATTGCAGGAACAACCAAACCAGATTTTAATCTTAACATCTCAAGGATGATTGAAGTCATGCGACATCGTGGCTATGATGGGGATTATTTTCATGTTGAAAAAGGGAAAATTGGTCTAGGAATGAATCGTTTAGCAATCAATGATTCTTCTCAAGATTTGTATCCATTTAAGCACAAACATTTTGTGTTATTTTTTAATGGTGAAGTTTATAATCATGACGAAATTTTTAAAAGATATTTAAAAGGCAAGTTTGATAGAAAAACAACCTGTGACGCTGAAGTGATCTTACCACTTTTCGAATTATTTGGCATAAAAGCATTCTCGTTTTTAGAAGGTATGTTTTCACTCTGTATTTTTGATACTTCGAAGTCAAAAATATATTTAGCCAGGGATACATTTGGTGAAAAACAATTATATTACACTACACAACAAGGTCATCTGAGTTTTGGGTCAGAGCTAAAATCAATTCTTAGTTTGTCATATGTGAAAAAAGAAATTTCATTGCTTGATCTTGCCGATTATTTGGCGACAGGATCTACCTTTGAGTCAACATTACTAAAAGGAATTAAAAAAGTCCAGCCAGGCACTTGTGTGAGTTATGCTTTGAAATCAAAAAAAATAAATACTACAAAATATGTAGTGCCTACAGAATTACATATTGATTCAGATAATTCACTCGATCAATTAGATATATTACTTTCACAAGCAGTTAAAAAAAGAGCAACGGAACATGCACATATTTTTTTGAGTGGAGGAATTGACTCGAGTTTGCTTACGTATTACTCAACACAACACTCAAAAAAAACAGCAACATACTCAATCAATTTTCCTGAAAACTTTATTCATAATGAAAGTTATTTTTCTAATCAAATTGCTAGATATTTTGATACTGATCATTATCAGATTGACGTTACCTACAAGATGATACTTCCTGTTATAGCTAATATCGGTTTACTAATTGATCATCCATTTTCTGATCCAGCGTGTATCCCAACATATGTGCTTGCAAAATTAGCGAGCAAAAACACACGCGTCGCACTTGCTGGAGAGGGTGCAGACGAACTTTTTGGAGGATATGGTCGATATAGAGATATTACTGGAGATGCATTTAACTTCTTGGGTCTGGAATCAAATAAAAATGAGTACATTGCCCAACGAATTTGGGCAGATGCTCAGTTGCTTAATCTTGGTTTAGATTCAGGTAGAACTAAGGTTTTTGCCAGATCACTGCAACAAAAACAATTACAAGATTTGAATCATTATTTGCCTGATCAATTACTAGCAAAGTCAGATGTTTTTTCAATGCGACATAATCTTGAGTTACGAGCACCTTTTTTGGATTCAAAACTATTAGCTTTTTCCTTGCAGCTCAATAATTCGCAAAAGGTGAATGTTCTTGGTACAAAATTCATATTGCGAAAAATTGCTTTAAGATACCTTCCGCTTCTCACTATAGTAAGACCTAAACATGGATTTTCTGTACCTATCAATAACTGGATGAGAAATGGTAATTTCTTCAAAAATTCATTTATAGACATGCTTGAAGACACTTCGATTATCAATAAAAAAATAGCTCTTAAATATTTAGTAGAGCATGTTAGTGGTACAGCAAACCATAAACACAAGCTTTGGTCATTATATGTCTTTTTTTCATGGGCAAGAGCAAATGGTATCAGTTATTGAAGCAGCAATTGTAGGGTTTTTTCCATTAGATGCTTGTGGTTGAATAGAGTCTGTGCTGATGTTGCAACCTGATTAGAAAATAATTGAGCTTTTTGTTTGTCTGAATAAAATGTAAGTGTCCGATTGGCTAGTGAACTGAGCGAAGTAGCAACAATTGCATCAATATTATTTCTCAAATATTCACGGCATCCAGGATAGTCTAATACCACTGGTATAACCCCGACCGACATTGCCTCAGTTAAAATCATTGGGTGACCCTCGAATTCAGAGGTGAGTACAATATATTTTGATTGAAGTAGGAATTGTTCCTGTTTTTTTGTTGGTGGCAATATGGTGATATTTTTTTCTAAAGAAAGTGAACGAATTAACTTTCGTATAGTTTTATCTTCTGGTCCTTCGCCAATTAAAATAACTCGTAGCTTTGGTTGGTGATGTACCATAAGTGCGCAAAATTCAATAAAAAGATCGAGGCGTTTCTGCGCTGCAAATCTGCCTGCATACAATACATCGTATTTTCGTTCACTAAACTTAGGCAATTTTTTGTGATTTTCGCTTGGGACCCAATTCGGAATTACATGTACTTTATTTGAATTGACCGAGATGTACGCAATTAAATCACTTTTTGCGGTGTTTGTTTGTACGATAATTTCATCTACAAACCAATAGAGAATTTGTATTAGCCATTTTGGATAGACACGATTTACGTGTGGCTTTCGATTATACAAACTTAGAATATTATCTTGGCTCATTACCAGTTTTGTTTTCCAGTTAATTATTTTATAGAGTAACACTGACAGCACAGAATAATGAAAAAATACTAACACAGTAGTAGGTCTAATTTTAGTCAACAACATCCAGTTTGTGTAGAAAAGAAAAAAAACATTATTAGGTTTAATTTTTTTGAAAAAAGTAGTGCAGATAAATAATGTAGTACCTGTGGATTTTTTAAGTTGGTTTTTGAAATTAAATGTCCCTAATTGTTTAACGATTATAGAGGTCGTTGTATCTTTGTAGGTTGAAGAATCAGAAATATAATTAGCAATGTCAACCATTCTACGTTGCACGCCGCCAAGACCAAGATTGGGAAATACTATTGCTAGTTTTTTACTCATCTAGCAGATTCTATCACGAGTAAGCCGAGCGAGGAGTGTTAATTATGCAACTCACTATTCACTTAATTTTTGATTCTTAAATGTAAAGAATCTTACATCTGCATCTGGTGAATCAAGGTCAGGTTTTTCTCCAATCTCGTCAAGATTTTCTTCATAAAATAACATTGTTTCTTCAGGTTCAATCTTAGCATGAATAAAGAGAGAGTTAGAGTCATCAACTCTATATCGCTCATTAATGCAAAGAATGTTCATACAATTTTTAGATTTGAGTTGGTCTGTATCAATGAATCGAATCTTAGTATTTGTATCTGGATTGAAGTATGATAAGTAATGATCTCCATGAGAGTCTTTAGTCCATTGATGCCTCTTACTATTGGAGCTTTCTTCACCGGTTAAGTAATATTTCAAGAACGGGTATTGCATGTATAAAGTATAAGAGCTGTTTTTACTGCTCATAATAGAATTTTTGATCCAAATTGCTATTTTTTCATAGCTTTCGTAATATTTTCTTTGAGGCTCTATATTTGCAGTAAAGTTATGTATAAGGAAATAATTCATTAGTAAATATAAAGATATGGGTATTACTATCAGTCTATTTTTTTTGATTCCCTTGCTCTGAAGATAATCAAATGAACTCTTAAGCATAGCAAGTAGTAATAAGTAAGTTATAAATAACAATGGAAAAAAATATCTAAGTGGATAAGCTGGAAATGCCATGTGTAAAAATAGGTACATAACTATGTATAAAGAAATAGCTCTAACCAATTGATTTTTAACTCGAAAATAGAAAATAATTAAAATTAAAGATGTTGCTACACCTATCCACAGATAAGGATCACTATATGATGTTGGCCTATAGTCAGCATAAGCAAAAATAAATTTGGGATAATTGCTAATAAACCTTAGTTCAGGTAATTCATTTTTTCTTTCAACAATCTCATAAAAAAAGTAATATCCAAATCGCAAATTATCTGAATACTGTAGTTGGTATATAGAAGAGTGTAAGTTATTTGCAAACAAGATTATTAGCCACCCAGTAATAATTGCACTTCCTATTAAGAATCCTGGAAGTAAAACTGTCTTTTTAAATCTGGCTAGTAATTCATGAACATTTATTCTAGATGAATGAACTTCAACTAGAAATAATGATAAAAATAGCAAAATACCTTCATTTCTTACTAGAAAGCTGATTCCTGCAATAAAAAAAGCCAAGGAAATTCTTTTTAGCTTCACTAAGCTATATAACGATAAAAGTACTAAAAAAGTATATGAGGATTCTGAATAATCACCAATTCCCATCATAAATGTCCACGGATGGAGCATTGCCAAAATACATACTGCTAGAGCGATAAGAGCATTAGATTGTTTTTTGGCAAACAAGTACAAGAGACCAAGTGATCCCAGGATTGAAACAATATTAATGAATCTGGCCGCTGCAACTTCATAGAGCAAAAAGTGATCCTTAAATAAGTAACTAACAAATGTAATTACTATCGGATATAGAGGTGATGCATGTATATTTGCTGGTAACTCCAAGGAGTGATAGGTTCTCCCATCCATCAAAAATTGGATTACGTCTGAGTTCGCAATTAATGGATAAAAGTTGAAGTTTAAAATCAGTATAGTTAGGTACACAATAATACAAATAAGAAACAGAATATCTAATTTGTATTTCAATAGGTTTGTAACTATTGATAGTAAGTTTTTCTTCATGAGTATCTAGTAATTATTTTAAATTTTGTTCAATACAATTTCCTCATCCCATCCACAACGCTCAGCACTGCATCGCCATCAAGCTCAATAGTATCAAAATACCATGCGAGCGCGCCATACTGAGGTTGGTTCTCAGAATACACCAAATCAAGAGCTTCAGCGCGGCTGATAATACCTTCACGAACTTGGCGCGCCCTTAATGAATCATTCTCAGTAAAACCCTGCACCTGACAATAAATGTAATTGTAAAATGGAGGAGTACCATCGCCAATTCTCCACGAGGTTGTAGTCTCTGTGCTCATCTCCCAGTTGTATTCTTTAGTTAGTGTTTTCTCAATAGTTTTTTCATCCCAATCAAGATAATGCCAAAGATATATATAGTCATGAGGTTGCCAGTAGGTAGAAAAATAGCCAAAGGCGGTTTGAAAAAACGATTCATTGATATACGAAGGATTTTTGAGATATTCTGAACCATAATATTTCAACAACTTCAATTTATTTTTGATGGCCAAATCATGAATAACTCCACCCGGATCAGCTTCACGAACTCCGCAATGACCAGTTTTAAATTCTTCTTTTTCTAATTCATTTCCACGACAATAAATCATCAGCGGTAAATCATAATTTCTTTTTGCTTGATCAGCAAAGTACTCACATTGTTTATCGCCCTGCATGAACAGTGGCACCATACCTAGCTGAGGATTTTTCATCCACGCTAAAATATTTTGACGTATATGGTTTCGTTTCATTCCAATATTCGCCGATTTCAGAATATATTCAACACCAAGAGTACCCAGCACACGTGCCTGATTTCTTCGTCCCAAATCTGAAATCATGCCCCAGTCATAGGTATACGCAATGGGGTGCATGCCAAATTCTTTTGCTAAGAGATGAAGCCCATACGAACTATCGCGACCGCCGCTAAACGCCACGATACAATCTGGCTCACCAGATTTTTTTCGATATTTTTTGAGGATTTTTTCTAAAGCCTCCGGCCCTTTATTGGTGATTGGTGTATGTTCATGACAGTAGTTGCACACACCTTGTGCATCAAAGGTAATAAATGGGGTAGTTATTGGCAAGATACACCGACTACAGCGGGGAATTTTTTTGATTCTATCAAAATCTATCGTATGTTTCTTGAGTTTTTTTATTGAATTGAGTGAGGATGATTTTAGTTGTATGGTCGAAGTAGTGTTTCGTAATTTTTTAGCTGCTTGTAGTTCAATTATTCTTTGGGAATTATTTTCAAAAATTAGTGCTGTATTAGCTTTCAGTTGTTTTGATTCTAATCCAAGCGCCTTCTTAATAAAAATAGATTCAGATGCGAAATACGTACGACCCGCTGATTGCTCGTCATCAATTTGACTCGTCACATAATGCAGAGAGCCATGATTGGTAACTAAAAGTGTTGTGGGTGACTTAGTATTTAATTTTGGCAAGAATAATGCGAGGTTTGCAGTGCCTTCGATTTTTGAAAAAAGGATACGAATCGCAGCTACAACATCAAAATCATGTTCAATAAGGAGTGCTTCAAAATAATCGAGTAGAACCTGAGTATCTAGTTCGGGGAGTGCGTCGTTTTTAGGTTGATTCAATTTTTTCTTTGATTTTAGCTCAAGAAATAATGATTCATAATTTGTAATGATTCCATTGTGAACTCCAACCACATGCCCTAACCTAGAAACCACTGGTTGATTATTAGCCTGATTTTTATGGGTACCATTTGTTGCCAGTCGAGCGTGGCCAATAAGAGTAAAAAATGGCTGAGATGCTATTTTTTTTGAGAATGCCGTGTATTCTTCAGATTTCAAAAATTTGGTAGCTTTTTGAGTAACTTTAGTTAGCTGATACCGTGACTCTATCCCAACTGCCATACCCGCTGCCTCAGACCCTCTCGATAACGATTGAGAAAAAAGTGCTTCAATACTAGCTTTTACTTCAGGAAAGCTCACGCTGGTACTCGATATCACCCCAAAAATGCCGCACATATGTCTAGATGGTAACATGGGATTGGATTACAGAGTAGCTTCACTACAGACGACGTAGTGCAATTCATCGAACTCAGGTACAATGAAGTCAATGTTTCAAGAGCTTGAATCCTATTTATTTAGCAAAAAAGGCTTACTTCATGCAATCGTTTTTTTAGCGTGGATATGTCTATTCTTTATTTTATTCTTATTTGGCGACACATTTCACAGGTGGTGGCTATTGCCAGTATTTATTGTGGCTAGTTTTTTTGCTTTTTTGCCAAATTTATATGCTATTTTTGATTGGGAAAAGGTAACCTCAAAACCTGTCATATTTCTCTTCTTAACATGGAGTGCAGGATTGATTTGGTGGGGTATGAGCGCATTTTTTTCTCAGAATATCCCGCTTTCATTAGATGCAATGAAAGTGCAAATCACGTTGTATGTAGTTTTTTGGATTGTATTTTTTCGGGGAAAAATCTTGCGTACAAAAGAAGCATCACAAATCCTGACAGGAGTATTTGTTGTAATCGGAATTGTGCTATGTGTTGTTAGTATAGTTTTTTCTTTTAGTCCAGTATGGGCGTCACGTCTGCCAGGATTTAATATTTTGTATGCATCCTATGGACATAATCACTTAGCGAGCTATTTACTTTTAATTTTACCGATCACTTGGTGGTGGGTGTATAAATTTCGCTCAACAGTATTTTTGGTGGTGCCATTGTTTTTTACTTTCTCACTTTTATTTAGTTTTGGTAGAGTAGCAGTGACAATCGGATTATTCCAGCTACTGATACTTGTTTTCATGTTATTCAGAAATCGTACAGAATTCTCAAAAACTCATGTTCCACAATTTACACAGTCTCAAAAAAAAATTGTGAAATTTGTGTTACTACTTTTATTTTCATTGTTTCTTTCAATCTTATTTTTTAAATTTATTTTTTCTGTCGTGTATGCGGCTTTCCCAAATAGTGCCTGTCCAATTCCACAGTATCGAGCACAACTATGTAAACCTATTAATACTGAATCACGGCCTGAATATTGGATGCAAGCACTTCGTGCATTTACAGAATATCCACTGACAGGTTATGGAATCGGCACATTCTCACTCATATCAAACAGATATGCAACGCAACCTTGGAATATTACGGGCTACGCACACAACGCGTATCTACAATTTTTTGCAGAAACCGGGATTTTTGGGGGAGTGCTTTTTTTGATATTTTCGTTGTTACTTATAATCGCTGCAGTACATTCATTGCATCAATCAAGAAAGATAAAAAATTTTTCATCTGTTGACGAATTATTTTTTTATTCAGTTCTATTAGGCTTTTGCTCACTTGCACTCAATAATTTTTTTGATTTTGATTGGAGTTTCGTTTCAGTTTCACTTTCGGCAGTGATGTTGATTGCTTTGA
>CAZOZK010000032.1:0-10953 GCA_964584245.1 uncultured Pseudomonadales bacterium | reverse complement strand
AGTCCATTTTATTGGAAGTTTTAAATTTGGTGAAATTTTTGAAAATTCACCAATTCGAGATAATCCTAATTAATTTTTTTTAAAAAAAAATAAAAAAAAAACCAAAATCAGAAAGTTTAATGATAAAATTTTCATCTTCTTTTGCAACAAGTAAATTTTTTGCAGATAAATCTCTAAAATTTAAAATTTAATTTTTTTTTTCAAAAAGAAAAAAACCCATGAAGAATCATATTGGAATGAATTTCCAGTCGGTGTGATAATAATAAGAAAGCATACAACAATATTAAATAAGGCTAAAAATAGCCCAAACATCATACTCTCTTTTAAAAAACTTCGAAATTCAAGAAAAAAATTTGGTATTTTCATCAATATTTATTTTTATTATATCAGAAGAAAGAATATTGAATTTAGCTGTAAACCGAGAGTCTGCCTATTTCAAAGTAGAAAAAACCTATAAACGCGAGTTACTTAGTATGTTCTTTAGCAAGATCTATGTGAAAGATAAAAGAATAGTGAAATATGACCTCGCTCCAGAGGTAAATGACTTAATCCAAAAGGGATCAGTTCGAGTAAGAACAACAGGGCTCCCCGACTAGGACTCGAACCTAGAACCCTCTCGTTAACAGCGAGATGCTCTGCCATTGAGCTATCGGGGATTGTGGCACTGCTGCGAAGCGCAGCAAACAAAATGTTAAACAACGGTTAAATTACAGATCACAATTGTATCAATAAAATGCAGATAAACCAAGCAGATAATCGGTGGCAAAAATAGCCTTCCGATATCCCCTAGTTATGCCTCCAAGCGCAACTATATTCAGAAGACCAGACTTTTTGGTAATACGTAGATAGCACGGGCTCAAAATCCAAACACTCATTTCTGTTCAAAAAAATAGTCCCACTGCCAAGAGTCAACAAAAATTCCTCGGTCACATCAGGCACAACTACAATATCCGTTTTTGAAGCCAGCTGTGAGGCCGCGGGCAGAGAGACATCAATCGAATCAGCATCATCAGAAGAAATATTCATGTAGGCGTGCACAAACTGTGCGGAAATATGAGTCTGCATCTGGAGGTCTTTGGAGACAAAATACGGAGCGGGATTGGTGGGCATGGTTTGCTCAAGCATAGTAACCAGGTCGGCGTCAAACCACATCTGTGCAGCTTTGTTAAACGAACCAAAATAACTAGAGATCAGTACCACCGCCTCAATAACCAAGGCTGCCAGCAAGAACTTAAACACCGCAGCATTGTTCCAGAGCGAAATAATTCCCAGGCCAATGAAATAACTAATAATCAGCAGCAGCGGAATAACGCGCAAGACATGCGGGCTCGGCAATGTCAGCATCGCCGGAATTGGTGTGAGCACAACCAGCGCCAAAATAATGAAGCTAAACTCTCTTTTTTCCCGCTTAAAAAATTGTTGGATACCAACTAGCAAAAACGGCAGACTTGTCCATAAAAATGGGCCAGCATGCAAAAAGCCGTGGCGCAGATTGCCATCGCCACTGTTGAACAAAAAGTTTGGATTAAAATGACTGAGGTAACCAGAAATTAATGTGAATAGCGAGGTGTCATGAACAGCAATTGCCGAGTACCGACTGAGCAATGATCCAGGATTAAACACTTCCCACCCAATCGCAGGCACCAATACTAGGCCAAACAAACTCCACCCAGCTAACATGGCTTTCCACTCCACTTTTGTAAAAAGCACTAGGGATGCGAGCACCAACAAAACCGGGGAAATATACCGGCCCAGCGTGTAGGTGTAAAACATGACGCCAATCACAAAACAAAACCGGAACCAGTTCGCCCGCAAGGTATTTACTTGTGATACCGGATGCAGCCAAACCACTCGGTGCAGGAAAAATAGACTTAACACAAAAAATACAGGAAAGGTTGCGATCTCAAACGTGATTCGACCAAGTGCAAACGTCCAGGGTAAAACGAGGAACATGCTGGTGGTCACCAGCACGGGCAACCAAATACGATCTAACCTGAGCTGTCTAAAACTAGTTTTGAGCGACTCGGCCATAAGCAAGGCAAACGCGCCCGCTGCAGCCAAGAATGAAAGCGCAGCTACGATCCTTGAACTCCATCGGGAAACACCAAACAGCACAAAAAAAGGCAGTTGCAGATAAATGTAGAGAGGATTTTTGTACTCACCAAAGGCTTTGAAATAGATTGGCCAGAACGTGCCGTACTCATCTTGGCCAGTGGTCAACAAGGTATAGCCGTTGTAGGCAATTGATGCTTCGTCGAGATAAAACCCAGGAGGTGTTACATCAAGTCGCCACAGTCTCAGAAAAATAATCAAGGCAAATAAAAACCACGCCACATACTTCCAGACCTGTTTAAAATCTTTCTGTTTGAAGAATGACGGCACAGTAAAAAAAGATGGTTGTTTAAAAAATGATTGCAAAAAATACATACAACTAGTAGTGTAGCGTATTCCAAGCAGAGAAGGAATGAATCAATTTACTCCAAAAAGTCTTGGAGACGCTTGCGTCGACTTGGATGACGGAGTTTGCGCAGTGCTTTGGCCTCAATCTGGCGAATACGCTCACGCGTAACTCCGAATTTCTGACCAACTTCTTCTAATGTCATAGCTTTTCCGCCATTGAGGCCAAAGCGCATTTTGAGTACGCGCGCTTCGCGGTCGCTCAGCGCGCCCAGCACCTCACTAATATTCTCTCGCAACATCTGTTGTGACGTTGCATCATATGGCGAAACTTGACGATCATCAGCAATAAAATCACCTAAAACACTATCATCTTCACTATCACCCACTGGGTTTTCCAGCGAAGTCGTATTTTGAGAAATCTTTAAAATCTCACGGACCTTTTCCGGGTCCATCTCCATAACTTCACCAATTTCCTCAGGCGTCGGTTCACGACCAAGGTCTTGCATAAGCTTGCGTGAGGTACGCATGAGCTTATTGATGGTCTCCACCATGTGGACAGGAATACGAATGGTTCGAGCTTGGTCAGCAATGGCACGAGTTATAGCTTGGCGAATCCACCAAGTTGCGTAGGTAGAAAATTTGAAACCCTTGGTCCAGTCATACTTTTCGACCGCACGAATCAATCCTTTGTTGCCTTCTTGGATAAGATCCAAAAAAGTCATTCCGCGACCAATATATTTCTTGGCGATAGACACAACTAAACGTAAGTTTGCTGCAGTCAATTTATCTTTTGCTTTGAGATCACCGGTTTCAGCTTTTTGGGCTAAGCGGATTTCTTCCTCACGATTGAGCAACGGAATCCGCCCAATTTCCTTAAGGTACATGCGGACCGGATCGGACGAACCATCGGTATCTAGCGCATTTAAAATTTCGAGTTCGCGTTTGGTGTCACTGACAACCGCAACATCGGTATCTTCAGAAACTGATTCAAAAATATCAACATCTTTGGCGATAATATCAGCGTAAAAATCATCGAGCAGATCAACGTGTTCTTCAGGCTCGACAAAAACATCAAGCACTTCGTCTTGAGTCACATATCCTCGCGCCTTAGATTTCTTTAAGAGCGCTACTATTTCTTCCTGCAGTTTTTTGGAAACTTTTGCCATATGGTATCCCCACGCGTTGGTTCGCAACCGTCGGTGCTACTTTACAAAATTCAAATCAGACGACTTTTTTGAAGTTGCCTGGCGATCTGTGTATTATACAGAGTTTGCTGCCTGCAGTATAGGGGTGATACATGATTTGGGATAATTCGCGGTGGATAGCCACCTCGAGTAACCCACCGGCTATACCCACCCGCGCAATTGCATTGCCGTAAACACTTTTCGCAGTGCTACGCTGTACGCTGCCATGCGGAACGTTGGCTTGCCATTTTTCTTAGTTTCACCCTCCAAAATAGCGTACTCTTCCCAGACTGCATTGACTGCTTTCTCGAGTAAAATTGACAATTTTGCCACCACTTCTTCATGAGTCCAGTAATAGCCCGCCAGATTTTGTACCCATTCAAAATATGAGGTTGCAACGCCACCGGAATTGGCCAACACATCTGGCACAATCGCAATACCACGCTCGTGGATCATTTTTTCTGCACCAGGAGTCATCGGGCCATTTGCCATCTCAATAATTTGGGCAGCTCGAACTTGAGCCGCATTATCTTCTGTAATCACATCGCCAAGTGCAGCGGGAACCAGCACATCTACTTCGAGTGCCAAGAGCTCTTCGTTTGTCATAATAGTAACCGGTTTTCCTGATAGACCCAGCGCGCCTTTAAACGAACCCGTGGATTTTTTGTGGGCAAACACTGCCTCTGGATCAAGCCCTTTTGTATCATAAATAGCAGTACGAGAATCTGACACGGCTACAACTTTGTACCCCGCACGCTTAGCATGCACTGCAAACCAGTAGCCAACATTACCAAACCCTTGAATTGCTACCGACACTTTATTTTTTGGGCCATGTTTCTCACCACGAAGCTTCCTGAATTGATCCATCACCTGCACACCACCCAAACCAGTTGCTTCATCCCGACCAGCGGAGCCACCAATTTCCAATGGCTTGCCCGTAAATGTCGCGAGTGGATTGACCTGCACTGGACCTTGTTTCTGCAGATATTTTCCATATTCATCCACAGCCCAAGCCATAATTTGGCCATTGGTATTTACGTCGGGAGCAGGAATATCCTGCCAAGGACCAATATGCGGCGCGATACTTTTGATGTACGCGCGAGTCATACGTTCGAGTTCGGCTTTACTCAGCAAACGAGGATCAATCTTGATTCCACCCTTCGCACCACCATACGGAATGCCTACCACAGCACATTTCCAGGTCATCCAAGTAGAAAGTGCCTTCACTTCCGACTCATCCACATCTTGATGATACCGAATGCCACCCTTGAACGGACCGCAGGCATCATTGTGTTGTGAACGATACGATTGCACCGTAATATATTTGCCCTCATCATTTTTAAACTTGATTTGTTTGGCGTGAATTTGTTGGGGAAGCTCGAGTTTTTTGACGGCAGCGTCGAATGCAGCTGTTTCTGCTTCCGGCAGGGTAGCTCGCACTAAAGCTGCAGCCTCTCGCAGTTGCATAACTGCCATTGCGTGTTGATCATGATGAGTTGACATATTTTTTTCTTTTTGAGCAGATAGTGCCTGCGCCCTGATACTCTTTTTTATTCTTGTACTTCCAACCATCGCTCAGCGTCGATAGCCGCTGCACAGCCCTGACCGGCCGCGGTAATTGCTTGTTTGTAGCGAATATCCACCACATCACCAGCTGCGAACACACCTGGCACAGACGTCATAGTTGGAAACGCCACTTTACCGTTTACGAGCGCATCTTGGGCGAGCGATACGCCAGCCTCGCTCAAACTCATACGAGTGAGCACATAGCCATGTGAATCGAGCGCAATTTGATCTTTGAAAAATGCGGTCACCGGCTTATGGCCGATTGCCATAAACACTCCATCTGCAGGTAACTCTTGGGTGATTTCTTTGCCGGCATCATCAGTCGTGACTACTTCAATTCCCGTCACTTTTTTATCTCCAATAACTTGTTTGACCGACGTATTCCACAGCACATTTACCTTGGGATGCGCGAGCACACGCTCTTGCATAATTTTGCTAGCGCGGAACTCACTGCGTCGATGCACCAGCGTAACCGATTTTGCAAATTTGGTCAGCGCCATGGCGTCTTCCATTGCACTATCTCCACCGCCGACCACGTAGGTAACTTTATCTTTGTAAAACGCCGAGTCACACACAGCGCAGGTACTGACACCACGACCAAGGAATTTTTTCTCACCTGGAATGTTGAGCAAGGTTGCCACCGCACCCGCGGCAATAATCACACTCTCTGACTCGATATCATGAGGAGTTTCTTTAATTTGAGCGATTAAGTTTTTGAGCGATTCGTCATTGCCATACTCAACGGTATCGTAATTGGTTCCTTTGGGGAATCGAGTCCAAATTTTGAATGGACGTTGTGAAAAATCCACCGCAGTTACAAATTGATCGCGAATATCTACCTCGAAACGAGCGGCTTGCGAGCGCATCTCCATCATCAATTTTGGACCGGCCACGCCATTTTGGAATCCCGGAAAATTTTCAATGTCACTGGTCCACATCAACTGGCCACCACTTTTGATACCCGCGTACAACGCTGTATCAAGTCTGGCACGACCTGTATAAATTCCCGCGGTATATCCGGCAGGACCTGAACCAATAATGACAACTGACTTTTTTTCCACAGGACTCCTTATCTTTGGACGCAAATTTGCATCTGTGCCCGATTTTTCTGATACTTTTCTAAATTATTAGGCCTTGAGTGCTTCTTCGATCATCTCTCGATAGCCATCTTCACCTGGGAAACCGATCTTTCGATCAATTTCTTCGCCATCTTTGAACACGATAACAGTTGGAATACTCATCACGCCGTACTCACCTGCAACATCGTTGTTTACGTCGACATCCAATTTAGTGATCATGACTTTGCCTTTGTACTCATCGGCCAATGAATCGATAACTGGGCCAGCAACTTGGCAAGGTCCACACCACTCTGCGTAAAAATCTACTACAACTGGCTGACCAGCTGCTTTTGCATCGTCGAGGGTTTGTTGAAATGTGTCACTCGAAAGATGCGCTGCACCTTTGGTTGTTTGATTTGCGTCTGACATGTTGTCCTTTCGTGATTTTTGATCACCATTTATTTCTTATATACTTTGTACCATATACTTAGCAACTAGCTAATATTTTTTTGAGCTGCAGCGCAGGTTAATACTTAAACAACTCTGCGACTACTGATTCAAGTGATGTTAAGTCCTTTTGACGCGTGCAGCGGTTGGCTTCGCCCAGGAGGACGGAGCGCGCCACCTTTGTCAGGCTATTGCGCGCGGCAATAACTTGGCGCACAATGTCTACACAAGCACGATTGTCTTCGTACATGCGGATAATTCCGTCGAGTTGACCCCGCACTCGCTTGAGTTGGTTGAGGGTGGAATCTTTAGAAGCCATCTTCGAATCTGTCATTTTTACAGCTGCCTGTTGCATATCTAAAATATACCCCTGGGGGGTATGTGTGTCAATGGGGGAAAAGAATATAACAGAGCAAATGAGCTTTAATGCTAGGTTATATTTTTGGTTTTGATAAATTCTCCATCTCCAACCTCATGATAATCATCTAGATCTTGAACGCGACGAGCAGTCCAATTCTGTGGAGAACTGACATCAAATATTTTTGTTGTGGCAAGAGTAATACTTACTTTAGTACTTAATATTTCAATTAGACCATCTTTGATTTTCTCCCCAAATGTGAACAAGTTGCTTGCTACTGCTACTCCTCCAAACCTTGGAGAAGTATCTACTCTACTTGTAACCTCTATTCTTTGTTCATCTTTAAATAAACTTAATGACCAGGTTCTGTGTGCAATATAAACTACATCACCCACCTTTTCATATTTATAATGCGTCCTAAAATCAGTGATATGTGTTTTCATTCTCACCTCTGAATCATACAGAACTATAGATAACCATGAGGAATTTAAATCATAATCAACCTCCAACCCCTCACCGGAAAAAACCATTTTTATAAATACATCTTTTTTATTTCCAGAGCTGTCATACAGTTCAACTTTTTTTTCTTCTGCAACATAGAAAGCATGAGTAACTTCTACTTCTTTCACTTTTTTTAAAAAGAATTCTGCCATTTTAGGAAGAACTTCAGACAATGTTGCAGTATTTGCCTCTTTGAGATTTTGAACCTGAGTATTTTGTGATTCTAGTAACATACGATGGATTACTTCCTCATCTTGACCACTTCTTTTAATAACTCCTGCTGCCTCGCCTCCTCTTCTGGAGTCAGGTCGAGTTTGTCATCAAGGGCTTTGAGCTCCTGGGTCAATGCCGTTATCTTATCCCTCACACCAATTTCGATCAATTGTTTCATGACGCCGTGCCATTCGTCCATCAGCTGGGCGTGTTCGAGTTGATGCAATGCCTTAGGATTGTAAGCAATCTGCATAATTAAATCTGCTTGATCCTCAGCCACAGTGCGAGCGATTGACTCGAGCAGCAGCGGTGAAGATGAAAAAGAATTTGATTGCTGATCATTTGAACTCTGCTTAGTATGTTTTTCAATAGCACCCATAATCTTCTCAACTAACCGATAGACTGTTTGATTTTCCCAGCCCAATTCGGACAATGACTTCAAGTCAGACAACACAGTTTGCAAAAAATCCCGTTGTAAATCTGTATTTGGTGACAAGAAAAATTGAAACAGCAGAAAAGCCAAATAGGTTTCCAAGCGTGAACGCTTCGATTTTGGCTGTGAAGTTACAGTCTTTTGATCCATCTGATTGTTTGACTTCGATTGTACCTGCTGGTTCTGCTGAGTCTGCTCCCGCTCCTGTTTTTTGACTCGCTGATAGCCTTTTTCACCAAGATTTGTTGCTCTACGTATGTCTTCGCGCACCAACTCCTCGCGCACAGACAATTTTTCTGCCAGCATTTTAATGTAAAAATCCTGCTCCACCGCATGCGTCATTTCGCCAAGCACCGGACCGACCTCCTCCATGACTTTGCGCTTACCCTCACCTGTAGATGCATCGTGCACGCGCAGGGCCTGCTCAATCAAAAATGCATAAATCGACAGGGTTTTTTTGACCGCATCCCGCCACAACGACGGATCTTGCTTGACCAACTCATCGGGATCCTTGCCAGCAGGAATTTGCGCTACTCGCAACTCCAACTCTTCTGGCTGCAAAATACGAATCGCCCGCTTAGTGGCCTCGATGCCTGCTGAATCTGTATCTAAACTCAAAATGACTTTTTGGGCGACACGTTTGATGAGCTGTGCATGTTGCGTGGTAAGCACCGAGCCCTTGACCGCGACCACATTATTGACATGCGCTTGAACCGAGGCAATCACATCAAGCTCTCCTTCGGTAACAATCACCGATTTGGCTGTACGAATATGCTGGAGCAACTCCGCATAACCAAACAACATTTCACTTTTATGATACAAACTGGTTTCTGGTGAGTTAATGTACTTTGCTTCTTTGATGGTTGGATCAAGCACGCGACCAGAAAAACCCACCACCTGCCCACGATGATTTTTAAGCGGAAACATCAATCTATTTCTGAATCGATCATAGTAGCCACCGCGATTGCCCTTGAGGCATAAACCTGTTTTCTCAATCAATTCAGGATCATATTTTTTCTTTTTGCTCAGGTACACAAATAAGCCATCCCAATCTGCCTTGGCAAATCCAATCTGGAAAAGTGTGACGGAATCTGAAGTCACCCCACGATTTTTGAGGTACTCGCGGCCAGGTTCGCCCACCGCATGATCGGTAAGCAGATAGTGATAGTACTCACGAGCCAAATCCAAAATTTCCAGTAAGACTTTGCGCTCGTCATCTGCTGGCGAGTGTGCCATTTTTTGCAAGACAATGCCTGCACGATTAGCCAAATACTCGAGGGCTTCAATGAAGGTCATGCCTTCGTACTTTTCTAAAAATGTAATCACGTCACCACTTTCACCACAACCGAAACACTTGTAGCGCTGCATGCTCTCGCTCACAAAAAATGAAGGGGATTTTTCACTATGAAATGGACAGCACGCTTTGAAATGGCCACCAGAACGATTCATATCGAGTCGCTCGCCGATGACTTCCACAATATTGATGGCTTCTTTGACTGCTTGAACTTGTGACATCTCTCTACAGTATACCGCCTTTTATATACCCATTCATTACCCAAAAGTGTACAATACGACTATGTCAAAAACAAACACCATTCCTAAAAATGATGAGCTCAAACCGGTGCACGAATACCACAGCACGCCGTTTAGCGAGTACTTTCGTATTCTTGATGATATTGATAAAGACAAACGCTACTCAAAAGAATATGGATCTGTGATGATTATTAGTTTACTTGAGGAACTTGGGGAGATGGCTCGCGCTTACTTGGCAGAACATGGTCGCAAAAAATTAAATTTGGCCGCTCAGGCAGATGAAAAATATGAACAAGAGCTTGGTGATTTACTGGTGACTATTATTAGATTTGCTCGAATTAAAAATATCAACTTGCATGATCGAATCATGTATACACTTGATAAAATCAAGGCAAGAAAACTGAAACCAAAGCAATAAAAGTTTGCCCGCGGCAAAACTTCTTAAAGATAGTCTTAAAATGTCTACACAACTAACTGAGGCTCCTTGCGGAGCCTCAGTTTTTTTATTGTGTTACTTTGAAAAGCTAGTTCCTTTGCAGGAAATCAACCATTCAAATTAATTGCAAAGATTAATAAGATCGATCGTCTCGGTTTCCACCGTTACTTCGACCACCACCGTAGGAGCTTCCGCCTCTACTTGGTCGACGATCATTACTGAATCGTCTGTCGCCGCCTCGGTCACCACCGCGATCGGTTCTTGGTTGCTTTGGTTGTGCAACTTTAACGAAGATTGTTCGACCACCAAGGTCTTTTTCGTTAAGACCTTCAATAGCAGCTTGTGCTTGCTCTTCGGTCTCAAACTCTACGAATGCGAAGCCTTTTGATCGGCCTGTACCGTAGTCAGTAACGATTTTAACATCGATAACGACTCCGAACGCTTCGAAGGCAGCTCGTAGATCTGGCTCTTCGGTTGTGTAGGAAAGATTTCCTACGAATAGTTTTTTAGGGTTTACTTGTTGAGAAGGTTCCATTTGTCCTTTTCTCCTTTACGCTTTTGCTAGACCAAACAAAATCGTATACATATACATCGGACAGATACTTAGAACCATGAATAGCTTAAGAACTTACCGAAAGGTCTAACGTCCATTATAACACTTATACTCGACATGTAAATCATGCAATGGACACTCGAGCAACTGCATCTAACTTTGAGTATTACTCCCAAGACTGGTATTATGAGGTCAATGAACAATTGGCTTACGGTTAGTGTAGATGCGTTATTTGATGAGTTAGATTCTAGTGGTGCGGGCTTGGGCGAAG
>CAZOZK010000031.1:0-11013 GCA_964584245.1 uncultured Pseudomonadales bacterium | reverse complement strand
TAAATGTTTCTGCAGTACTACTAACAATTAATTCAGTAATTAGCTTTGCCGTTATAGGTGCTAACATCATACCAATAAGGTGACCAGTAGCATAAATTAAATTAGGATAATCACTTGGAGATCCCAATATTGGTACTGAGTCAGGTGTTGATGGTTTATTCCCAGCCCATAATCGAACAATTTCTGAACTCTTTATCTTAGGTAAAAGATCAATTGCTCCAGTCATTATCACTTGTGCGGCACCTACAGTAGGATTACTTTTAAACCCAACAAATTCTTCAACGATTCCCAAAATAATTTTTCCATCACTGCGAGGAGCCATATAGCCACTTGAAGAAAGTATTCTATTTTTCAGTAAACCTGGACCATCAACCATCATTCCCTGACATCGTATAGGTGTGATTGGAAGTATAGGTGCTCCATCAATAGTTCCAGACCAACATCCTGCACTTATAATGATTTTTTTTCCATAGTAGGTCGAATCTTTAGTTTTCACTCCAACTAATTTTTCTTTCTTATATATAAGTTCTATTACTTGAGAATTTAGTATAAAATTGCATCCATTCATCTCTGCCGCTTTACATACAGATTGTGTGAGTTTTACCATGTCGTTAATTTGCAAATCATCTGGAATAAGCAAACCACGGATTAAATTTGGAGTAACATTTGGTTCTATTTTTTTAACTTGATTGGGTGTTAGGTATTCAGCTTTAATACCTTTCTTTTTAAGAAAATGGTATAAGGTAGTAAGATTATTTACATCTGATTCATTTAGGGCAATTAGAATACATTTTTTAGATTCTAAAACTAAATCACCCCCTGTAATTGCATTAATTTCACTTAGCCATCCCGGATAAATTGCAACGCTTTCAGTTAATAATGTATAGTGCTCAGCTGACATCACAGGATATGCACGCACAGGAAGAGTTCCAAATGCTGCTGAGGATGCTTCTATACCAGGCTGATTATTTTTTTCCAAAATAGTAACACTTAAATTATGCTTGGTTAATTCAAACCCAATTGACGAACCGATTATCCCACCACCAATAATAATGACATCTGTTGATCGGGAATGTTTAGCTTTACCTTTTCCAAAGACAATTTGTTTACTTCTCTTTTTTTTAACTAATTCTCCAATTGGCATAATAAAATTAACCCGATACTAATATATATATAAGCTAGTTCGTCAATTTCTTTGTCATGGTCAAAAACATCTAAACTAAAGTGCTTGTACTTTCAGTAAGTATACCAAATGCTGCTGTAGGAACATATACCAATGTAACTAATTTGATAGTAACACATCACAAGACTAATTCCACAATCTTATAAGAAACTCGACCATTTGGCGAAATCAGCTCAACAGTATCACCTACTTTTTTGCCCATCACTGCTTTACCTATAGGACTTTCTAGCGAGTATTTTTTCTGCAAAATATCTACTTCATACTCGCCAACTAGGGTAAACTCAATTGTTTTTGTATCATTTTGCAGCGTCACTTTTTTACCAAAACTCGCGATTGGCTCTTTGCTAATAACAGGCACATACGCATGTTTGATAATATGGTTGAGCTCACGAAGCTGTCTACCAATACTTCCTAGTTCAAACTTCGCCGCACGGTAGCCACTATTTTCTGACAAATCCCCCATCTCTCGAGCAACAATCAGCCGCTTCATGACTTCTTTTCGAAGAGTCAGTTGCCGATCTAATTCTGCTCTTTTTTGGTCAAGAGTTTCTTGAGATAGTGGGATCCGAGGGATTGGTGCTGTATTTTGAAGGTGTGACGCGTGTTTCATGTTTGAGTAGTATATACAATTGCATGCTAAAATAATTATGTAAACAATGCAAACAGACAACAGTGTTAAAAAATGGTTTGGCGTAAACTTAGCAGAGTTACTTGCTGATAAAATTCAAACTGTGTATCCAAAGTTTAATCGAGAAGCATATGTGAGTGAAATAGAAAAAAATATAACTGACCTGGGCTACACACAAAGAGTGGAACTTCATGCAGACATCCTAAAGAAATTACTACCCGAAAAATACTCGCAAGCTATTCACATTCTCACTTCAATTCTTGGTCCAGAAAACCCAAATGAGACTGGCATGTTTACCCATTATTATTGGATACTGCCCATTGGAAAGTTCGTCGAAAAATTTGGACTGAACGACTTTGCACTTTCAGTAGCAACCATTGAGGAAATCACCAAACGAAATACTGGGGAGTATGCAATACGGCCATATATTCGCGCCTATCCGAACGAAACTATTGCTATCATGAAAGAATGGTCGATTTCACCAAACTTTCATCTTCGCAGATTAGCTTCCGAAGGTGTTCGACCAAAGTTACCTTGGGCATCAAAGTTGGATATGTTTATAGAAAATCCCGAACCTGTGTTTGAAATTCTTGTTAACTTAATGCAAGACGAAGTCAAATTTGTACAAAAATCGGTAGCAAACAATATCGCTGATTATCTTAAAGTAAATAAACCAGCCGCCGTAGAATTTATGAAAAAATATCTTGGTTCAGATAACAAAAACACTCAGTGGATACTAAAGCATGCCACGAGGAGAGTGAAAATATGAATCAGATAGAAATCAAAATCGTGATTGCCTTGATTTTCGCACACCACACCAACAAATTCAAAATGGGCGCTACAACTTCCCAATAGCATACCCACCCAATATTTCGGCCGCAGCTGACGAGTGTTCCCCATACTTTTTACCTTGTGTTGCAAACAATGTGGTCGCATCAAGACCGCATCCACGTAAAATATCTTTGCCTCCAGGATGAGAAGTAACATATTCGGTCACATTGTAAACAGTTGCATCAACTACCAACCAACAATCTGAAGCTATGCTATGTTTTGCAACTTCACTCATTGAGTACTGTTGCATTGCATCAGCAGAACTCTTCATTTTTTTAGACTCATCAACCATTTTTTGGACTTGTTGTTGTTCATACGAATCCTTAATAAGTTTTGCCGTCACAACCGCAACACCTGCAAAACCCACGAGCACAACAGCAGCAAAAAACAAAAATAGAGTTCCATTTTTTTGTATCATTTCAATCCTTCTGGAAGCATGTTCACACTACGAAATAATCGTGCTTTCAAGTAAGTGTACGCTTGTTTTTAACGTTGTTAAAGTGGTGCTGATAAATAAAAATACTTTGATTTACTAGGAGATTCCTACATGCTACAGTTACTATGGATATGAATAAAAAACTATTTTTGTCTGCAATAGCCCTGCTAGTAGCTTGTATCGTTGCATCCATTTTATTTCTGGCAGGATGGATTGGATACGAGATTCTCCATCAATGCAATAAAGCTCAAAAACAATATGATGGCGAATGTGTTGACGCACTGAGCAGCCAGCTCAATGACGAATCTCAAAGTTTTAAAAATAGAAACGATGCAATCTGGGTTCTCGGTCGACTTGCTGATAAACGAGCACTACCTAGCTTAGAAAAGTACTACACTGGAATCATTCCTAACCGCGAACCACTTGACCAAATGATTAGTCAATATGAGTTAAAAAAAGCGATTACGCGAACGAAAAGTGAGAACCATTTATAGATCTGAAAAATCCTCATCCATAATTATGGTGTCACTCAATTCTTGCTCAATTGTATTCAATGAATCATCACTGCTCACTTGGTCTATCTGTAGTTCTTGCTGTTCGAGATTTTGAATGTCTGCCTGCAGCTGGCCTTGAGACTGTTTTCTTGAATCAGTTAGTGAATCTGAAGGTTTTAACAGTACGAAAGCCAAAGCTCCAATTACTAATAATCCGAAACAAACTAAACCTATCTGAATGTTCTTATTCATACAATCTCCTTATTTTACTTATTTTGCACTTTTTGCTAATTGCACTACTTCTTTCAAAAGAGAAATAGTGGTTTTATATTTCTCACGAGCTTGCATAGCTAAATCACGCGCTGCTAGAGCTTTGTCTCGTTGTGATTCATAGGTTGCTGGCTCTATAGCGAGAAAAGCCGCTGTAGACTGCTCGCCTAAACTCTTTGCAGAAGCGAGTGTTTCTTTTGCTTGTGAAAGTTTTGCTTTAGCTGCTGTAACATCTTTTCCATCTGTTTCTAGCATTGTAAGTCTTGTGTCTAACTTTCCAATCAAATTCTGTAAACGTGATGAATAGATTCCAAAACGATTTGACAATCTGTCTGCATGGCGTTGTGCCATATCATCTCGTCTCTCTTGACGATTTTCCTGTCGACCTTCACGATTTTCTTGTCTATTGTCTTGTCGCTCTTGAACATTCTCAGCAACTTCTACACGTCGTTCTTGGCGATTCTCTTGTCGTGCCTCACTATTTTGTTGGAAATTTCCAACAGTTGCTTGTGCAACGGAGACTGGGGTAAAAAATAATCCTGTGGCATACACAGCAGTAAGTGCAAGGGGTATATATATTTTTTTCATAATTTAGTTCAGTTTTTAAAAACTGCCTTTCGCTATATATAGTGATACTGTGGTTACAAAACATTAAACTAACATTATAAAATCTCAAAATTAATTGCAGAATCAAGCTCTTGATCTTCTTCAAGCAATACAGAAACATCTGTCAATTCAGTTTCAAAGTCTTCAAAAGCTACAGGTGTATTTTGGCCACGATCAATAATGGAAACCTTGGAAACAGAAATAGCCAAAAATAAAATCATCACAAAACTAACCCCTGAAAATGTAATACCCTTCCATGATGAAAAAATAGTTTGTAGCCAGTTTTTTTGCGGATCATGACTCATCACAGCACGATACTCCTGCAAAAGTTCTTGTTTCAAATTTTCTTTGAACTTTTCACTTGCTAGTGGTACTGAAAATAATTCCTTCATATATATAGAGTGTCTACATGGTTACATGTTTTGTAATTTTTTAAGCGTACGATGGGTAATAACCTTTACATTTGAAACAGAAATATTCAATTTTATAGCCACTTCTTTTGTAGTATAGTTTTGTAGGAAACGTAGTGAAATCACTTCTCGCTCAGTTTTTGAAAGTGTGGATAACAATTTTTCAACACGCACCACTACCTGTGACTGTTTTTCTGGATCAATACTCTCTTCAGGCTGAGACAAATTGTCAAATAATTGTGTGGTCGGCAAATCATATTTAGATCGCAACCATTTTGCTAATACATGTTTAGCAATCATGTACAGCCAATTCTTGAAACTACTTTTGAAACGGAAATTTCGCAGCGACTGAATCATCTCAATAAACGTGTCATGAGTTAAATCTTGAGCAATCTCAGTGTTCGAGTTCGTCTGCCAATAAAAAAAACGATAAATTGGGTCGAAATATAGTTCGTAAAGCGCAGCTACAGCGCCCTCGTCACCAGCTTGTGCCATCTCTACAAGAACAGTGCTCTTTTCATCTGACATATAATTTCCTGAAAACCACTATATCACAAATTGCTTTCAAGATTATTGCGTGAGACAATGTCACTCATAGAAATGAAACTATGAACACAACTCAAAATCAAACCGATATTTCAGACGAATTTGAAGAAGATCAAGCCTACAACTCAGACACACTCCAAGACGAACCCCAACAAAACGAACCCACCACATTTTCAGAAAAAATTAATGCAATCGGAAAAAATAAAATTCTATTAGGAATATTCTGCCTCTCACTATTTATAATTCTGTTTGGCATTTCTGGTTATTTTGTTCACAAAAGACAACTCAGTCTAACTGGCCAACCCAGCGAATCACAAGATAAAAAAATTGCTAATGATCAAGCAGATTCTCTAGCACAAAATCCTGATCCATCCGACGGAACAGTTCCAGAAATACTAGATTTGGAAATCGCCAGCCCATCAGCAAAGAAAAGTGGCCAGGCTTCACCAACTCCAACACCCTTACTGAAACCTGCGACCCCAAAACCAACAGCTACTCCAACCCCGGTTCCACAAAATGATTTAGCTAATCTTTTCTTTTATTTAGATCTGAGACCCTTTGCCCAAGAAATTATTGAAAGTAATAAACAAGCAGCTCCAAGTGGACAAATCACTGAATCTGGTACATCTTTCTACTATTTGTACGAAATGGTAGCTGAGCCTTTTAGTTCTGGAAGCACACTTAAACAAGGAACTAAAGTTAGTGATGGTTTTACTATCAAAAATGATGGCAAAGTACGAAGTAAAAAAACGCAAGTGCTTGTAAATGTAACCGGCGCAACGGAAGGCAACTTGCTAAACAAAAACACGACTATTGAAATAGATGAAATTGGTAGTGGCGAAACAATTAGCTCTGGAACCGTATCATTTTTACCGCAAACTCCTGGAAATTTCACTATTACCTACACACTGGATCAAAATAATTCCCTAGCAGAATCAAATGAAAATGATAATATTAGGAGTTTCTCATACACAATTTCTCCCGATTCAAGTAAACCTTACTTAGCAATTTATCCTGAACATCTCGAAACTACAAGTGAGAATGGTCCACACATTTGTTACGATTTTCGAGCCACTTTTTGTCGTGATGACCAAGATGCAACGGTTGAATCTGGTCCGAGCACTCATACACAATTACGATTTAACTTTCAGGACCAGTGGACTGACTGGACTGCATACACTGAGCTAAATAACAAATTTTCTAAAACGTGTATTTCTGCAGAGCCAGGAAAAAAATACGAGGTCACTGTACAATGTAAAGATAGATCAGGAAATACCTCAGAATTAAAAATAGACCGCACCTATTAATATGAAGATCGTTCTCACCGGCTCACTTTCAATAGATCAAATCATGAATTTTGATGGCCTATTTGAAAGTATGATCCACAAAGATAAATTGGATGTTTTGTCTATCTCGGTTCTTATCCAAAACTTGCGCCGAACTCGTGGCGGTATCGCGGGAAATATCGCCTATTCCTTGTCACTGCTTGGTGAGCAACCAATTTTATATGGCTCCATTGGCAAAGAACAAAAAACCTACATGAGAGCTTTGGCGCGAAAAGGGGTGAATATCGATCATGTACACTACTCGGATTTGCCAACCGCCACTTTCAGTGTGATCACTGACAAAAATAATTGCCAAGTAGGAGGATTTTATCCTGGCGCGATGGGGGATGCGTCTTCACTAACTCTCGAGCCATTCGCCGATCAGGATGTGCTAACTGTTATTTCTGCACATGACCCCGCTCAGATGGAAGTCCAGATTGATGCCTGTGCGCGAATGAACAAACCCTTGTTTTTTGACGTTGGACAGCAAGTCATCATTCTACCCGAATCTGTCTTGCACAAAGGTGTCGAGACGGCGCAACTACTTATTTTAAACGACTATGAAATGGGTGTTCTCTCGAAAAGAATTGGTAAAAGCGTTCCGGAAATTATTAAAAGTGTCAAAGTGTGTGTAATTACGCTGGGCGAAAAAGGCAGCAAAATATATGCTCAGGATACTAATTGGGAGGAACAACACACCCCTGCTGTGGCAATTTCTGGAGTTGTAGACCCTACCGGTGCTGGCGATGCATTTCGCGCAGGGTTTTTGTATGGATACGTCCGCGATTGGCCGCACACACAATCAGCACAATTGGGCGCAACACTCGCCGCCTACGCAATCGAGAAAGTTGGCACACAGGAACACAAGCCATCACTTGCACAAATCATGAAGAGATATTATAACCAGTATAAAGAACAAATTAACCTCAAAAGGGCACAATGAAACAATTTTCAGATTACAAAATCAAAGATATGTCACTCGCCCAATGGGGTCGCGAGGAATTACATTTGGCAGAAAATGAAATGCCTGGATTGATGTCGCTGCGAAAAGAGTTCTCAAAATCAAAACCGCTCAAAGGTGCGCGCATCACTGGCTCGTTGCACATGACAATTCAAACTGCTGTGCTTATCGAAACATTGATTGAACTCGGTGCACAAGTGCGTTGGGCATCATGCAATATTTTTTCTACCCAAGACCACGCTGCGGCAGCAATTGCAAAAGCAGGCATTCCAGTATTTGCTTGGAAAGGTCAAACTGAAGCTGAGTACTGGTGGTGCATGGAACAGACGCTGTTATTTCGCGACAAGAAAAACAATATTGTTGGACCAAACATGCTGCTCGATGATGGTGGCGATCTAACCACACTCGTTCATGAAAAACATCCTGAGATGCTGGCGGAAATTAAAGGTGTATCTGAAGAGACTACAACTGGTGTACATCACCTGCACAAAATGGTTAAGGAAGGCACACTCAAACTTCCGGCAATTAATGTTAATGACTCAGTGACCAAATCTAAATTTGATAATTTGTATGGTTGCCGAGAATCTTTGGTTGATGCAATTCGCCGCGCTACCGATATTATGTTGGCTGGAAAGGTCGCTCTCGTCGCTGGGTTTGGAGATGTTGGCAAAGGCAGTGCCCAGTCACTGCGCAATAATGGCGCGCGCGTCATCGTGACTGAAGTTGATCCAATCTGTGCGCTCCAAGCAGCTATGGAAGGCTATGAGGTCAAACGAATTGAAGATGTCATTTCTGAAGTTGATATTTTTGTAACCGCTACTGGCTGCAAAGATGTTATTCGCATCGAGCACATGAAAAAAATGAAGGACACCGCAATCGTATGTAACATTGGACATTTTGATGTGGAGATTCAAGTTGCTGCACTCAATGCTTTTCCAAATATTAAAAAGAAATCTATCAAGCCACAAGTTGATATGTATACCTTCCCTGATGGCCACCGAATTATTTTGTTGGCAGAAGGTCGGTTGGTGAACTTGGGCTGCGCAATGGGTCATCCTTCATTTGTGATGTCTAATTCATTTACCAATCAGGTACTCGCACAAATCGAACTCTATACTAAAAAATATGAGGTCGGCGTGTATGTATTACCAAAACATTTGGATGAAAAAGTGGCAAAACTGCACTTGGACCAAATTGGGGTCAAACTGACAAAACTGACTAAAGACCAAGCCAACTACATTGGTGTTTCTGCAACTGGACCTTTTAAGGCAGAAGAATATAGATATTAACCAAAGGTTGATAGCTCATGAGCACTAATTATTTTGCAGTTCTGGCTTCAAGGCTTGGCCTACAATTTCCGCCGATGGGAAATAAAATTCCGAATACTGGGGTTGAGGATGGGGCGGTAACTATCCATGATGCTTTGAGTAGTTTGTTGGGAATTTCTGATCTAGCTAATCCTGAAGGAAATTCATTCAAAATAATATTTCCTTTGCCGGAATTTTTTGCAGACCAGGAGTATCTACAAGAAATCCTCAGCAAGTATGATCAAACAGCTCAGCAATTACTACTGCAATGGCCACAAGATCAACAATTAATTTCTCTTGGCGGCGATCATAGTACAGCCTACATTTCTCTTTCTACCGTTTTAGAAAGATTTGGTGAGGATTCGACTTGTCTGATTATGTTTGACTCGCATGCAGATCTGAACACACCGCACTCCAGCACCACTGGCAATTTTCACGGTATGTGGTTGCGATCTTTTTTTGATGGATTTGAAACCTATACCCTTGCAAATAAAAAAATTAATCCTTCACAACTTCGCTACGTTGGCAATCTTGTGTTAGATGACGCGGAAAAAAACTACATAGAAAACCATGAAATAAAAGTGTATCCATCACATCGTGCCACATCAGAATCAGCACAGGAAATCGCATCATGGACTCGCAACTTTGCACACCTCCATATTTCATTTGATGTTGATGTGTTTGCACAGCACCTTGTGTCAGCGACAGGCACTCCAAACCCCAACGGATTTGAGTTTGAACAGGTTTCAATTTTTCTAATGGCAATTAAAAATCATCCGTCAATTTCGCTCGATTTTGTTGAGTACAATCCACAAAAAGAAGGTGCCAAAAAAACAGAAGAAATCATTAAAAAAGTGTTTAGTACCTTGTTTGATTTGTAGCAGAAATGATTAACAAAATTATGAATGCGCTTTTTTAGTGCCTACTCTTTCAGAGCAATTAAACATCCATTTGATGCCGAACTTGTCAGTACAGTAACCATAATAATCACCCCAAAACATTTCTTGCAATGGCATCTCAGCTTTACCCCCAGCAGATAACGCAGTATACAATCGCTCAGTTTCTTTTCTTGTATCTGGCTCTAAGTTAATTGAGACATTGTTACCAAATTCGACTTTTGTTTTAAATGATTTTGGGATATCTGTGCCCATGAGCATAAAATCACCCATAAGTGGCAAAGACACATGCATAACTAGGTTTTTTTCTGCCTCTGATACTTTCATGTCTGAATCATGATCAGGCACCTGACTAAATCGGGAAATTCCTCCATCAAACTCAGTTTTAAAAACTGATTTGTAAAATAAAAAAGCCTCTTCTGTTGTGCCTGGAAAATTTAGATATACACTTACACGTGCCATGCTGCTCCTTTGCGGTATTTGGTAGTTAAGCTGGTTTGAGTATACCAGAAAGTACGGTATACTTTGGATATGCTTCAAAACCTCAAACTCGTTCTGGTAGCAATTGCCTGCTTCTTAATTGGAGGCATTTCATTTTATGCCTGGTCTGATTTTGCGCAGACACAGCAGTATACAGATGAAATCGGACAGCCTGAATATAGAGAAGTCACAGAGGATTCTGAAAAAACCGCGGAGGTTGTTGCAGATAAAAAACTAGGTAACAGAAGCACGACTGATGCAGAGATAGTGAATACAGCACCACTAAAGGGCTCCATCTCTGGATCGCTCGGCTATCCATCATCAGGAATTCCACCACTCGCAGTCTATGCATTCAAGTCTGGGGACTTTACCACTTTTTATAAGATACAAACACAAACCAATCAACAAACTTTTACTATAAATTCAGTAGATACTGGAACATATGTCGTGGTGGCTTATCCACTCGATATGCCAGGATTGGCTGGTGGCTATACCCAAGCAGTTGCTTGTGGTTTGTCTGTAGAGTGCAAAGATCACTCACTGGTGCCCGTTGTTGTTGAAGCCGGAGAATCGGTAACCGGTATTGAGGTCAAAGATTGGTACGCTCCTGAAGGGACGTTTCCGAAGAGGCCGTAATTCT
>CAZOZK010000030.1:0-11102 GCA_964584245.1 uncultured Pseudomonadales bacterium | reverse complement strand
CGAAGGTGAAGCAGTCAAGATCGTGGATGGTCCATTCAACGACTTCCTTGGTACTGTGCAGTCTATTGATGAAGGCAAAGGCAAAGTTGAGGTCTTGGTCAGCATTTTCGGCCGAGAAACCCCAGTGGAACTCGACTTCTTGCAGGTGATGAAGGTGAGTGAGTAACGAAAGCTTTTCAAGTATTATTTTCTGAGCGACTTTCAACAAGTCTAATTGTCTCATTGCACCCCGAGTCTTGTTCGGGTATACTATCGCTTACCTCAAACTCAATTCTTGAGAAGAGGGAGCGAAGGAAACATATTCACTTTGCGAAGTTAGCATCCAAAAGCGCGTGTTAAAAGCACCGCACTGAGATAGCAACACTTCTCAACTTAAATATAATCCCCCGCTCTAAGCAAATTTAGTACAAACAACAAAATAGAATATACGAGGAAACACGTATGGCAAAAAAAATTGCAAACATACTTAAGTTAAATCTTGCTGCTGGTGCAGCTACTCCAGCACCTCCAGTCGGTCCTATCTTGGGACAAGCTGGTATTAACATGATGGAGTTCATCAAGCAGTACAACGATAAAACCGCTGACCGCCGTGGCGAAATCATCCCAGCTGAAATCACTGTCTACGAAGACCGTTCTTTCACTTTCGAACTTAAATTACCACCAGTTTCTGCCATGATTATGAAAGCAATCAAGGCTAAAAAAGGCGCAGCAAAAGCTGGCACCGAAACCGTTGGAACTCTCAGTGCAGATCAAATTCGAGCTATTGCAACCGAAAAATTAGCTGATTTAAACACAGTTGATATTGAAAGTGCAATCAAAACCGTATCTGGTACAGCACGAAGTATGGGAGTAAAAATAGAGTAATTGAAAGATACTTGTTTTCAAGTATCCAAAAAATTGAAATTGAACAATAAGAACAGTTTGAAAGGATTATGATGGCCGTTACCAAAAACAATAACATGAGTGGCGAACAAGATACGATTAAAATCGTCGAAGAAGTAGTTACTGAATCTGAAAATGGTTTAGAAAACGAAACTGGCGCAGAGTCAGAGACCAAAGCAAAAGCTAAAAAAGTTCGCGCTCGAAGTCGAGTCTACTCTTCCCGAAGATCTCAAATCGACAAAACCAAGAAGTATGATATTTTTGCAGCTATTGAAATGCTCAAAAAATTGTCATATTCAAAGTTTGATGGCACTGTGGAAGTACACGCAGCCCTTCGAGAAGAAGGCGCTAGTGCTACTCTCACCTTCCCACACTCAACTGGTAAAAGTAGAGTCGTTGTTATCGCAACCGATGCTATTTTGGCAGATGTTGAAGCTGGCAAAATTGAGTTTGATATCTTGGTCGCAAGTCCAGACCAGATGCCAAAATTGGCAAAACTCGCTCGCATCTTGGGTCCAAAGGGTTTAATGCCAAATCCAAAAACTGGCACACTCACTCCAAACCCAGAAAAAGCAAAGCAACAACTCGAAGCTGGTTCAGTCACCATCAAAACCGAGAAAAAAGCTCCATTAATTCACGTTGTCATTGGCAAAGTATCCACCGATACCAAAGCCTTGGCCGAGAACATTGAAGCCCTCCTCAAAGCTTTCAAAGGCAAAGTACTCAAGATGCACATCAGTGCTAGTATGAGTCCAAGTGTCAAAGTTGACTTGAGTGGTAGAGAGTAAAAAAATTGAGTTATGCTTATTTGTAAGTGAGACTTAACATTTTTTTAGCTACTTCATTTTCCAAAGAGTTAATCCAGGAATATTTGAAAAATGTTTTGTGTTTAGCGTGCACCAAGCGATTCTTACACCACGCTTACAAGGCAAGATACATCATGAAATGACTGAAATGAGAACCGTAGATCACGATACCTCGCCTACAACGCTCTAGTCTCGTTTTCCAACTTCACTTTGGCAATGAATTCGTCAACTGAGACAGTTTCTTGCGCAGCTTGTGGTTTAGATTTATCAGCATCTTCCTGGCTTGCATGTGTGCCTCTTTTTCGCACCGCCACACTACCAGAATCAACCTCAGAATCGCCAATTACGGCCATGTATGGTACTTTTTCCATTTGCGCATTGCGGATCTTTTTGCCGAGTGTTTCGGAGGAATCATCAAACTCAACACGAATGCCTGCTGCTCTGAGTTTTTCAACTACACCTTGTGCAAACGCGTGGTGACGATCGGCAATTGGCAAGACCTTCACCTGCACTGGCGAGAGCCAGACTGGGAATGCACCTGCAAAATGTTCAATCAAAAATGCCATAAAACGCTCGTGAACCGATAACGGCGCGCGGTGAACAACAAATACTTCGTTGTTTACACTCCCCTTTTCATCGACATAAGACAATCCAAAGCGCGATTTAGCCAAGAAATCGAGCTGAATTGTAGACATTGTTTCCTCACGACCAACTACTGACTTAAACTGCACGTCAACTTTGGGACCGTAAAATGCGGCTTCATCATCCACCTCGACAAATCGGACACCAATCTCCTGCAAAACCTTGCGCAAAACGCCCTCGGCGTGCTTCCAGTTCTCTGGTTCGTTGATGTATTTGTCTGTGTGCGCTGGATCCCATTTTGAAAGTCTGAACCAATAATCCTTGAGGCCAAACATCTTAAAATAATTCTGTGTCAGATTTAGCACGGCTTTAAACTCGTCCTCAATCTGGTCTTTTCGACAGTAAATGTGAGCGTCGTTCATGTCCAAACCGCGAACGCGCAGCAATCCATTCAAAGTACCCGAGAGCTCATTTCGATAACACATACCATACTCGGCGAAGCGAAGCGGCAACTCGCGGTAACTTCTTGGCTTAAATTGGAATATTCTGTGATGATGCGGACAGTTCATGGCCTTGAGGTAATACGTGCCATCATCCATAACCATTGGGGGGAACATGCCATCTTTGTAGTATGGCAAATGACCAGATGTCAAAAAGAGTTCCTCCTTAGCAATATGAGGCGTTGTGACGCGCTGGTAGCCAGCTTTCTCTTCCATTTCCATGGCTAACTGTTCAATTTTTTGCTTGACGATTTGGCCTTTTGGCAGCCACATGATCAAACCTTTGCCGACCATCTCATCAATAAAGAACAGCTCGAGTTCTTGACCCAATTTTCGGTGATCGCGCTTCTTGGCTTCCTCTTGTAGATGCACAAATTCATCAAGTTCTGCTTGCGATTCAAATGCCGTGCCGTAAATACGTGTCAGCATCTTATTTTTTTCATCACCATGCCAGTATGCACCGGCCACGCTGAGCAACTTGAAGGCCTTAATTTCGCCCGTTTTTGCAACGTGTGGGCCTGCACACAGATCGACCATAGAACCTGGTTTATGTGGCTCTCCTGTCCAATAAATCGTGACCAATTCTCCTTTGGCTTCAATGCCATCAATCCACTCGAGTTTGTACGGATTGTCAGCAAATAACTCGCGCGCCTCTGCAATAGAAATCTCCTGGCGGGTCAGCAGCATGTTGCGCTGGATAATTGCTTTCATGCGTTTTTCGATTTTTGGGAACATGTCTTCAGAAATTTTGACTGCTTCTCTACCCTCTGGTGAGCTATCAAAATCGAAATAAAAACCCTCGTCCGTGGCCGGACCCATAGCCAAATGAATACTTGGGAATAACTCTTTGACCGCCTGGTGCAACACGTGTTCAGCCGAGTGGCGAAGTTTCCACAGATATGGTTTTTCTTGATCTAACTTATCTTGTTTCGATACTGGTTCGTTATTTGATTTATCTGCGTTTGATTTTGACATGATGTTTCCTTAGTTTCTGATTTTTTGATTATAGTATGGTTTTGTATATTTTTGTTATGAAGTAGCAATATAATGCGGTGATTTTGGTAGTACGAACAAAAAAACTCCTCTTGGTGAGGAGCTTCGTACTACACTACACGAACTCCCCATTGCTAGGCGGTAGTAGTTGTAGTGGTGATGCTAATTCGGTTGTGCATGTGGTGTGAGTTTCTTGGTAGCGTCGGGAAATTTTGATACCGTGATTCCGCGATTCAATTAACTCAAAGTTAGATTGTATCAGAAAAAGTTGGAATGGGTAGGGAATAAATAAGTAACCGCTGCTTTTTTAACTTACCAAACTAATTTGATTTAACTGGTGAACTTGAGTGAACTTTCTTTTCAGAAACAGGAGGATTAAAACTATAACTCTCCTGAAAATATCCTTCTCCCTTATCTGGCATACCATTATTCCAGTTTAGTGAATGTACAATTTCAATATTCATTTTTTTAGCCCCTTTGAAACCAATATTCTCTTTCCAATTACTCGAAACGTATACACGGGTTTCTCCATCCTGAAATATAAATACTTGGGGATTTGAGCCAAATGCAGCTCTAATGTATCCGCATGGAAAATCTAAAGAAGAATACTTATCATTAATTTGGAAGAAATTGAAACGAAAGTATGGTTGACCATTCTGATGCATCTTTCGACTAGGCTCAGCTTTTCCCCCAATAGTTGAGTCTTCAAATACTTCCTCAATCTTAAAAGATACACCAGATCTCTTATCTTTCTTTTTTTCGTTTAACTTAACTAATTCATTTTCAATGAATTCTTCGCTTTCATCTATACTTTGGTAGGAAGCATCAGAATTTTGCTCAATAGCTTTTTGATTATCCTTTGGTACTACAGGGATCATCTCCGTTATAACGTAGTACCCATTAAGCACTTCTAACTTGAGCTGAATTTTTTTACTAGTTTTTTGCCCTTTTTCTGTAGAAATACACTCTACAACTACATAAGCAGCAGGAGTTATAGAAGAACTAACACCACTCTCATACCGAATATTACTGACTTTCACTATAATATCCTCTATCTCATCATCAATAACTATAGTAACTGGCTCTCCAGTCTCGTAAACTATATCTAACTCTTTTTTCTTTTCTGCTTTTCGTAACTGTTTGGATTTTTCACTTTTTTCTGACAATTGTTTGGATTGTTGTTGCACCAACTTATTATGTGTAAAAGTAAGATTTAGGATTATTTTTTCTTCTGAAACTGAAGGGGCCTTGGTAAGTCTTGCTTTAAAAGAAACACCCTCTATTAGCTTTACTGTATGTAAAGGTTCAATTATTTTTAGAGTAAATCCCTCAACAGGATCTTTTTGCTCAGGATTTGATGGCTGTAGCTGACTCTGTTTTTTATCTATTTGCCGCTCATTCTGTCTCTGTTTTTTTCGATACTCTCTTCTTGACAGCCCATCAAATAATGATTGCAAGCCACTTTTAATTAGATTTTTTTTAGGACCTTCAACAATTGATTTATATTCATCATAGCTCTCTGCAACTGCATCGGTTCTTGGATTAGTTTCTGCTGTCATACAGCAATCATACTATCACACTCAAGCCAAGTACACACTTGCTATATAGCCATTACCATACTACTCATCACTTAGTGGGAGTCCCCGGCTGGGAACGACTCCGGCGGAGCCGTGGTCGCCAGAAATGCCTGAGATCATTGGGCCATCGCCTATAAACGAATCTCGCAACTGCAAACTATTTGTAACTGGACTGACGTAAATTGCTGCAGTGGTAATATTCATTGCCTGTGCCAGTAATTCTAGTCCAACTTTGCTATATGGAACGCTTGCGTCGTTCTGCATATATTCCTTTCTGCGCCCTACGGGCGCCCTCTATAATTAATTCTCTCTGTCTTTTTTTATGTAAGCTTGATACAAAAAAAACCCGCCTACTGGGGCGGGGTTTGGTATGTTGCTTACTTGTTTCATCTTCTAAATCCGTTTTCTGTACCGAGCCCCGCCATATTCGTGCTTTTGGGTTTGAGTTTGGGTTTGGGTTTGATTTTTGACTACACAACAAAACCAAGATCTGTTTGCAGAAATGTTGCGTGAAAGTTTGCTAGAAAGAGTACCTAAAAAAGAGTTCATTACTATAAGTATAGCAACCATCCAAATATGTAGATAATAAGTAGACACGACACATTAGATGTGTTTCAGGAAAATCTTTAAACTAAAACCTCGTTCAGAAAACTACAATCGAGACAAGAAATTAACTGGATCTGCAACAAACTCCTCAAACTCTACTGACCCCATTTCAATTGCTTGAAGTTTATTTCTATCAACTGACTTGATCAAATTTATAACTGATTCTATTGGCATCTTTCTTAACTTACTGGCAATTTTATATCCTGATGAATATACATTGTAACGCTCGAGATTACCCTGAAATACCCTTCTGAAACCTCTTTGAAGAAGAGTAAGATTCTTTTGGAGTAAAATGACATATCTCTTATCCTCTAATGTATTAGTTCTCTCGATTAATCTTAAAAGAAGTACTGTTTGTGCTAAAGTAGTAAAACCTTCTCCGAATGCGCGTAATGCTGTTATTCCATCTCGATCATATTTTTCACCTGGTCCCATCCCCAATAACTCATCGACAAAAGCATGAGTTAGCTCATGAACAATTAATTGCAACCTACCTATCAAAGCATTAATGTTTGCTTCAGAATCTTCAAGTTCAGTTGCTTCGTGTAAGGGGGAATTATATCGTTCTGCTAAACCCAGATCATGATAGGTTTCATCTCCATAGGATGTAAGCTGGTGACTTCGAGGGACAAAGGATTTTCCATTATAACGAATTCTTAAAGGATTATTAAGCTTTCTTCCAAATATCTTTTCTAATTCTTCTAGTAACGATGGAATAATTTTCTCATCTATTTTTTTGAATTTCTTTTCTTTTCTTAGGATGTTAACAAAATATAGGTGGTGAAGATCAACAATATCTTCATTGGGAAAAGATATATCAGCAAAATTTTCAAAAAGATTTCTATAATCAGTTGTAGATAAGGCTACCTTCACATCCTCGATTGATAACTCGGGAGCATATCTTGTTCTAATTGTTTGATAGTATTTTTCATCAGGTGGATTATCAATGTGTTTTGGAAAAGCAGACGTCATTGTTTCATCCCCTATGATAGCTAACAGAATTTCTTGAGCATTTTTCTCTACTAGGGTTTCAACCTTTGCTGGTCTAAGTAATTCAAAAGACCAATGTATATTTTTTTCTTGGTTGCTAATTTTTTCGCTAATACCTAAATTTTGGAGTATATCTGGATTATTCATATTTGCCTTCAAAGAAAATGATAACACATCCTCTAGACCTCTCACAAACCGTGTGTTACAATACCACTCTGTTCTGAAGACAGCATGGGGAGCACGCTCCATAACTTGTGTTTTTCGCTCAATACGAATCACACAGCCAGGCCGAAGAGCATCATACAAACCTTTTGGTTTTTATACTTTTCAGCCCGTCTTCACGTTTGAGTTTCAAACCTGCTACCCAGAACAGCATTGGTATCGTACATATGTGTCTTGTTTTAAGTGTCTACCTTATCTAAAGGTCGACAAAAAAGAAAGGATTTATGCCTAATACAAAAAATCAATCACAGGTTGCTTTACTGCAATCTAAGGTTGCAAAAGCTCAATCACTCGCAGTGATCGACTATGCAGGAACTTCAGTCACCGATATGACTAAGCTTCGTGCAGAGGTAAAAGCTGCTGGAGGAGAAGTTTTGGTTGCAAAAAACACTCTTATCGACATCGTTGTTGGTAAAGGTAAAGTTTCTGATTCATTGAATGGTATGAACGCTCTCGTGCTTTCTTACCAAGATGCAGTTTCTGCATTAAAACAATTGTTCAGTTTCCAAAAGACTGCTGACAAACTCATCATCAAACAAGGCTATATGCCTGAAGGTGATAAAACACTTTCTCCTGAAGAAGTCGAAAAATTGAGTCAAATGCCAAGTAAGACTGAACTTATTTCTATGTTAATCAGTAGAATTCAAGGCCCAGCATATGGTTTGGCTAATGTTCTAAAAGCCAACCAACGAAACTTGGTCTACGCACTAAAAGCAATCGCCGATAAAAAATAAAACAACATGCTCGCATTGACGAGATACAGAAAGGATTCTATGGCAGATGAAGCCAAAACCGAAAGCAAAGAGCTTTCAAAAAAAGTACAAAGCATTCTTGACAGTATCAAAGAATTATCTTTGATGGAAGTCAGTGAATTAGTATCTGCACTCGAAGATGAATTCGGTGTCAGTGCTGCCGCTCCTATGATGATGGCAGGCGCAATGCCAGCTGCAGCAGCAGCTGCTGTTGAAGAGAAAACTGAGTTCACCGTCGTCTTAAAAGATGGTGGATCAAACAAAATTGCTGCTATCAAAGCAGTTCGAACCCTTAAACCAGAGCTTGGTTTGGGTGAAGCTAAGAAATTTGTAGAGGATGCTCCACAAACTGTCTTAGAGAACGCTAAAAAAGAAGACGCTGACAAAGCTAAAGCCGCTCTTGAAGAGGCTGGTTGTGTCGTCGAATTGAAATAAGTACTTTGATTCAATTTTTACTTAAAAAATAAGTAATTGAAATAAAAGTATATAAAAAGAAAATTGTGAATAAAACTTTCTCAAATAGTTTGGTAAAAAATTCTCAAATAACGATAATTAGTACATATGGGTGATACTATAAAAATAGCTACGAATTTCTCAATACAGGCTACGCAGTACGCGAACCAGGGGAACAATATATTTGGTATCCGCGGCTTCGGTAAAACTTATCTTGCTGAGAAAATTGCTGAAGGATTACTGGATGCCCGGATTCCGATAATTGTAATAGATCCTATGGGTGTGTGGAAAAACCTTAAGACAGGCACAGGCAAAAATAAAGGATATGAAGTTGTTGTGGTTGGCGGCCGTGAACCAGATCTTCCTTTGACAGAATCAGGGATATCTGATATCGTAAGGGCTTCGCTCCGTGAGAACATTTCTCTTATAATCGATCTTTTCAGCAAAGAGACTGCATCGAAGAGCAGCTGGATAAGAATAGTTCAGAAGGTAATAGAGATCGTACTGTATGAGAATGGTGATACCGGCGTACACCGTCATATCTTTATGGAAGAAGCTCACCAGTTGATACCGCAGGTACTGCAGAAACAGCATAATTTGATATTCAGTGAGTTTGAAAAGATGGCTTTAATGGGCAGGAATGAACGGCTTGGTTATACTTTGCTCTCACAGCGGGCGGAGAATGTAAATAAATCGATCACTGAAAATAGTGAGCTCAATTTTGTGATGAACCAGGGCGGGAAGAATTCGTTAAGCTCATATGATAAATGGCTGAAGCTCAGGAATGAGAGTACCCGTGAAGAGATGATGAATACTTTGCCGAAGCTTAAGCCGGGCGAAGCGTGGGTTTTTGGTGTAATGGAGGACCCAAAGCGTATAAAGGTACTTCCGAAGAAAACATTTCATCCTGATACCAGGGCGAAGGTAGTAGTATCGGAAATGAAGGTACATACTGCAGATGTATCGAAGTTTGTGCAGCAGCTTAAGAAGAGCCTTGAAAAGGAGAAGGTGAATAAATCTGATGTAAAACTGAAGGCTGGTACCTTAACAGTTGGGAAACCGGTTGATAAATTGTTGTTTGGTAAAAGTTATGGTTTACCCGGGATAATTGATAAGGGCTATTCTGAAAAGCAGGTAAAAGATATTACTGATAAAGTGAAGCGTGAAGCTGAGGTTAAGATATTTGAAAGGGATAAAGAAATTAAGAGGCTTCGCGGGCTGCTTCTGAAAATAATGAGTATGGCAAACATTGAGGCTGTTAACCTGGGTGATTCTGCGCTGACTGTTAAAGTAGGGCCGTTACGTGATCAAATAAAATCTAATGTTACGAAATACAGCGCTCCCTCTACAGGAAATATTACTGAAGGGAGCGGTTATCTTTCCGGCGCCTGGTTGAGAATGCTTCAGGCAGTAAAGATGTTTTGCCCGGTACCGGTTAGCAAGGAAAAGGTGTCGTTTTGGTCTGATGTTGCGATAAACAAAAGTACATTCAAGAATGGTTTATCATTTCTTAAATCGAACGGATTTATAAAAAAGGCCGAAGGAAACATAGTAATTACTGAAAGGGGCTTTGAAGCTGCGGGTGATGTGGAAGCAATACCTAAAGATGTAAACGCAATGTTAGAGCTATGGTTTAATAAGCTTGGTCCGAGCTGGGCGGGGATGTTAAAAGTGGTATTGGGGAGCTGGCCGGGTGATGTACACGTTAGCCAGATCTCGGAGCTAAGCGGCGTACCAAGGCACGTTAGCACGTTTAAGAATGGTATGAGCCGCTTAAGGACATTAAACCTGATATATCAAACGGTAAAGGACAGGTACCGGGTATCAGGGGAGCTAATGAGTTAAGTAATACAATATTAAATTAATCAGAGGCGTTGAATTCGCCTTAAATCAGGAAGGGAAAAAGAAATGGGACGTCCACCAAAAGCAACATCTACAGATATACAAAAGGAGATTAAGAGCCGCTCGGTTCCCCCGGGTTGTGAGGGGATGGAATTGTTCACAGCAATAAATGCCAGGGGCGATGTGATGGAGTATCCGCTGCGCATCAGGCAGGATGGCGTTGTTTACATCAAGACTGCATGGGCTAAATTTGAAAGGATCGATGATTCAAAGTATGGCCTTATGTTTGCAAGCAAAGATGCTCAAAAGGTTGTAATATTCCTCAGCAATTCAAAGAGGCTTGAGGATGATGATTTTAAATTTAAAACGTCAACGCCGGGTAATCTGGCATTTGCGAATAACAGGATCGGAACGGCGCTCAAGCTGAAGAAAGGCTGGCATTTATACAAGGTGGCAGAAATTGACCGGGAAGCGAATTACGAAGGTTTGAATTGCGTTAAAGTAACTTTCGCATATCATCACCATGAAGAAATCAGCAGGTATAATATGCACAACCGGGGTAAAGGTAAGGATGAAGGTTAACATTAAAGTTAAATACCGGCTTCTTTGATAAAACGTTTATATTCTTTTTCGGCGGTTTCGAGGGTTTTATAATAAAGAGTCTTTTCGTTTATACCATCGTCATTGTAAGAAACTGTTATTGATTTGGCTTCGCGATTGAGCTTAATAGTGCGAATAATCGTGTCTTTAATAAGAATGTTATCGAACTGAATTAGTTTTCCCATTTTAGTGATTTTATTTTAAAGAATCAGGTTTGTTAAAAATTTTGAGAAGATTTGTATCAATACTTTTGATTTCAATTTGAGTGGGTTGAGTATTATTGATATGGACTTCGCG
>CAZOZK010000029.1:0-11589 GCA_964584245.1 uncultured Pseudomonadales bacterium | reverse complement strand
AGTTTTCATCAATAATAATTCGTCCTACAAAAGTGACAGATGCGTGGTCGCGCGCCACGCCTTTGAGCGTGGTGTTCGCTCGAGTGTGCGGGGATTTGTGATGGATAATCACCACCACTTGCGTCATGTCATGACCGGTAGCATCAAAGACTCCCCCAACTTCCAGCTCAACGCCAGGTTTGGTTATTTCAAATAGATACGTACCTGGATTCTGGATTGTATACGACAGCGACTCTTCAACCGGAATAATCGTTTTGGCTTTGGTTTCAGCATCCGCTAGGATTTTTGCTTGAGCTTTTGATTGATCTAATATCATCCAATACTCCCTTCCATCTCGTGATCGATCAATCGATTCATTTCGACCGCGTACTCGAGGGGTAAGTGCTTCACTAAATCCTCAATAAATCCATTCACAATCATTTTGCGCGCATCCTCTTCTTTGACTCCGCGACTCATCAGGTAAAACAGCTGGTCGTCGCCAATTTTAGAGACCGTTGCCTCATGAGAAATCTTCACTTTGCTGTTGTGAATTGTGTCGACGGGATAGGTATCTGAGCGCGATCGGTCATCGAGTAGCAGCGCATCACAAATCACGGTGTTTTGGCTGTGATGGGCGTGAGGGCCGACATTTACCAAGCCACGATAACTGGTTCGGCCACCATCTTTGGAAATTGATTTCGACATAATCGAAGAGGTTGTGTACGGCGCCAAGTGAATTGCTTTTGAACCCGTATCTTGATGTTGCCCCGCGCCAGCCAGCGCCATAGACAGCGTCTCGCCGCGCGCGCCTTTGCCAGCCAAGACAAACCCGGGGTACTTCATGGTGAGCTTCGAACCCATATTGAAATCCGTCCAGACCATTTCGCCTTCTTCTTCAACGTACGCGCGTTTGGTAACCAAATTATAAATATTTTTGTACCAGTTTTGGACCGTGGTGTACTGGCATCGCGCACCTTTTTTGACAAAAATTTCTACCACGGCGGAATGAAGGGAGCCTGTGGAGAAGTTAGGAGCAGTACAATTATGAACCACTAAACCATTTGCAACGTAAGATTCATCTTCGGTGACGCTGAAATTATAAACTGGAAAATCCTCAACTTCTTGGACCTCAACAGAAGTAATTGGCATATAGAGATATTTTTCATCAATATGATACGCAGTTGCACGTTTCTTGCCTGAGATTTTGGGTTGTATTGGCTGATCTACCAATTTTCCAAAAACAACCATGTGCTCACCACCAATGACTAAGGTGAACATAGCATGTCTATGTGCTGCAGATCTATCAACTATGCTCGAAGGATCTTCTACTTTTAATTTATTTCTTTGTTGCACATTCAGCGATGAAGCGACTCCAAACCGAGCCAGCATCATTCTTCCTTGAGATGCCAGTGATTCTGAAGTTGTGCTGATTCTAAAATTCTCTTTCCACCCAGACTTAATTTGCTTTGCGTAATACGTACCATCACCAAAATACCAAGCTTTTATCAATTCAGACTGTAAATCAGTTTCAGCATTCATAACCCACTCAGGAACTTGTTTTGTAAATGATGAGACACCAAATGTCTCAAAAATCCTGCATACTTCTACAGAGCTAACGACTACATTTTTACCATGATTTTTTTCATGTTTTGATTCAGAAATTCGGTCACTAAATTGTGGAAATACTATTTTCAGACATTTTTTTACATCTAAAATGTACGCTGTTTCATCTTCATGAAAAGAGAAATTTAAGTATGAGCCAGCAGATATACTGCCTTCTGCTAAATAGTATCCAATCAATCTAAAAAATTCAGGGCTCAATTGCACTTGGATTGAATTTAGTTGCCAGCCATGTCGACCATTTCCAACTGGAACTTCAAACTGAATTTCTGTTGCAGTTGTCTGGTTTCTGTGGATAGGCACACACACATAATCACCTTTTTTGAGATCCTTTGCCGCCATCCATCGCAGTTCCCAATTTTTGTTTCGTTCATTTTTATATTGACGTTTTACTGCCAAAAATGGGTGATTTGAAGTGGCAGTCACAGATTGTGGCTGGCTTGTAACTTTGAAGGTACACAGCTGGCCAGTATATTTTCTATGTTGGAGAGCTTTGACCGGCTGATACCGTCCTTCATGTGTAAGCACAACATCATCTTGTAAAATATCCTCAATGTTTTTTTGACCTTGATCTGTTATAACCTTGGTTCCAGCGACAAAACACCCTTCGATATAATGCACCTTCGCGCCTTCATCGACAATAATAAGCGTGCGTTCAAACTGGCCAGAGTTTTCGGCGTTGATTCTAAAATAGGTTTGCAGTGGCATTTTTACCTCGAGGCCTTTTGGCACATACACAAAGGATCCACCAGACCAAACTGCGGTGTTCAGCGCAGCAAATTTGTTATCGCCAGAAGGAATTATCTTGCCAAAATATTCTTTGACCAAATCTGGATACTTACGCAAGCCTTCATCCATAGACAAAAAGACCACGCCTTGATCTTTCCAAATATTTTGCAGCGAGCCGTAGACCATCTCGCTGTCATACTGGGCTTTTACACCAGCAAGCACAGTCCGCTCGGCCTCTGGAATCCCCAACCGGTCAAACGTCGCCTTCACTTCTGGCGGCACCTCGGCCCAAGTTTTCTTTTGTTCATCGGTTGCACGCAGATAATAGCGGATTTTGTCGTAATTAATCTCGCTCAAGTCGCCGCCCCAAGTCGGAGTGGGCTTGGCCAAAAACTGCTCGTAGGCTGTCAGCCGCATTTTCAGCATCCAATCAGGTTCTTCTTTAATATGCGAAATTTCGCGAACCACACCCTCATTCAAGCCAGGCTTAATAATATGCGAATACCCAGCCGTGGAAAACGAGTAGCCGTGCTCATAGGAATCTTTGAGTAGCTGGTCGTCGGTAGTAGTTTTTTTTGCTGCGAATCGGGCCATGAAAAATATACTTACTAGTTTGTGCTTTGATTTTCTATATCCGTGTAGCCTGTGCCTTCTAACTCCAAAGCCAGCTCCGGTCCGCCAGATTTTACAATTTTGCCGCCAACCAAAACGTGCACAAAATCAGGCTTCAAGTACTCCAAAATTCTCTGGTAATGGGTGATGACAATAATGCCAGTGTTGTACTTTTCCACCACTTTTGTTACACCGTGGGCCACCACTTTTATTGCGTCGATATCGAGTCCGGAATCTGTTTCATCCAACACCGCGAATATTGGTTCGAGTACCGCCATTTGTAAGATTTCTAAGCGTTTTTTCTCACCGCCACTAAAGCCTTCGTTGAGACCGCGCGCCAACATTTCTGGTTTGACTTTGAATTCCTCTGCCAGTTTTTGCAAATGTCGTCTAAATTCAATCACTTTAGCAAATTTTTTTTCTGGAAATGCGGCAAATCGTGCCTCGTACGCATAGCGCAAAAAATTTTAGACTTTCACCCCAGGAATTTCTACGGGATACTGAAACGCCAAAAACAATCCAACTTGGGCTCGTTCATCTGGGGATAAATCCAGGATGTTGGTTTTTTTGTAGCTAGTTATGTCAGAAATCGTCACTTTTGAGCCATCCCCCACAACATATTCAGGATGTCCGGCCAAGGTGTAGGCCAGCGTTGATTTACCAGAACCATTTGGCCCCATGATCGCGTGAATTTCGCCTGGCTTAACATCCAAAGAAATGCCCTTGAGGATTTGAGTTTCTTTAATGCTGGTAGTTAAGTTTGAAATATGTAACATATGTTTCTGAAAACGCCTAGAGTGACTCTGCCACTCGAAATGCGAGCGCGACTTCCTTGCGAATTTGCTCTTTGGTTTCGATTTTTTCTAGCTCCTGCAGCGTGAACCACTCGATGCCATCCGTCTCTGTTTGATTTTGCGTGATCGCTATTGTACCAAGAGGACGCACTAAATACAAAAAATTGAGGTGTTGTTCGCAACCTTTCTGCCATTTTTCCTCTTTTTCATACTTTTTTTCATCTTTTTTTGATGCCTCTAACCTAGCTAGATAATTTTTTTCTGATATCCAATGCACATTTGAGGCTATTGGATTTGGAGTGAAAAAATCGCGTGTTTCAGACTGATCATTGGCGACTTTTTTACTCGAGCTAGGTAGCGAATCAATATGAGTCCAGTACGCTTCCACAAAAACGCCCGTTTCTTCATAAAACTCACGCTCCGCGGCTTCGTGAGGCAGCTCTCCCGGTTCAATATGCCCACCTGGATTGAGCCAAATTCCCAATTTTTTATGTTTGACCAACAGCACTTTGCCGTCTTTGATCAAACAGCCAGCAGCGGTGAAACAGGTGTGGGGAAATTCGTTGGATGAATCAAATTGGGAATCTTTTTGCATAATCATATTTTTGGCTTTATTTGTATAAACCTACTTGATATTGTATACTACTTCGCCTATGACAGAACGTGAGATACATGATGAAGAAAAAATGGCAGCAATAGTGTCTGAAAAGGTAGTAAAACAATCAGGTGAAAAATCTGATATTGCAATTATTCATAAAAATTTGGTTTCACTCTATGGTGCATGCTCAGGTGCTATTCAACTTCCTGGAGAGGAAGATAAAAATACAGAGACTGCTTCTACACGTGCAAGAGTAAACAGTAAAAACTTACCAATACTTTTGGAAGCCCTTGCAAAATATCAAATCACGCTACCTGAATTAAGTGGTATTGAGGATTTAACTCCTGAAGAAGTAGTTAGTACCTTATGCAGCTTATGGTTAGTACTTAGATCTCTTCGCAATAAAGAAAATTTTCCGACTATTGATGACACTGTCCGTGTTTAATCTTCTCTCTATCACAAATGGAATTTATCTGCCTACGCTATGAAAATAATAGACATACCTACACCACAGGCAATTGTTGAAACACTATCAATAAATCTTCCTTCAGATGATACGTTAAAGGCTGAAATACTTCATAATCTTCTTAGATTATGTACATCTGCGTATGATTTACCACTGTTTGATGGTGGATCCATAGCTGTAAATTCTCAAGCGTATCTCATTTTATTAGCATTTTTAGAAGAAAATAAGATAGATAAAAATAAACTGCTGAAAAGTACTGAAAGAATTTCGACAAAACAAATGGGCAGTTTTCTAGATAATCTTTGGCAAGCAACAAAAATTTTACTTTACGAGCTAAAAGAAAATGAGGGAACATATATTTCACAAAATACACAAATAGAAAAAAACATGTTAATGCGTACGATGCTCGTTGAATTAGTCACTCATCAAGACCCCGAAGTTCGCGGTACTGTTGCTCTTACGATGGGAAATTTACCCGGTCATTATGTTGAAGAACTTATCGAATTAGCAAATGATTCTCATCCTGAAGTTCGTGACTGTGCTCTGTTTGTAATGAAAAATAACCCTGGGTTATTCCATGATGCTTTAGAGCACTTTGCACAAGAGCAAGAGTTAAATGGAAATGATTCTGACTAGCGTTTCCCTCAAAAAAATTAAATCAAACTCATCTGCACGCCGGCGTTTTTTTTGGGGGTGAAGGAAAAATCAACAGTGCACTCGATTAAACGATTCCATTTGTTGCGGAATTTTACGCTGCCTTTGTTCAATCCATAATCATAGACATCGCGGGTGACGGCCACGTCTTGCAAACAGTAATCACGCAACTTATCCAGCTGACCGGTGCGAAAATATTTTATTGCATCCAACCCATCACCACTTTTGCCAGCGCCCAGTGTTTCCTGCGCAACAGCGTTCAAACCAATTCTGTGCCCTACCGAATCTTTAATTTTGAGCATCAAATCCAAGGTGGGAATTGTGGAAATATCGCCACCATAATACGGTACCAAGGTGTGCATATCGAAATTGTCTACATTAAAACCAATGACGACATCGGCTTTTTCGAGCAGCGGAAATAATTCGGGCAAATCTTTTTCGTAATAGCTGCGCATCTCTCCTTGGCCGCTCGTGCCTTCGCGCACGCACACACCGACGAACGAAATCCCCAAACGATCGGGAAAAAATCCACCAACTTCTTCGAATGATTGCTTTGTTTCAACGTCAAGAATAACCTGAAGCATAGGGGCCTTTTAGCGTTATGCTGATTTTGCAGCCACAAATCGGCGCTCGACTTCACCCCAGTTCACGACATTCCAAATGGCAGTCAAGTAATCTGGGCGACGGTTTTGATACGCCAAGTAGTAGGCGTGTTCCCAAACGTCGACTCCAAAAATTGGTGTAAGTCCGGTCATGAGTGGTGAGTCTTGATTTGCTGTGGTCATGATTTCTAACTCTCCAGCTTTGTTAACAATGAGCCATCCCCAACCAGATCCAAATTGGCCAGCTGCTGCAGTAGCAAAATCTGTTTTGAATTGTTCAAATGAACCAAAAGCTTTATTGATTGCAGCAGACAATGACTCATAATTACTCACATTTTCGCCGCCAGGAGTCAAAACCTCCCAAAATAACGAATGATTTGCATGTCCACCGCCGTGATTTTTGATCGCTGTTTTCACCGCTGCTGGCACTGAATCACCCAACGAATCAAAACGACGCAGCAACTCTTCTACAGACAACTCTGCTAAATCAGCATGCTCTGCCAACGCAGCATTCAACTTATCCACATAGGTCTGGTGATGCTTAGTGAGATGGATCTCCATGGTACGACCATCGAGATGAGGTTCAAGCGCATCATAGGCATAGTTGAGTTTTGGAAGTACGTACATGTTAGGCCTTTCGCTTTGAGTTCATAATTTCGAGCAGTTCAATAATCAGGTATCCCACAAATGCGTACACGAACAGTGCAAACAAGGTTGTAAACTCCAGCACGAATCCCCCGCGAACGGAAGGTGTGGGAAATGCCAAAAAGAATGGCGCAACGAGTGGTTGTGAGGTTGCATAAATCCAACCAACAAATTCTGAGGCGGGATTTGCGGCGAACAAGCGCAAGACAAATCGAGCAACGAGAATCAACTCAATTAAACCAAGTACAAATTGGACAAAGCTTCGTAGGATGTTTGACATATTAACTTAGTATACCTACTTCTGTGGCGGCTGCAACAGCAGCAGCAACAAAAGCCTCTAAGTCTTGTCTGGTTTGACTCGCAGAAATTTGTACACGAATCTCGTCACGACCCTTTGGCACCACTGGGAAGTTGATGTTTGTCACCAAAAATCCTCGATCAAACAAAGCTTTTTTGAGTGCTTTTGTTTTGAGAGTGTCACCAATGAACAAAGGTTGAATTGGATGCATGGAATCGGTTGCAAATGCAAATCCAGCGTCTTTCATAGCTTGTTTAAACCATGTGATGTTTTCATTGAGATGCGCCAACATGTCGGTGCCTTCTTGAGAGTTCATCACACCCAAAGCTGCCAAAGCTGCACCAGCAGTTCCAGGAGCTATTGAGTTTGAGTAGATGTAGGTTGCTGCTGATTCGCGCAAGTAATCGATCATGGTTTGATCTCCAACTACGTATCCTCCATCTGCGCCAAAGGCTTTGCCAAGGGTACCAACTAAGACGTTGGCTTTTGCACCAAAGACTTCTTCGCAGCCGCGGCCGGTGGCGCCGAAGGCGCCAACACCATGACAATCATCTACAACGAGCCAAATTCCTTGATCAAATTTGTCCTCAAACTCAGCAATCACAGCTTGGACTGCACCCAAATCTTGGGCTTCTCCGAGCATACTAAAAATGCCATCGGTCACCACAATAATTCGATCCCACTTGCCAACTTGCTCACTGAGCACGCGTCGCAAATCTTGTGTATCCATGTGCTTGAAAATTGCTTTTTGCTCAGAGTCCAAACCTGCAATACGAATTCCATCAATAATACTTCTGTGATTGAGCTCATCAGAAATAATCAGTACATTACCGCTAACCACGGAATCCTTACTTTGACCTTTGAGTAAACAAAACAACACTGCCATGTTTGCTGCAAACGCGCTTGAAAACACCATTGCATCATCTCGACCATGAAATTTTGCCAAAGCTTTTTCCAAATCTTTGTGCACCTGCAAACTGCCAGAAATAAAGCGAACTGCGCCTGGACCTGTACCAAACTTTGCACTTGCCTCATGATCGCCTGCCTTCACCGCTGGGTGAAAACGAAAACCCATGTAGTCATTACTGTTGAAGATAGCGATTTCTCTACCACCGACGATTGCTCGAGGTGCTGGATGATCAGTGAATCCCTCAATAACCGTCTCGGTTCGTTTGGTGATTCCTGCAGCATCTATTCGTGCCACTTCATCTTTGAGGATTTGTACAAAATTTTGTTTTGCCATTTTTTCTTTTCTTTTTTGTTGATCTGTTGATCATTTAGTACTATTTGCTTGCGCTTTGATTACTCGCTGCAGGCGCGCATTATTCGTTTGCTAATTTTTCTGTAATGTGTGCGTAGAGCTCGTTTGCCATCTCAGCGATGCCAAAGGTTGGCTTCCATCCCCAGTCGCGTCGTGCAACTGAGTCATCGATGGTTTGTGGCCAACTTTCCGCAATTTTTTGTCGGAAATCTGGTTCGTAGGTGATTTTGAATCCTGGTGAAAGTCGCTCGACCTGCGCTACCAACTCCGCTGGACTAAAGCTAATCGCAGAAAAGTTGTAACTGGTTCGCACGGTGATTGACTCTGCTGGAGCTTCCATGAGATCAATGGTGCCGCGAACTGCATCATCAAGATACATCATTGGCAAGGTTGCATCTGGCTTGAGGAAACAGGTGTAAGCGTTATTTCGAATTGCACCATAGAAAATGTGGATTGCGTACTCGGTTGTACCATCTCCAGGAGCTGCTTTCCAGCCATTTAAGCCTGGGAAACGAAGACTGCGGACATCAACCCCATAGCGGTGGTTGTAGTATTGGCAGAGTAACTCTCCAGAAACTTTGGTCACTCCGTACATAGAGGTTGGCTCGAGTGAAGTGTGTTGTGGAACGTCTTGTTTTGGAGTGGATGGACCAAAAGCAGCAATAGAACTTGGCCAAAATACGCGCAAGTTAAATTCGCGAGCGAGTTCCAAAACATGGCGAAGACCGTTGACATTGACATCCCAAGCAGTCGCAGGATCTTTTTCTCCACCTGCAGAAAGCAAGCCAGCCAAGTGATAAATTTCAGTAATCTGGTGTTTTTCAATGAGAGATCGTAAAAATGCGCTGTCAGTGACATCGCCGTGCTCAACAATGCCGGTGAAAGTTGGGTCGATAGTTTTTCGTGCAATCGAGATAATGTTCTCTTTGCCAAATCGCTCCATAAGGACAGGAATCAACTCACTGCCTACCAATCCGAAAGCGCCCGTTACTAAGATTTTTTTACCAGTGTGCATATGCTCGTTCCTCTATATAGTTCTGCTACTGTGTCTATTACGTTGTATTGTACTACACTCGTTGTGTATTAAGCTGCGAATTCCTGGGTGATTCTACTGAGCTCCAACATCTGGTCACGAATTGTTGTGCTGAGTTGCTTTTCAAATTGATCATGCCATGACTTTGCCATATCGGCAAGAGCCTGTCTGTCATGCTTTTGGGTTGCGGAATGTATGGCGGTAAGCAGGGCATCTACATCTAACTCTGGTTGTGGCCAGCCTATCTCATGTAAACAAAAGCCTTTTGCCCCTCCCTCAAGAGCGGTGCGAACCGTCTCTTTATACTCGTCGTAGCGAATCCCCCGACTACTCACCAACCAAGGAATATCGAGCTCTGTGGTGAGCGTGGCGCACGCCAATGGATCGAGTGGATACTGGAGCAACATCATTTGGGCATACGAGCGCATCTCCTGAATTGCTTGCAGTTGATCGGCCTGGAACGCATCCAGCGCAAACTCCTCGCCCGCTGGGGTGTACAAAACCAAATCCAGGGCAAAATCAATCTTTTCGTACCGACAGTACTCGGACAACTCCGCCACCAGCTGCTTTTTTCGCAGTGCCTGCTCTTCTTTGGGATGATAATACAGCGTCAACTTCGCAACACCATAGTTGTTAGAGATATCGGCCACACTCCAATTGTGATCAAACTGAGGAACTGCGAGCGGATCAACTTGGCCACTTTGGGGAATACTGATTGGCAAAATAAGCCCTGCCTGGTCTCCTGAATCACTGCGAGGAACTTGGAGGCCAACATATGGATCCACAATAATTCCTGAGAGGATTTTACTCGAGTGATGCAGTAGCCGAGTAATTGCTGGCTGCACAAACTGGCTTGCCACTACCGACTCAACAGATTCTTGAGATTTTACCAACTCATCCTTGAGATGTTGGTGCGCATGGGCATCGGGAAGTCCAGCCAACTGCCACCATTCTTGCATGACAGCCAACGGCTCAAAACTCGCCCATGTGAACATGCCTGACTGAGTTGCTAAATGGTCTACACGCATGTATCCAGTATATCGGGAATTGAGTCGGAGGAGTATGTGGAAAAACTGAATACTCTATTCAAATAAGAGGAAAACGTAAAAAGCCTAGGGAAATTCCCTAGGCTTTTTTGATTAAAGACAATGTATGTTTAGTCACCCGACAGATTAATTTCTGCCGCCACGGTCTCCGCCACGTCCGCCGCCGAAGCCGCCTCGTGATCCACCGTATCCACCGCCGCGTGAGCCTCGGTCACCACCGCGGAAACCTCCGCGATCGCCACCTCTGCCGCCCCTATCACCACCGCGATCTCCACCACTGCGCTCTCGGGCAGCTGTAGCTTCTTCGGCTGTGAGCATGGAAAGTGCGATTTTACCGTCATCTTTGATTTCGTTGACACGAACGTGTACGACGTCACCAAATTTGACAATATCACCTGCATCTTCGACAAATTCTGCAGACATTTGGGAGACGTGCACCAAGCCTTCTCGCTCTGGCAAGTACTCTACAAATGCACCGTAACTCTCAACACGGGTGACTGTGCCGTCGAACTCTTCGCCGACTTCAACCACGCGCATCATGTTTGTGATGTAGTTTGCTGCATAATCGATAGCTTCTTGATCAGGAGATGAAATGTTGACCAAGCCAACTTTTCGCTCTGCGTCTTCGTCGACATCAATTTGAGCACCAGATTTTTCGATGAGAGCTTTGATGTTTTTACCACCTGGGCCAATCAATTCACCGATACGATCTTGTGGAATCTCAACTTGAACGATCTTTGGAGCAAATGCTGACAGTGCTTTTCTTGGCTCTGAGATGGTTTCAAGCATCTTGTTCAAGATAGAAATACGACCAGCGTGTGCCTGTGAAAGAGCTTTTTCCAAAATTTCTCTTGGTAAACCTTGCAACTTCATGTCCATCTGGATAGCGGTAATACCTTCGGTAGTTCCAGCTACTTTAAAGTCCATGTCGCCGGTAAAGTCTTCAAGACCTTGGATGTCTGAAAGCACTGCAAAGCGCTCACCATCACTCATCAATCCCATAGCAATACCTGCCACAGGTCGAGTGATTGGAACTCCAGCAGCCATGAGGGCCATGGTAGATCCACAGACAGATGCCTGTGAAGTTGATCCATTTGAACTCATGATTTCGGATACGACGTGAATGGCGTATGGGAATTCAGACTGTTTTGGTAACATAGGGAAGAGCGCTCGCTCCGCGAGCGCGCCATGCCCAATCTCGCGTCGTTTTGGAAATCCAAATCGACCCGCTTCACCTGAAGCGTAAGGAGGC
>CAZOZK010000028.1:0-12143 GCA_964584245.1 uncultured Pseudomonadales bacterium | reverse complement strand
AATGGGTCTGGGGTACTCAATTTTTGGACAAATTGCGCTTTTTCACGCGCTCGGGTTGATTCATTTGGAGCAATCAGACTTCCAAACTATTTTGAGTAGTGTCGCAGCTGCCCAAGTCAACATGAATATTCATACCACTCAAGAAAACAACGTGGCAAAATTGCTTGCTTTCCAACTTTTTGATCGTATTCCATACATTATGGCTGCAGATCATTTGGTCGGCGCGGCGCACGTGTTTACCAACCAACTCAACGAAAATGCCAAAACTACGGCCGAGTACCACGTGATTCCTGAGCTCAACCACCACCTTTTGGAGGCGTTTGATTTTCCAAAAACCGGCAAAGACCAAGTTTCTTGGGTGACACTGCACTCTGATTTGTATCAAAAAGACAACTCACAACGCGTGAATCTTACACAGCAGGCACTCGAGGACCATTCCATTGAATTCTATGAGTTCAAAACCACCGAGACAACTCAGCTTGGCCAAGTCTTTGAAGTTTTGACACTCGGGACCTACACATCATTCTATTTAGCAATGCTGTACTCGGTTGATCCTGGTCCAATTCCTGTTGTTGATTGGTTTAAAGCCGAACATAAAAAACTCAAAGCGAGCGCAAACTAAACAAGCCTATGTCACACGAACCACTGTACTTGGTCCCAATACTGATTGAACAACCAACCTGGGGAGGCCAGTATATTAGTCAGTTCAAAAATCTTGAGAGTAGTGAGTTGACCAAAAATAATATTGGCCAAAGCTATGAACTAGCTCAAGAAAGTTTGGTATACTCAGGGGATTTTTCACGCTGCTATCAGTATGCAAAAACTAGTAATTTAGCTGATTTAATCAACATAGACGTCCCACAGCAAGCAGTTCCGCTCAAGACTGTTGCCCCGCAGGCCGCAGCGATTTTAATCAAGTTCACCCAAGCCCAAGAAAATTCGTATCAGGTGCATGTTAAACCAGCTGATGCTAGTGACCCAGCTCACCCGCTAGCTTCATGGCAACCAAAACCTGAGTCATGGTATTTTTTTGAAGAAGGCTGCGCGACACTCGGTCTCAAAAACCCTACAAATCTGGCGCCTTACAAACAACGCTGTGAAGAAATTAATGCTTTCGCGCAAAATTTAAGCACTAAGGTAAGTGCACAGGAATTGACCGTTGCGCAAGCTCGCGAAAAATTGGCAAAGTTTATCGACACCGATCATCCACGAAACTATGTTCACACCGTGCGCATCCCCAAAAATCATGTGGTTGAACTCAGCCAAGGGGGAGTGCATCACTCGTGGGAAGCCCACCCCGATTTGCCGCTGGGCAATATCGTGTACGAGGTCCAAAAAGATGTAAAGGATGATGTTTCAACCTTGCGGTCTTTTGACCAGGGCAAGATGAAAGACGACGGCAGCATCCGTCCACTCACTATCAACGAGTATTTTACGGCACTTGATGTGACCGTCGACAACAACACACCAGCCAACTTAATGAATTCTACCGAAACTGGATCTGATGAACGCTCACTTTTTGATACTCCATACTACAAATTAGAGCAATTGGATTTTGCAGGAGGCTCAGCAGCAGAACCTGACACCAAACAACTGGCAGTCTCACAATACTCGCATGTGTTTACTAAAGAAGGCGAAGTAACCATTACTCATCCTGATTTTGCAGACAAAAATTGGATTTTACCTCAAGGGTGGTCTGTATTGTTGGCACCAAATCCAAAACCGTATCTGATTTCTGCTTCAGTCCCAGCATCACAGGTAAATGACACAAATCATAAAACTAGTGTCCTGATAACCAAGTAAATTGCAACTCGATCTTTCATGAAACCTTAGAACACGCTACTATGGTAGTGTGTCTGATTTAGTACCTGCCCTCAAAAATACAGCGTATCAATCTAGCTTTTCACGCCTAGATGGATTTGAGTTGCTCAAAACGCTCAAGCTCCCGGTGCCAGATCACCTGCTTTTATCCCCAGAGCAGCTCAAAGCCATTGAAAATCAATATCCAGCAACGGTGAATCCACTCTTGGACCTGTATCACTCAAAGTGGCATGAGCAATTTGTCAGCGTTTTGCCAAACAGCTTTGAGCCAACGTGCAAAACCTATACAGTCAAGGGCAACGCAAATCTGTTTGAAAGCATTTTGCTCAGCGCCGAGTGCACAGAATTTGAGTATCCTGTGTTGTTGCAAAAAACTCCCCAGCCAAGTTTTGGCGGCAAAATAATGACGTATAATCCGCTGTCTGGAAATAAAAATCAATATTACATTGTAACCACCAATGGCTGTTTTATTGAAAATGCGGAGGATCATTTTACCCATTTGATTTGGGATATCCGCACCCAACAAATTGTCCACACACTGCAACCTAAGCGCGCCAAAACAGGTGCCCGCCAGATGGACCAAGTTCAGCTCATGCCAGCGCATGCAGATGAACAAATCCCGCCATTTCACTTGCTAGAGGAACTTGCAATTCATGCACAAAAAGCAACTCAAAAACTGTTCACACCGTTGGTACTTGAGTGGGAGATTGTGCAAGGCGTGCTGTTTTTTACTGGACTGCGAAAACTTGAACACCAAATTAAAAAAAACGGTGACAGAGAAACACAGTTGATAGATATTCAAACGGGGAGTGGGCAAGATAAGGGTAATATTGTAGGACAAGTGAACCAAAGTCAAAGCCAAAATCAAATTTCAGCTATCGCCAGAGGTGAGCGCATAACGGTCGGCCAAATTCGTGGCGTCCCGTTTGAACTCAAAAATAAACAGTCATCATTTTCTAAGCTTATAAAATCTGGGCAAAAAAAATCTGTAAAAAAAACACCAACTGTTTTGGGGGATATTTTGATTGCTGACTCACTACACAACAACGATCTGGCGCAACTCAAACAAGTTTCTGGAATTATTTGCTACTCAACTATTAAAGATGGCGCCATTATCGCGTTTATCAAAAAACATCACATACCGTGTGTGACTTCGGTCAAACCAAGAATCTCACCGAAAAATCTCAAGCAAGAATTAGTTCTCAACGCAACCCAAGGCGTGGTTTCTGTGTACACACCTGAACATCGGACAAGAAATATTACTCGTGAAGAAACTACTACAACACAAAAAACTAGCCAATCATCGCCATTCATAAAAGTATTTCGCTGGCAAAAAAATCCCGATTCACAGGCATCCCAACTAGTCACCCAAAACTCTGGTCTGTCATTATATCCGTCATTTGAATCATATTCTGCAGATGGCTCAGTTTTTAGCAATGATTTCTTGCTTCAGTTGCAAGGAACGCATCCACTCCATGAAATTAAACGCAACGCAAAATCATTCACGCTCGGGTTGGCCAACGCCATGCTCCAGGTCTATAAAAATGAAGGCTTGGCTGCCTACCAGACCACTGATCTACACGAAGGTGACCTTAGCAAACTCAATTTTGCTCCCCAAGATGGACCGCTTTCGCATATCGATCAAGAAAATCCAGCATTTGGTGTGCGCGGTGGTTTGCAGATTGTCCATGACTCGACACTTTTTGAGGCTGAACTGGCCGCACTGGCTCGGGTGGCACAAGCAACCCGTCGAGATTTGCCATGTATTGTGCCGTATATCCGCACTGTGTCTGAGCTTATGTTGGTGATTGATCTGCTCGAGCGCATTAACCAACAGCACAAAACCAATATTTCTTTGTACCTGAGAATAGATTTGCCCAGCCAAATCCATCAACTCCAGTATTTTATGCGCCCGGCAGTCAAAGGAATTGTGCTGAACTTGCCTACACTACATGCACATGCATATGGAATCGACCAAAATAATGCATTTTTGACCAGACAATATCCACTCGATAGAACCCTGGCCAAACAATACTTGGCGCAAGTGACAACACAATGTACCCAATTATTTCCAATTTGGATGATTTTGGATACACAATCCCATGAGTTAATTACCGCTGCCCGCGACTGGGGAGTAGCAGCCATTATCACCAAAGCCAACCAGGTCAAGGCATGCAAGCTTGCTCTACAAGAGTCCTAGAATCGAGTATACTGAATACAAAGAACTGAGTTCAAAAAATTATGTCGTTAATACAAGGAGTGTTTGCCAGAGAAATACTTGATTCTCGTGGATTGCCCACGGTGGAGTGTTTTATTTGGCTTGACACTGGCCAGACAGTCAGTTCGAGTGCAGCAGCAGGCACTTCTATTGGGAAGTATGACGCGATTGAGTTACGTGACAATGACATGAACCGCATGGCGGGCAAAGGAGTTTTGACTGCTGTTGCACATATCAACCAAACCATCGGGCCACAACTAATTGGCCGGGATCCGCTTCAGCAACAAGAACTAGACCAACTGCTCATTACTTTGGATGGAACTCCAAACAAAAGTAATTTGGGGGCAAATGCGCTGATTGCTGTTTCGCAAGCTATTTTAAAGGCAGCCGCGGCCGCTGCACAGCGGCCGCTCTATCAATACATCCAACAAGTCTATCAACTCACTGCCGATCTCTACATTCCCACCTGCATCTACTCACTTATTAATGGAGGAGCTCACGGAGCAGATAATCTGGACATCCAGGAATTTCAAGTCATTCCTGCTAGCTACATCAACTTTCCTACTTCTCAAGACATGGCTGTGACCATCTATCAGAAACTTGAGGATGTTCTTATCTCCAAAGGGGCAACCCACTCGACTGGACTAGTTGGGGGATTCACCCCAAATTTATTTAACAACACCGATGCATTCGAGATTTTGGTCGAAACTATCAAGGCCTCACCATACACTTTTGCCCAAGATATTTTCTTTGGAGCCGATATGGCCGCTGACACCTTTCAATCCGGCAATAAATACACGCTCAAAGACAAACAACAGCCGTATTCTTCAGATGACTTACTTGAGTATTATCGATCTCTGCGCACCATGTATCACACTTTTTGTATTGAAGATCCATTCCACTCTGATGATTGGAAAAGTTGGACAAAAATCACCGAAGAACTAGGTTCAACAACACTCATTGTTGGCGACTCACTCCTGGCCACAAATCAAACTAGAATCCAAAAAGCTATTGATGAAAAAGCCTGTAACGCTATCTTAGTAAAGCCCAACCAAATTGGAACCGTCAGTGAAACAATTCAGGTTATCAGCCAAGCAAGACAAGCTGGCTGGCAAGTGGTTGTGTCGCACCGCAGTGGCGAGACCAATGACGACTGGATTGCAGATTTCGCGGTTGGTGTTGGCGCCAACTATGTCAAATTTGGACCACCGCGCGGCGGCGAGCGGGTAGCAAAGTACAACAGATTGGCCTATATTCAAACTGAGCTCGATGCGCAAAAACTCGCAGCACAAGCACAAGTACAATCTCAAACAATTGCTCAACTATGAACGTTCCACAACCTAATCAATTTCAACTCACCACGCCGATTCTCTCGAGCCAGCCATTTACTGAACAATTTCCTAGAGGGAATTACACTGGAACTAAACCAGTCGTCTTACTCATTATTGATGGCTGGGGGATAGGCCCAAACAACGCCGGCAATGCCATAGCGCTAGCAAAAACGCCAAATATGGATCGGTACTGGTTAAGCTTTCCCCATACCCAGCTTGCTGCTAGTGGGGAAGCCGTTGGTTTGCCCCACGGTGAAGATGGCAATACAGAAACCGGGCATCTAAATATTGGCGCTGGCAGTATTGTATTTCAGGATTTGCCACGTATTAACATGTCGATTGCCGATGGCACATTCAATCAAAATCAAGCATTTATGAATGCGTTTGCGCATGTCCAAAAACATAACTCAACACTACATGTCATGGGATTGATTGGTGCTGGGGGAGTCCACTCAAATATTGAACATTTATATGCTTTACTCAATACATGCAAAAACTATGGAATCACCAATGTTTTTATACACGGCTTTACTGATGGCCGTGACTCGCCACCAACCTCTGGCATCACCTATGTCCAACAAATTATGGCTCACTGCCAACAAATTGGTGTTGGGAAAGTAGCATCGCTCATGGGTCGCTACTACGCTATGGATCGTGATAAACGCTGGGACCGTATCGAAAAAGCTTACAATGCTCTTACGCTTGGCATGGGAAGTTGCACAACAGACCCAATTGCAGCTATGCAACAACAATATGATGCCAATATTACTGACGAATTTATAGAGCCCCTGTTGATTTGTGAGCCCGACGGCACCCAACGACTGATTCGCGACAACGATGCAGTCATTTTTTTCAATTATCGTGTTGATAGACCTCGAGAATTGACCAAGGCATTTGTCCTGCCAAATTTTGAGCAAGGCGTGGTCAGTGAGGGATTCGATCCATACTCTATCAAATATGAAAAAACACATTTAAATCCAGATGAAGCTGTTGCATCTCCAACGTTTACGCGTCAGAAAAAAATTGGCAATTTGTACTTTACAACTATGACCCGCTACGAAGAAAATCTTCCTGTGGACGTTGCGTTTCCACCCCAGTTTGTGCGTAATCCAATCTGTAAAGTGTTTTCACAATATGGCCTGCGCCAGCTGCGTATTTCTGAAACAGAAAAAGAGCGGTTTGTGACCTACTACATGAATGGCCAACAGGAGGTGATGTACCCTGGCGAGGATCGCGTGATTGTGCCGTCAAAAGGTGCAAAATCCTATGACCAAATCCCCGAGATGAGCACCAGAGAAATTGGTGAAGAGATACTCAAACGTGTCGAACAAGATTTATATGACGTGATTATTTGTAACATTGCCAATGCAGACATGGTGGGTCACACGGGAAATCTCCAGGCTACCATTCAAGCGTGCGAAGTTATTGACCAGACAGTGGGCGAAATTACAAAAGCCGTGTTCCACAAGGGTGGCATGGTATTTATTACTGCAGACCATGGCAACGCCGAAGAATTAATTAATAATGTCACTGGCGAAATGGACACAGAACACTCGATCTATCCCGTACCTTTTATTGCCATTGGTAAACAATTTATGAACCGGCCTGCCACACTGCCATCTGGTATTTTAGCCGACGTGGCACCGACAATCTTGAATGCCATGGGATTAACAAAACCAGATACCATGACCGGTAGAGCACTGTTATAAAACAAATACAAGAATCAACAGCTGTGTCATAAAAATGCATATGGTATAGTAGAAAATCTATGCAATTTTTATCCACGTTTGTGAAAACATATCTACAAGGTATCGCTATCGGAATCGCGGAAATAATTCCTGGAGTAAGTGGCTCAACCGTCGCCTTGCTCCTAGGTATTTATGATGATTTTATTGATCTACTTTTTCAAGCAACTCAGTTGGTAAAAGTCATTTTGTTTACTCTGATTGGCAAAAATTCAATTGAGGACATCAAAAAAGCCTTTTTTGCTATTCGTTGGCAGTTTGGTATCACTCTTGGTTTAGGTATGATCACCTCGATAATTTCTCTTTCATCATTTATATTATTTATCCTCACCACGTATCCACATTTGCTGTTTGCATTCTTGATTGGTCTAACACCCCCAACCATTTACATCGTGTATAAACAAATTGACAAACTCACACTAAAAAACATAGCTATAGCCTTTATAACAACAGTACTAGTCCTAGGCATATTTTTAGTTGGAGACAGAGAAGCTAATGTAACAAACCCACATCCATTGTATCTATTTTTTGGAGGAATCGCCGGTATTTCAGCAATGGTTCTGCCTGGCATCAGTGGTTCATTTATTCTCTTGATTCTGGGACTCTACAGTTTTGTAATCGGCCTAGTAGCCAGTGCAAAAAATGGCTTGTCTATGTCTGAAATTACTTCGCTCATTATATTTATCAGTGGACTTGGTGCAGGTTTACTTACAACAGTGCGCTTAATCAAATGGGCATTCGAACATGTCAGAAATGAACTCATGTCATTTTTGCTTGGACTCATGATTGCTTCTGCATATGTGCTATGGCCTTTCGTCAAGGTCACTGCAATAGTAGAAGACGAACCAGTATTTGAAAGAGTTGGTATATTTGCTTTCTCACTGCCAAGTATTGCATTGATTGTCGGCATTGCCACAATTACTTGTGTAGGCGTCTATGCACTCCACAACTGGGCTGACAGCCGAGATCAAAAATCTCCCAAAAAGGATGATGGGTTTGATAAGCTCTAACTTTCAGCGCTCACAATTTTTACCGCGAATTTTGATACCAAAAGATGTAGTTGCGTTCCACCGGCATGTTCGGTTATTCTAAGGTTGGTTTGGGAAAGATACGCCCGAAGATACGGGTGCAAATGTAACCAAACTAGCTGTTTTATCAAAATATAAGAGTATTTACTATAAGGAACACATGCCAGTAACACTGTACAAACGCCAACGTCAAATTGTTGATTTTATTGCTCAATATATTCAAAAAAATGGCTACTCACCAACCTTGCAAGAAATTGCATCTGCCATTGGTGTTTCATCACTGGCGACAGTTCATGAACACTTGCAAGCGCTTACCCGCAAAAAAATTATTCGAAAATTTGAAGGTGCAGTTCGCGGAATTGAGTTGATTGATCGCACCTACATCAAAATGTCAGATAGTATTGATGTTCCTTTTATGGGATTCATTGCTGCTGGACAACCAATTGATCCACATCCAGACGAAAGTGCATCTTTTAAGGTCTCACCAGAGATGATTAGTACCAAGTACCGATCGTATGTTTTGCAGGTCAAAGGTCAATCCATGATCGAGGACCATATTGACGATGGTGATTACGTTGTAATTGAGGAAACCAACAATGTCAAAGACGGCGACATCGTGGTTGCCTTGCTCGACAACGGGCTCGCCACACTCAAACGCTATTACAAGGAGATGACCCGCATCCGCTTGGAGCCAGCCAACTCAACCATGAGCCCAATCTACGCCACCAACGTCCAGATTCAGGGAAGAGTAGTGGGATTGATTAGGAAGTTTCAGTATTAGATCTGATGAGAAACTCTAATACATAATATACATCTATTAAAGGTGTATACTGAGTGTTATCTATGCAGGGAGAATTTTCTAGACCAAACCCCGAAAACAATAATCCTAATCTACATATTGTAACTATTTCATGCAGTAGAAGTGAAATTTTTAATAATGGTGGAGACGTACTGGGACTAATAAAAAATAAACTTCCTCAGGAGTTTTCTGGTTATTTGCAGGTTGATCAGTCAAAAGAATCTCAAAATTACAGTTTTAGGGGTATTACTAGAAGAAACGAGGATTCAAAAAAGACTCTAGATATTATTAAAGAGAATGGCCATGAGTTAAATGTAGAAAATGATACTACTTCAATTAATGTTACAAATCACCCAAATATGGCTGCAAATTATGCAATGCCCAAACATAGCAATGAAACAGGTTTTCTATTAGTCTACGATAATAATGATAAGTTTTTTGATGATTTTAAATATTATCATTGGGCAAGCAACGTTCCTGCGGATGATTCATTACTCAAAGACAAAATTCGGTTAGTTATTGTAATTGAATATACTGATTTGTTAAGCCAGCCGAGAACGTAACTGACCAAGTTTAAACTTTACTTCGCCACAAACTCCCGCTCTTCGTATTGCAATTGATCGTTCATGAATACGCGCAAGACATACAAATAGTCGGAGAGTCTGTTGATGTATTTGACCAAAATGGGATTCTGAGTCACATCCGAACTCGCTTCTGATTGCACAGCCTGAAGCTGCACCATGCCACGCTCGGCTCTGCGACAGACAGTTCGGGCAATGTCCAGCCAAGCACCAATCTCGGTACCGCCAGGCAACACAAAGCGTGTATGCCAGTCATCAGCTAGCTGTGCTTGCAGATTTTCAGCTGCTATTTCAAGTTTTTTCAAAGCTTCATGTTTGAGTTTTGCTTTTGGAGACTGCGCAACTTCGGCACCAATATAAAACAAGGTATCTTGCACTTCTTGCAAATAGGTCGCATGAGTTTGCCAACTAGCAACATCTCCAAGTTGATTGAGTTTAACCACAACTAAACCAAGCCAAGAATTTAGCTCGTCTAAAGTTCCCACAACCTCAAAATGTAAATCAGCCTTACTCAAGCGCTGGCCATTTGCCAAGCCAGAAACACCACCATCACCTGTTTTTGTTGTCACAGAAATTACTGTTTTTTTCATACATACTTTCTGTTTATTTTTACTCAGCCGATTCTTTGCAGGCTTAACCTTTGTAGCCACCGCCACCTTTTTTCCAATCAGCTTTGGTCAAAATGGGCGCGTAGGCATCATCCTCAAGCTCAATATGCAAATCTGACAACTCTTTTTGTGTTGGTTGATGATCTTGAAACACAATATCACGAACATCCTGAACCACAGCCAGGGGAGTGCGCTCCGCGCCTTCACCCATCTCAAGCACCGCGGCCGCAGTAATCGACTGCATCATGTTAACCTGCTCCATCTTGAGTAATCGTCCGTACAAATCTGGCTTGCCGATGTAACTTTTGAGCGCCTCAAATCCACAATGGGCAATCGCGTGACCAATCACCCCCCAGTTGAGGGGAATGCTGGTGCTATCAGAAATAGTGACGCCAACTTCCTTGACTCCATAGTGCTCACGCAAAAAATGCCAAATGTCGTTGGCGGATTGCTGGGGATTTTCAGGCCAAAGCAAATATTGTCCATCTGCGTTAGATTCATCGAGTCCAGCATTCACAAACATCCAGTTTTCTTTGATGGTAAGCATAAGGTCATATTTTGATGAGTGTGGCTCAGTGTACAAAGTGGCTTCTTGGCGGACAAGGGCGTGTTTCTCTGCTTTCCTTTCGTCCGGATTTAAGTCTGGCTGCTTTGCAACGAATTGACCTTCGCAAGTAGCCACAATTTTTGAAGCAACTACCACCACGCTCTTTTCGGGAAGATGAGGAATAGCTTGGGTAATGACATCGAAAAGTGAATCTTTATTGACAACTAATCTCGTTTTATAGGCAGTAATTTTCATAGTTAGTTATGACTTTTCTTTAAGAAATACAATGATTTTTTTATATAAATCAACCAAAACTTCCTCACCTGCAGCAGCTAGCAGATGACTATAAGCAGGGTGTGAGTTTATCTCAAACAGGACAAGATTACCAGATGTATCCAAACAAATATCCAAACCACCGTACTCCAAGTTGAGTTTCTCAAAAATAGGAGCAATAAATGTGCTTAGCCGCTGCCATAGTTCGGAATTATCTGATTCTAAAACCAACTGAGCATGTGCATTGTCCCAATGCAAAGGACTCAAATTGCCTGTAAAAGTTGCTTGCGAAATATCTTTTACATAAACTAATTGAACGTGCCCACCAAGCACTGTCACTCTAAATTCTTTTGCAATCTGGATTGCTTCTTGAGCTAACAAAACATGGTCATAAGAGGGAGTATCTTTAAAAAATACTTGGCTAATTGCTTGCTTTACTTCCGACTGATCTTTGCATAAAAACACATTTTCACCTTGTGAACCACTATTTCTTTTGACTACCAACGGATAGGGAAAAGTCTTCTCAATTTCTGAAAGAATGTGCTGCTGAGTTGAATGCGTTACGTAGGGTTGATATTTTTCATCTGCTTGAGGATCAATAAAAGTGAGTGTGTGAGGCATTCGAATATACTCATGCAACAAATCGTAGGTAAGACCTTTGTCCTGAGAAATATTTACCAAAACCTCATTGTTCAAAGGAAGCATATTCGCAACAAAATAATAGGATTGATGGCCAATTTGCACCTGAACACAAAAATCTGCTTTAGGAGGTTTGGCGTAAGGCACGGCTAACTCAACTAAAGCCCTCTCAAGACATCGCACATGAAGGTTTTGATTTGTGTTCGACATTATATTCTCTTATGTACCCTCATTTTATCACTTATCTTGTATAATAGACTATTCATGTCCTTCAAACTTGCATCAACATTTCAACCAACGGGAGATCAGCCACAGGCAATCGAACAGCTAACAAAAGGTGTGCGCGAAAAAGCACCACATCAAGTTTTGTTGGGTGTAACTGGATCGGGTAAGACCTTCACCATGGCCAACGTTATTGCCAATGTGCAAAAGCCAACCTTGATCATCGCCCACAACAAAACCTTGGCAGCCCAGCTGTATCAAGAGTTCCGAGACTTTTTTCCAGAAAATGCAGTCAGTTATTTTGTGTCCTACTACGACTACTACCAGCCAG
>CAZOZK010000027.1:0-12163 GCA_964584245.1 uncultured Pseudomonadales bacterium | reverse complement strand
TCCAGGATAAGCCTCACGACCAGATGGGCGTCGAAGCAAGAGTGACACCTCGCGATATGCTTGTGCATGTTTAGAAAGATCATCGTAGATAATCAAAACGTCTTTCCCTTTTGCCAAAAAGTACTCAGCAATTGCCACACCTGCGTATGGAGCCAAAAATTGTTGTGCTGCTGGCTGTGAAGCGGTTGCGGCAACGATAATGGTGTACTCCATAGCACCTCTGTCCTCAAGAACTTGTCTACTTTGTGAAAGTGATGAGCCTTTTTGACCGATACATACGTAGACACAAATAACATTTTGATCTGCTTGATTTAAAATAGTTCCGAGTGCAATTGCCGTTTTACCAGTTTGGCGGTCACCGATAATCAACTCACGTTGACCACGACCAACTGGGATCATAGCGTCGATAGCTTTGATACCGGTTTGCAATGGAACACTGACTGATTGTCGTGCCATAACTCCAGGTGCAACACTTTCGAGTAACATTTGTTTGTCTACTTTTACTGGTGCTTTTCCATCGAGGGCTTCACCAAGTGCATTGACTGTTCTACCTAAAATTTCATCAGAAACGCCAATTGAAAGAATTTTTCGAGTTCTTTTGACAACAGAACCAGCTTTTAAATGACTTGTTGTACCAAGTGCGACGATACCTACAGTACTTTTGTTGAGGTTAAGTGCAAGACCTTGTTGGTCATTGCCCAAATCAATTAACTCACCTGCTTGTGCATCATCAAGTCCAGTTACTTCAAGAATGCCATCACCAAGACTACTCACTGTACCAATACTTTCTTCGTGAACACCTACATTTACCTGGGCTAATGCTTGCGCAAAAGTTTCTGTATGTGATTTGTCCTGTGCACTGAGTGCTGTTGGGTTTTTTGAAGTGGTTGTTGTGTTATTCTTGGCCATACTTTCCTAATTTATGAACGAGCTCGAAGCTGTTTCTCAATACTACTGAGTTGGTGTGCTACGGTCATATCGAATTGTTTAGATCCGATAGTAATCTTTAATCCACCACCGCAAGTAGGATCTACAATAGTTTCTACTGATTCACCTGCATATTTTTTTGTAACTGCTTCTGTGAGTGTCCTTTTCTGAGCTGCACTCAATGAAACTGCACTGGTTATTGTGATGGTCATAGGGTGTACCTTAGATTTGTTTCAATAATTGAGCAATTTGATCATCAATCAATTTGCTGTGTTTTTTCTCATCTAATTCGTTTGCGAGAACTTTCTCTGCAGTTGCAATAACTGAAGAAGTGAACTCATTTTGCATGGTTTGAAGATGCTTTTTCTTTTCACTTTCCCATTCGTTTTTTGCTTTTTCTACTTCTTTTTGAGCTTGTTTCTTAGCTATTTCGAGTGAAGCTGCTTGGGTTTCCTTTGCTGCTACTCGTGCTTGCTCAACAATCTCTGCTGCTTTTTTCTCTGCACTTCGAACGATGTCTTTTTCTACTTCTGCCAATCGATCTTTTTCTTGTAAAGTTGTTTTGGCTGCTTTTTGTGCCTCTTCAATTCTACTTGCGCGTTCCTCAAGAATCTTGAGAACTGGCTTGTAAAGTAAATAGGTAAGCGCACCAACAACCACTGAGAAATTAATCAATTGAAATAGAATCTGTGGAAGTTGAATATCCATATATGCTCCTTACTATTTGAGTTGGTATTACACGAACTTCAAGATTAATGCTACTACTAATGAATAAATAGCGATGGCTTCAGCAAAAGCGACACCCAAAATCATGTTTGTTTGAATTTTACTTGCTGCTTCTGGATTTCGTCCAATTGCTTCAAGTCCTTTTGATACCATCATTCCGATAGAAATAGCTGGTGCTACTCCACCGATTCCTATTGCGAGTGCGACTGCGAATTCTGTTGGCATTTTATCTCCTTTTATATATAACTAGTATATAGTTTGTACTACTTTGTAATTTATACGATGCTCAAGTTTAATGTTCGTCGTGGCTTACTGTAGCCATGTTGAAGAATACTAATGAGAGCATTGCGAAAACGAGTGCTTGGATCATACCGACAAAGATTTCCAGACCATAGAATGGCATTGGAACAATGATTGGTACCAAGAATGCGATAACTACCAATAAGACTTCTCCTGCAAAAATGTTTCCGAATAAACGGAAAGCAAAAGAGACTATTTTGGCAAATTCAGAAATAATTTCGAGAATACCTACAAAGAACATAATTGGACTAGAAAAGTTAAAGTATTTCTTGAAGTAGCCAAAACTCAAGTATCTAAAGCCAATTACTTGGGTAGTAACGACAGAAAAGATTGCTAGTGCTAAGGTTGTATTTAAGTCTGCTGTGCCTGGTCTAAAGAGCGGAACGTGGTGACCATGGTACTCAACACCAATTGTACCGACTCCTGGTACAAGTCCCAACCAGTTGTTCAAAATAATGAAGAAGAAAAAACTAGCAATGTATGGAAAAAGCACTGCTGCTTTTTTTCGATTATCGGCTACTCCATTTATAAGGTTAAACAAAGCCTCAAAAACCATCTCAACTACATTTTGTAATCCGGATGGTTTATCGGTTGATTTGATTTTGGTTCGAGCGTAGAGCGCAAATACAATAAGAATTGTACTTACGATAAGACTAGTAAAAATTGAATTTGTGATTTGAAAGGAACCAATATTTCCAATGGTTTCTGCTGAGAGTGATACGTGTGGGCTGGCTGCTTTTGCTGCGTATTCACCTGAATGTTCTTCTGCTGTACCTGTAGTGACAGTTGTAGCTTCGTGTTGGTCGGTTGCTACATCACCGGTTATACTTTTTTCTGAAGTTGAAGACACATCTGGTTTAGCTGCCATAACACTCCTCATTGTGTACATTTATGCTTGATATGCAGTTAAAAATGATCGTTTTAAAAAAAAATATCTGCCAATCTATACTAACTGGTCTTTTACGATGTGCAAAACGATTTTCTTACCTGCAACACGACAAATTGTATCCTTTTTTTATAACATTTCAAGAGCTAAAGAAGGACAAAATATACTTTAGTTGTATCAGTTATGAGAATGCAACTCAATTTATTCTGCCAAAACTACTACCACATCATATTGTTTGGTAGCATCTTCAACAACTTTGTCTTCACCGAGTGTAAAGCTTAAATCAGTTGCTGTATCAAATAATTTTGTGAGTGCAGCGCTAGCTGTTGCATCATCTTCAAGTAACAGATACATGCCAGGTTCGTACTCGCCTTTTGCATTTTTGGTGTCAACATCGGTGAAGCCCTTTGTTGTAAGAGCTTTCTGGATTGTGCCAGCGTAGCCTGCTTTTGTAGTTGCATTTACAACCAACACAGACAAGGAATCTGGAGCTATCTCAACGATAGGTTCTGGTGTCGGGGTTGGAGCTGGTGTGGGTGTTGCCTCTACTGGTGCTTGTTTGTCATCATTTTGTGTATTTTTTGCTGAGAATGGATTGTTGGCAAGAGTGAGGAAGCCAAGTCCGATTCCAACGCCAACTGCGACGGTAGCAAAAAATACAGACACGGAAATAAAGAACATTTTCAGCATAGGTTGCAAATTCGATTTATTTTTGATGACAGGTTTTGGAGCGATTTGTGTCGTCGCTGAAACTGACATGGTTGGGGTTGATGGAGTACTGATAGTGCTAGGAGTGCTTGGCGTGGAGATAGATTCTTGGACTACTTCACTTTTTAATTCTGGCTCGGATTCATTAGATTCTTCTGATTTGTCTTCATCGTCAGAGTCGTCGTCTTTATCATCACTGTCGTGATCATCATCATCATCATCATCATGATCGTCTGCATCATTTGCATCATTATTGTCATCTTTCTCAGATGAATCAGAATCTAAATCAGAAAGATCAAGCTCGGTCATTGGAGCAATGCTGGTTGTTGCTGACGTGGTAATTGCGCCGGCTGTGGCTGCAGCAGTTGCGGTTGTGGTTGCTAAATTCAAAGCGATATCTGGAACTGTAGATGGTTTTGGCAGGTCTCCATCTGAAAGTGTACCAATTTCTGGAATTTCATTCATGTGACTGGTTGCAACTGCAGTGAGTGAGAGATCTTCGTCGAGCTTGGTTGGCTCAGCGATCTTTTCCTCTATAGATATATCCGCATCATTGGCGCCATCTTTATCGTTCTCTTCTTCATCATCAGAATCAACTGCCTCGACCAAAAATGCCTCAATTTCTGAGAATTTTGGCAGTGGGAAGGTTGGCACAGCATACTCTGGAATAGAAAGTGATTTCATACCTGATTCAATGACTTGTTGCACGTAACTTGGCATCTCAGAGTCATTGTTTGCACTGGTTAATTGTTGCACCGGCACAACACCTGCCAAATTTTCTTTTAGTTTCTCTTCAATTAGGTCGTTGGTGAGCAAATACACCGTTTGGATGCTTGGTTCAGCACCGCGTAGGGTTTTGATTGTCTCGGCCAAGGTATCAATATCTTGAATTGATGCGTCATTGGTTTGGTCGATACCAATATAATGCAGTGCCAAGTATCCTCTACTTCCCATCTGGATGACACTAATAGAAGGTTCGAGTGAGACAAGTGATTTTATGGTCCAACTGAGTGGAACCACATTGGTAATGGTGATTTTGGTTTGGTCGGCTTGTTGGACGATCGAGGCAACCACGCTTTTCTCGAGTGCTTCGAGTTGGATGCGTGATTTTTGGCCATATTGATTCAAAATAAATGGTTTGAGGATGTGTGTTTCTTGAGTTAGACCAAGTTCAGGTAGTAAGGTATTTTTGATATACTCTTTGACTTTGCTCTCGCTGGTTTCTTTGACCTCAAGAATGGTGCTGGTAAACAGGAAGTCAGGTAAAATCAGTTGATAGGTATCAGGAGTCAATTTACTAAAGAGTTTTTCGATGTTTTTTGCAATTAGTTCATTATCATCAATAAACTCACCATTAATTTGGCGGAAACTGTGCACAACAAACGTATGTTCTTTTTTGCCTGGAAGCAACTCAGCTACGTAGGCTACATCAGGTAAAATATAGAGAAGTTTGTGTGTATCGAGCATGTTGTGTTTAGTGTTGGTATCTATTACTATGGGTACAATGCGTAATACCAGTAGTATGAAGCAAACACTAGCCCTTTGGCAAGATGTGAAGTGAGACTTATTGAGTTAACTCTACGGTAGTACACATATATATAGTAACCAAGAAAGCGAGTATGCAATCACAAAAACGATCAAAAGATGTCAAAATGGATACAGAGGAGTTGATGGGCCAAGATATGAATGATCTATTGGCTGAGTTGCGCAAGATGAATCGGTTTCTCAAAGCGCAAGTGTCTTTGCCAAATACGTTTGTTCGTGGGGTTATCTCTGGTTTGGGGAGTGTGATTGGTGCGACGATTGTGTTGGGTTTTGTTGTGGGCTTTGTAGCCTGGATTATGGTCGCGCTGGTGCAGGTGCCAATTTTAGGTGATTTTGTGAAGGATCAGACGCCGGTGGAGGTGACGGTTGGAGAGTGAGGGGGGTGATTTTTTATCACTCTTGAGTTTCACGCAACTTCAAAGTCTCCTCTTTTTATTGCGTTGAGCAAGGCTAGCTCAGAAAATAATACTTCAGTATCGCCATGTGTTACTTTGAGTGTGCGATATTTATTGTTGTTCTTTTCTTGTTCAAGCGTGACGTCAGCGTATTGGCCAGAGGACATTTCAAGATTGGCTCCGTACGTTACATATTTGAGTGCTTTGATTTTGCAGGGGAGTTCCATATGGGGTGATTATAGCAACTCTTTAGTTATTATTAATTAAGAATGTGGTGATTACTCTTCACTTCCGATTGGTCTGAAGTTTGGTATTTTTTTACCACTATCAGCAGATTCATCTAAGGTAATACGCTTGAAGTTTGGTGTTCTATTATAACCATCAGATTCATCTAAGGAAACAGGCTCGAATTTTGGTTTCTTATCATCATCAGCATATTCATCTAAGGAAACAGGCTCGAATTTTGGTCCTGTTTTGTCAACCACAACCTCTAGACCAATTATGAGGTTTTTTTCTCGTTCTCTGTATCTTTCAGCAATCTGTTGTTCTAATTCTGTGCTGTTGTTTGGTTCTTGTGGCGTGGCATTTGTTTCTCTATTCATATTGATTGTATTTTACCAGTCAATTATGAAGATATAAAGAGTAAATTGTTAAATTGGATGGCAGGCTTCCGAATGAAAAAGCTGCTGTGTTTGAGTGATTGTCAGCTGGGATTTCTCGCGCGCTTTGCTCACTGCGAGCTGGCAGGTGAATTGTGGAATTAAACTATTTTACTGCCAGAGCGAACCCGGATTCTCCTCTAAGCAACTAGTTCACATTAAAAAATCCGCTAGTGCGGATTTTTCAATGTGAGCCAGCTGGGACTCGAACCCAGGACACGTAGCTTAAAAGGCTACTGCTCTAACCAACTGAGCTACTGGCCCACTCGATGATAGTGTTTTGGGTGTGTATAGTGAGTTTTGGCTCAAAATCCACACAAAAAACATCAACAAGTGGCAATTATACCAGCTAAAAACAGTATGCACCACTAGCTGTCTGGTATATACTCATCATCAGAATTTGATTCAAAAAGCTATGCCCGAACTTCCAGAAGTTGAAACCATCAAAAGAAGACTGGCCCAAGTACTGCCAAATAAAGTCATTGCAAACGCTGTGGCGCACTCGGCCAGGAGTTTTTCTGGTCGTATTTCAGAGTTGATTGGTCAAAAAATTGTGAGCTTGCATCGCAGAGCCAAAGTCTTGGAGATAGCGCTTGATTCAAACACCAGCTTGCTCACCCATCTCAAGATGACCGGCCAGCTTATTTTTGTGCATGATCAAGTGAGAATAGGCGGCGGTCACCCGAGTGCCGATTGGGTGCGCCAGCTGCCGAGCCCTCACACCCGCATCGAGTACACGTTTACCGATGGCTCGAAGCTGTTTTTCAACGACATGCGCTTGTTTGGGTGGATGCGGCTATTATCTCAAGATGAAGTGCAGCTTGAGTATGCAAAGTATGGACCAGATATTATTGATCCTGCCTTGAGCGCGACCTATCTTTTTGAGCAATTTCAAAAACGTCGCACTCCTATTAAGCAAGTCATTATGGATTCGAGTTTGATTGGCGGTATTGGCAACATTTATGCGTGTGATGCGCTCAATTTGGCTCGCATTTCGCCGTTTCGGCCTGCAAACACGCTAACTTTTTCAGAAGTTGAAGAGTTGCTGACGGCTGCGCGAACGGTGATACTCTTGGCAATTGATCTCAACGGCACAACCTTCGATGGCAGTTATGTCACCGCCGATGGCATGTCTGGTGGCTACCAAAATAAAGTACTAGCCTACGGTCGAGAAGGCCAACCGTGCTACAACTGCTCTACTCCACTTTCAAAAAAAACCCTTGGCGGTCGGGGGACATATTATTGTGAAGTGTGTCAAAAATAACATTATCCAACAATATATTTTCGGATTGTCTCTGCAGACTTTTCCAATTTTCGTTTTTCGTCCCAACTCAACTTTGTTTCGAGAATTTCCTCAACACCATTTCGGCCGATAATGCAGGGAACACTCAATGAAACTCCGTGCAATCCATACTGGCCATGCAGCGGAATGCTGAGCGGCAACACTGATTTTGAATCCTGCAAAATACTGCGCACAATGTGCTCAACCACAATTCCAATTGCGTAATAGGTTGACCCTTTTGATGCAATAATTTTGTACGCTGCGGTTTGGGCTTTTTCAAAAGCTTTTGCTATGCGTTCCTCAGAATATTCTGGAAAAGTAGTGAGTAGCTGGCCACCGATTGTAGCTTGAGCAATTGCCGGGAAGGAACTATCTCCATGCTCGCCGAGCACATACGCATGAATGCTGCGCGGGCTGACCTTAAAAATTTCGGACAAATGAAAGCGGAAACGAGACGTATCGAGTGTGGTCCCCGATCCGAAGATTCGACCCTTGGTCACACCGCCTAGTTTGCTGGCAATTTGATATGCACGGTACGTCAACACATCTACAGGATTGGACACGATCAAAATAATAGCGTTTGGCGCGTACTTCAAGACATTGGGAATAATTGCATCAATAATGGCGATATTTTTTTCTGCCAGATCCAGCCGAGTGTCACCTGGTTTCTGAGATGCGCCTGCAGCAATAATGACCACGTCACTGTTGGCAATGTCTTCATAGTTGTCGGTGGCGGTTACTTTGGTGGAGCCCACAAAACTACTGGCGTGTTCAAGATCGAGCTGCTCGCCAACGAGCGGATCTTTACAACGGCCGTGCAGAACTATCTCATGAGCAGTATTTTTGAGAAAGAGTGAAAAAGCAGCGGTCATGCCAACTTTGCCGCAGCCGAGGATACTTACTTTTGTTTTGTTTGTCGGGGGCAGGACTGACATGACTTCAGTGTAGCACTTCTTGGGCAGCCTTTACAATGTGAGTGGCGCTGAAGCCATATTTTTCGAGTAACTCCTGCTCAGTGCCAGATTCGCCAAAACTATCTTTCATGGCAATCATTTTGATTTTTGTCGGGTGAGTTTGGGACAAGTATTCAGCTACTGCGCTGCCGAGCCCGCCGGCTTGTTGGTGCTCTTCTATGGTGATGATGGCTTTGGAGGTGTGGGCTGCTTGGTCGAGCACCTGGGTATCCAGCGGCTTGATAGTATGCATGTTGATAACTCTTGTGTGGATGCCTTGCTGTGCTAGTTGTTTGTGCGCCTCGAGGGCTGGCGCGACCATACTGCCGGTGGCGATGAGTGTGAGTTGGACAGGATTTTCTGGTGATTGCTCAACTGAAAACTCTCCCCCTGCCAAAATCTGCGCTTTGCCGATAGTAAATGGAGTGGTTTCGTTAGTGGAATATGGTGAACTACTTTTACTTACTCTCAAATAACAAGGTCCTTGGTGCGCGGCAATCGCTTTTGTCGCTGCCAGAGCTTGGTGGTAATCGCATGGGACTACAACGGTCATGTTTGGCAAGACTCGCATGAGCGCGATATCTTCAAGGGCCTGATGGGTTGCTCCGTCTGCTCCTATTGCTACTCCAACATGTCCCCCAACAATTTTTACATTTAGGTTTGAGTAACAAACACACACTCGTATTTGCTCCCAACTTCTTGCAGGGCTAAAAACAGCGTAGCTTGCGGCAAAAGGAATTTTGCCGGTCATCGCCAAGCCAGCTGAAACTCCCACCATATTTTGTTCAGCAACTCCTACATCAACAAATCGATCGGGAAAGGCTTCTTTAAATGCATCGAGTCGCATCGACTCAGTCAAATCCGCACAGACTGCGACTATTTTATCATTTGATGCTCCTAATTCAGTCATGGCAACACCAAATCCATCTCGAGTCGTTAGTAGTTTTTGTGATTGATTTTGCATAGTTATTGTTTAATGACATCCAACTCAATGAGTGCCCTGGCTAGTTCTTCCTGATTTGGTCCTTTGCCATGCCACTTGAAATCATCTTCCATAAATGACACACCTTTGCCGGGTGTGGTGTTGCAGATAATTGCGGTTGGTTTGCCCTTGGTGTTTTTCGCAATTTCAACTGCATCCAAAATAGCTGGGATATCATGGCCGTCAATTTCTATTACTTGCCATCCAAAGGCTTCGATTTTTTCTTTGAGTGGTGTTATTGGCATCACGTCCAAAACGTTGCCGCCAATTTGAATGTTATTGTTGTCGATGAAAATGGTTAAGTTATCCAGTTTCTTTGCAGCGGCAAACATATACGTTTCCCAAGTCTGTCCTTCTTGATGCTCTCCGTCGCTGGTAGTTACATAGACTCGCTGTGCGGTTCCCTCCATCTTAAATCCAAGCGCAACTCCTGCAGCCTGCGAAATTCCCTGTGAGAGTGGTCCCCCAGTATTTTCGACGCCGGGCAAACTTCCCAAATGAGGATGGCCTTGGAGTCGTGAACCAAGTTTGCGTAGTGTTGCTAGCTCAGCTTCAGGAAAATAGCCAGCTGCGCTCAGTGTTGCATACCACACTGGACAGATATGGCCGTTGGATACTAATAATCTATCGCGTCCTGGCCAGCTAGGATTGCTACGGTCGTGTTTGAGAATCTCAAAATACAGCGCGGTAAAGACATCTGCCATACCAAGTGCTCCAGCGGCGTGGCCACTGCCAGCCTCAAACAACATCTGCACAATTGCCTTGCGGATTTGTTGAGCCTTGTAGGCGAGGTCGTGTAGTTTTTCTTGGCTGTGCTCACTCATGTTTCTAGAATTTTTTTAATTACGTGACACTACCTTCTGGCAGTCGTCGTACCCACTCTCCAGTTGATTGTTCTTCTATAATGTGTGAAATCGAGCCAGCCACGCGGGCCAATCCAAACAAGGCATTTCCCACTTTTGGTGGCAGATCCATTGACAGCAACAAGGCTGCAATTGCTCCATCTATGTTCAACACGTGTTTTCGTTGCAGCACATCCTCCACCGCGAGTTCAATCATCTGTGCAAGGCTCGGAAATTCGAGGGGCAAGCCAGAGGCTCTAGCAATCTCAAATAATTGTTTAGTTCGAGGATCTTCATCTTTGTAAATAGGATGGCCAAATCCTGGCACTCTTTTTTTCTGCTCGTTGTACTCAACTACAATTTCGCGAGCGGCTTTTTCTTTATCGTCAGAAAGTGAGTTTGCTGTTAGCAATAATTCCATGCAACTGCTAATGGCACCCCCATGATAGGGGCCAAGCACCAATAATGCGCTCGCCATACTAGGCAGCATCTCGTTTCCAGATGCGGCAACTACTCGAGGTACGAATCCACTTGATGCCTCGATTCCTTGATCAATTGCTGCCACTAAAATTGCATTCAAAACTTTCTTTTCGCTGTTCTTTGGTTTGCGCCCTGTTAGCGAGAGAAATAGGGTGCTGACAAAATCTGCCTCAGCAATGAGTGAGGTAAGTCTTTGTCCGCGCAAAATTAATTCATCATTTTGACGATGAATAATCTCTGTTTTAAACTGCATGTCTTGAACCATATACTCAATAGTACCTGTTTTTTGTGGATGCTTCTAGCCCTGTGTTTAGAAATGGTTTACACTGATGGTAAGGACATTTCTTTTGTCTGTGTTTTGGTATGTACGGCAAGTAAATAAATTAAAAATGAAGAACTCGATTAACCCACTCAATGTGTTCATGATCGGCTGGGAGTATCCACCTCATAACAGTGGTGGTCTTGGAGTGGCTTGTCAGGGAATCACCGAGGCTTTGGCTGCCCAAAATCATTCTATTTTTTTCACTCTGCCCTACTCACTTAAAAACGCACCTGCGCACATGAGTGTGATGTCGTGTCGGGATCCACTCTGGGAAGTTCCAGCTGATTTACCACCATTTTTAGCCTACGATCCCTCCCAATTTGCTTCACTGAACCCAGACGTCATCCCCAAAATTCCCGCTCATGACTTGGCTAGTCTGCCAAGTTCTGAAATAGAAATCAAGGTTTCTCAATATGCGGATTTGGTGGCCAAAGAAGCAAAAAAACATACCAACGAGTATCAAGTTATTCATGCCCATGATTGGATGTCATTTCCAGCGGCAATGAAGGTGAAACGACAAAGCGGCAAGCCGTTGGTGTCTCACATTCACTCAACTGAATATGACCGCATTCCTTCTGGATACGGCAGTCAATACATCACCCAAATCGAGCAATCAGGCATGGCTGCATCAGATGTGGTGATCGCAGTGAGTGAGTACACGAAACGGCTACTTATTCAAAAATATGCTATCCCGGCCAAAAAAATTAAAGTGGTGCACAATGGCATGTTCTTTTCTCCACACACCGATCCTGGTACGCATCACTTTGCCCAAAATCAACCAGTAGTTGTGTTTATGGGAAGATTGACCGGTCAAAAAGGTCCAGAGTATTTTGTGGCGTTGGCGAATAAAGTGCTCGAACAGATTCCAAATGCTTTATTTGTTGTCGCCGGCAATGGTGATATGTACCACAGTTTGTTGCTCTCCACTGCTTCTCAGGGTTTGTCTGCAAAAGTATTGTTTAGTGGATTTGTCCGCGACAAACAGCGCGAGACTTTACTTGATCGTGCGGATGTTTTTGTGATGCCATCGTTGTCCGAGCCATTTGGTTTGGTTGCGTTAGAAGCAGCAGAGCGAAATACCCCGGTGATTATTTCCAAACATACTGGCGTGAGTGAAGTTTTGCCAAGTGCAATTGCGATTGATTTTTGGGATGTC
>CAZOZK010000026.1:0-12511 GCA_964584245.1 uncultured Pseudomonadales bacterium | reverse complement strand
GGTTTAGAATTGATTTGAAGATACTATGCATAACTCAAGTCACTATAACTCGAATCAGTACGGTCAATTGATTTTTTCTAAGCACGCGCTTGAGAGGATGGAGGGGCGCACCATTTCGCGAGAAATGGTGCGCCTCACCCTAGCAAATCCAGACAAAACCTTCCCTGTTCAAGAAAATGCCAAAGATTTCCAAGACTCACCCAAAATCAAGTTCATCAAAACCATTCATGGCCGACAAACTCAGGTAATTGCTTCCTTGCTTCCAGATAAAAAGTGGCTGATTATCTCGGTTTGGATTCGCGGTGAAGAGGACAAAGTCCCACTTATGTGGCAACTGATCACATTACCATTTAGGATTTCTTGGTTTTTAATCAAAAAGATGTATTTTATCTTTTTTTCTAAATAGCGAAAAATTTCGAGAAAATATATTGTATTACTCCAATGTATAACCAATATGCAATTAACAGAGGAATTAAATATAAACAGGCTACTCTAGTCATAAGATACATAAACCGAAAAAATTTTCGAATATAAAAATTCTTGTGAAAAAAAGTATTTAAGACATTTAAAAGTAAAATTATGTAAAAATTTACTGTACTGAATTGAATGAGTAGTAACCCTGGAGTAGCAATAAACTTACCAGTAAAACAATCACCTGGGCGACAACCATCAGTAAGCATAGTAAACAACATAGTTAATGCTAACCAAACCAATGGTAATACAAAAATTGCTATAAAAACATCAACCAATAGTACTATTTTTTTCATGCTTGAGTTGACCATAATATGGTGTTTAGTAACATAATTGTAACAGTATCTCGATGTTATAAACAAACATAAACATACTAAGGGTTTTTCCACACACCCATTACATATCTGCAAAAAGTGCAAAAATTATCTAGGCTTATAATAGTTTTTATTGGTCACTGGTAATAAAATTATAGATTGTCTGATCGCGCATTTTTGGTTGTGGGTTTTTTCTGCTTCAAACCATATAGTACTAAACATATCCCGGTGAGGAACCCGCGGCAAACAAAAGAAATTAAACTTTCAATTGTTTGCGGCGGGTGTTTTTATTTACTCCCATCAAACGACAATTTTTCAACTTATTCTCTTGTACCATATTATTCCTAACATAATCCTTACAAACTTGGTATACTGCCCCTATGAAACGAATGTTACTCGTTACCCACCACGCACCAGATCTAGACGCAATTGGGGCAGTCTGGATGCTCATGCGCTTTGATAGTCAGCACTACGGCACATCCAAAGTTGCCTTTGTGAACCCTGGAGAATCTATTCAACCAGAAGAAGCAGAAAAGCTCGGCTTTCAACTCCACGAAGTCACTCATGTCGATACTGGTTTTGGCGAGTTCGATCACCATCAACCAGAGCGTGGCCAACAATTTGTCAGCGCAACGTCACTTACTTTCGAGTACATTTGCAATGTGCATCCAGAATTAAAAGATAATGAAGGTTTGCAGGCTATTGCCAAATTTGTGACCGAAATTGATCATTTCCATGAAATTTACTGGACAGACTCAGCAAATCTTCGCAACAGTTTTATGATTCATGAACTCATCAAAGGGATTGAATTTTCTGATCCACACAACGACGACTCGCAGATGCAGTTTGGCCTGCAGTGTCTAGACAGCGCCTACGGCATTATCACTCAACGCCTCAAGGCCGAGGAGATTATAACCACCGAGGGGATTGTATTTGAGTGTGGCGCCGGCAAATGTCTGGGTGTTGAAACCAGCAACGACGAAACTATCAAGCTCGCCCAAAAGCAGGGTTTCGCACTAGTCATCCGCAAAGATCCCAAGCTTGGCAATGTGCGCATTAAAGTTCGCCCTGATTCACCAATTGATTTAAAACCGGTGGCTGACATCATGAAACAAGTTGATAGTGCTGCGTCTTGGTTTTATCACCAGAGTGGAAAAATGCTGATCAATGGATCAAGTAAGCATCGTAATCAAAAAGCCTCTAACTTGCCGCTCAAAGAAATAATTGCCATTATTCAGGCAACGTACAAGGCGTAATCAAGATAGAACGTAAAAACAGGATACTAGTATGCAGCAATCACTTACCACCGCACAAGTATCTCGGCTGGCACAAGATGCAATCCAAGAGGCACATGCACGCGGCTTTCAAAGCTATAAAGTCACCACAGAACTAGACAAGCAAGTAGATGGATATTCACTGAGTCCATTTCGCATCCATGGCGGAATACAAATCAAAAATGCCACTTTCAAAATCCCAGATGTGTTTGCACCTATTATTGCAAATCCAGAGCAAGCAAAAGCAAAAGGCACCATTTTTTTTCCTGTTTTGAATGATGTTACCCACCTTTGTATTCAAGATTTATACCCTGTTGCACCAACTCATGTGCTGATTATTCCAAAAGATGATGCCCAAGCGCTGCCAGATCTAGCCCAGGATTCACTCGGTGAACTCTACGCCCAAGCCATTTTTGTGGCTCTCGAAACACTCAAGCTGACTCAAGCCACGCTGACGGTCAATGTCTATCCGCCAAATCAAGAAGTGCCACATGTGCATCTGCATCTCATCAGTCAAGAAAAACATTCATTTTCACCAGCAGTTTCGAACGAGTAAAGAAAAATCTACACCCCTCGCCATATCTGGAAAAATAAGATATAATGTCAGATTGTTGTAAGATAGTCTCTTAACAAGCTATCTAGTGAGTACAACACACTTTAGAATAGATCACACAATTTGGAATGGAGGTGAGTACACATGCCAATAGTCATTAGATCAAATGGAAATGACAACAGTGGGGACATTATCCGCAGATTCAAAAAAGCTTCTGCTAGTACTGACGTAGTCCAAAAGGCTAAGGATCGCCGTTACTTCCAAAAACCATCCAAAATTGCTGCTCAAAAGAAAATCGAAAAAACTCGTTTACGCCGACGTGCTCGTCAGCTTAAACACACTAAGAACGTTAGTGCAGAGTCAATTGAGAAATTATACGATCGTATCGAAACAATATAATTTTTCTTATAGCTTTACAATTTGAATCAGCGTGGAATCTTGATAAAACAGGAGACCACGCTGATTTTTGTTCTTACAAAATTTTTGAGATTAAGCCGTTACAGGGACTAGCTCTTTTAACGGAATTGTTTTAGTGTCATATTGATTGATTAAACTGCTAAGTTTAGCAGCAAATCTTTCTTCATAATCATATGTAGGTTCAGACGGAACTAAAGAATTGATATTCAAATCTGTTTGGTTAATCGCAACTAGTAAACTAGCAAGTTGCGTATTGAAAACTTCTTCAAGAATTTTGGCATACTCTGCGAATGCAACAATGGGATTTTCTGAAATAGAATATAGCATTCCAAAGTATTTCTGGATCTCAATTTTATCAACCCTTCCAATTGCCATTTTTAATTCTGAGATTATATCTTTTTTTCCAAAAAACTCTAGATCTGCATTTACCACTTCCATATATTGCGTACCATAAGTTTTAAGTTCTTGTGGCTTTAACTCACCAATAAGACCATCCACTTGATCGCCAACACTTTTAATTACATCTTCTTTATTTTTTTCGGGAGAAATTAACCAGTTTAGCACCGCATTTACACCAACCCAGGAAGTTATTTTAGTTGATTCACGTAGTAGACCTAATTCAAGCTTATTTGACATTTTACTCCGCCTTGCCTTTGCGTGGCTTTACTTTGGCGCGGACCACAAAATCCCACTGGTCGCCGTCACTTGTGTCAAAACTCTTGGAGTTGGTCAACTGATAATAATTTACCAAGTGATTGCTCAAGGCTTCTTCAACTTCCTTTTTCTGCTCATTGAGTTCTCCAACCTGAATCTTCAAAGAGGTCACTTGAGGGTCAGCTTGCAGTTTAGCTTTGCGTTCCTTGAGTTGATTAGAGTAGAGGGCTTGTTGTTCTTGAGCCTCAGCAAGCAATGTGTCATTTTCAAACACATTTTTCATGCTTTCGCGTTTGTGCTTGAGCTCTTCTTGGATTTTTTCAAGTTGCTCAGCATTTCGCTCAATCACATTTTGCAATGAACTTAGTGTGCTGGCTAATTCGTCTGATGCCGCCATTTCCACTTGATCATCCGAAGAATCTTCAACTTGAGCTGGCAAACTTTCTTGATCTGACGCTTCTAATGCTTCTTGATTTGCTTCATCTAAAGCAGCTTGAGCGATTTGTTGACTTGCTAATGTAGTGTCTTGTTGCATACAACCCTTCTTTTGGTTTTTCCAAAAAGTCTGTGTTTTTGTATTTTTATCCTGTTATTATCTTTCAAAAAGAATTACAATCAGGTAACGTACTACTATATACCATAAATACCGTATCAATTACTACCTGTTTTTTTATCAACCACCTAACACACCATTATTATGCAAAAACTCACCAAAATCGTCGCTACTATTGGCCCTGCAACTGAAGAAAAAGAGACACTGCGTCAACTCATAGCTGCCGGCATGAACATCGCTCGTTTCAACACCAAACATTCAGATCCTGCCTGGCATAGTGAGCGCTTAGAACGGGTAAGACAAGTTGCCCAGGAGACAAACACACCAATTGCCACGCTTTTAGATCTCCAAGGTCCAGAAATCCGTATCAACGTGCCTGGTGGAGTTGGATTTGCTGTAGAAAAAGGCAAAAACGCACTCTTTACTTCAAATGAATCGTATCCAGCTGAGCAATTTGCCGTTATTCCTCAAGAGGTAGTTGATTCACTTTCTATTTCTGACCTAGTGATTCTTGAAGATGGCGAGAGTGAGTTTATTGTGGTCTCAAAAGATGAGAACAGTTTCATAGCCCAAGCCGTGCACGACTGTAAAGTAAATCACCGAAAAACCATGAACACCCCAGGTGTGGTGCTTGATATGCCTTCACTGACCGATCGAGATTTTCAATATCTTGATGCAATCAATCCTGAGTTAGTAGATTTTGTAGGACTTTCTTTTGTGCGTGATGCGCAGGATATCGCCATATTACGTGCTGAATTAGACAAACGAAATTTCAAGGCAGCCATCATAGCAAAAATCGAAAATCAGGAAGCAATCAATAATATAGACGAAATCATTGCTGTGTCCGATGCCGTTATGGTCGCCCGTGGCGATCTTGGTGTTGAAGTACCGTATCAAGAACTAACTCACTGGCAAAAAACTATTATTGCTAAATGTAGAGTAGCAGCGGTTCCCGTGATTACTGCCACCCAAATGCTCAAATCTATGGTGGAAAATCCAAGACCAACCCGTGCAGAAGTTAGTGATGTGGCCAACGCAATTTATGATGGAACAGATGCAGTTATGTTATCTGAAGAAACCACAATCGGCGCCTATCCAGTTGGTGCTGTAGAAACGCAAACAAAAATTGCGGAGTATAACGAAACATACACAGCCTTTCCAATTGAGGATTTGCCAAAAAATACCACCGAATCTGACAAGCTCATTAGTAACGCCGTTGCAAGTATTATCCATAGCGCGGAAAAAATTGATAAAATCGTCTGTTTTACGCATACCGGCAAAACTGCACGCATGTTTTCACGACTGCGTTTGCAGGTGCCAATTTTTGCGGTTACCGAAAATGTAGATGTGCGCAGAAAACTTAATTTACTGTATGGGGTCACACCTTTTACACTTGATTTAGCCGATACATCAATCGAAGCAGAAAGTAGAGTTATTGTGATACTTAAAGAACAAGGCATTGTGAAAACAGGAGAACGTATCTTTTTTGTACACGGAAATTTTTGGCAAACTGCTGGTGAGACAAATAGTTTGTCAGTGCATACAGTTGATTAATTGCGAATAGACATAATTGCTTACCAGAATTCAATTCAGCATGTATATACGAGCGCGATCATACACACAAACTATCTCTAACTTCTGGCAGAAATTGCCATTTTGGGTGCAGGCTATTTTAGTAGGGTTCGCACTTATCTCATTTGTGTATTTTCTATTGTTTACTGGCAAAACACTATTATTTGGTGACAATTATTCGCTCATGGTTCCTGGCAAATTATTTACTGCCCAGTGGATTGCCAAAGGAATTCTACCGTTGTGGAACCCCACCATTTTTGCTGGTATTCCCTGGATTGGCGACGTCAACCAATCTATTTTATATCCCACCACACTTTTGTTTGTTTTCTTGCCGCCTGCAGTAGCATTAAATGTTACACTGTTGATCCATTTAGTCAGCACGTTTGTTGGGATGAGTTTATTGGCCCGCAAGCTCAAAGCCACAACTTGGGCAAGTTATTTGGCAGCAATTCTTTGGACATTCAACCCGCAAATCACTGGATCAATTAATAATATTTCAACATTTCAATCTTTGAGTTGGTTGCCATGGGTGGTTTTGTTTGGACTGGGTGTGGCAGGAAAAAATAGAGCTAAAAATGGAAGAGGCGTGATTCTTTTTTGTTTCGCGGTCCTAGCGCAATTTTTAGGTGGATATCCACAGCATGTTATTTATTCTATTCTCACCGCAGTGATTTTTTCACTGGCACACTTCTTTTCGGAACCCACAGTGGAACCTACAAAAATAACTATACAAGCAGTCGGCCGCTGGCTTTTTTCCTGGATGATCGCGGCCTTGATTGTCATTCCACTCACCGCGGTAGCATGGCTGCCATTTATTGAAGTTTTGCAACAATCAACCCGAGTGATTCAAACGAGCAAACAAGCTGCGGCCGGCTCGCTGCACATCACCGAGCTACTTAAATTTGTGCATCCACTCTTGTTTGAACACGCGGCTTCAGGCATGAAGTGGGGACCACTCTGGAACCGACAACCAAACTTAATGCTATTCATGTCTTGGTTTGGAACCCTCATGCTTGGGTTGGCAGGTCTGCAAGGAAAAATCAAAAAGTCTCACCTGCTTTTTATAATCACGGTTTTTATTTCTCTGATCATCGCGCTGGGTGATTCGCTGCCAACCTTTGCGCTCATCCAAAAAATCCCGATCATAAACGCGTCACGTGGTATGAGTACAATTCTAATGATTCCCGCGCTAATTTTGCCAATTTTGCTGGCACTGTATATTGATAGCATTAAGATCGGCAAAACTTTTTTTCGAATTCTGATTGGCGCTTCTGCAACCATGATCGCTGGCGCTGGTACTGGACTGATTCTAGTGTGGACACAGTTCCAACATGTGTGGCAACTCGTTGACTCCCTCCTCAACTCAAAATTAAGCCAGAGTGCTTTTCATACAGTGGCCAGAGATTTTGTGATTAGCGAAGTTGTCCTGCTCACACTTTTAGTGACGAGTCTGTCACTCTTTTTTAGTTTGATTTTTTGGCGACAAAAAAGGTTTGGATTGGTTCTACTCATCATCACCATTGAGATGGCATTTGTGACCCAAGGACTTTTGTTCTCTGCGCCAAATTCTGTCTACACTTTGAATGAAGAAAAATTTGCAGAAATTTCGCAGGATATAGACCTAACCCAACACAGACTATTGACTCGTAACTACAACACGCCGTACACCGATTTTGGTTCCTACTGGGATGCCATGGCGGTGCGCGCGCCATTTAGTGATTCGTATATTGATGCAGCTGAATTCAAGAATCTAACTGAGTTGCAGCGAATGCGAGACAGCCTAACGCCAAACTGGAACATGGTTGCTGGCGTACCAATTATCAACGGGTTTACAACATTATTACCACTGAATATGCATGAGGATTTTTCTAAAAGTAAGGCTGGGTTAGACACGACAACTCCATTTTTTGCCGAAAATAACATAGCGGTTTCTAGAGCGGCGGATGATGCATCAATAAATAGTCTGCCCTATATTCAAGTAGATCATGAATCACTCAAAAAATGGTCAGTGCGATATTATTTAGTTGATACGTGGTTTCCTGATTTTGGCGAAACCTTTCCAGAAAAAATAGTGGCGCAGCAACGTGACCTAAAATTGTATGAAATTCCAAATACCTTGCCACGATTTCGCACTAAAAATGGTGCGCCAGTGGTCATAACAAATTATTCAGAAAATCCAAATAAGATTAGTTTTACTGTTACCTTGCCCGATGATTCTGGACTGATTATTGCCGATAGATTTGATACAAATTGGCACGCAAAAATTGATGGAAAAAGAGCAGTAATGCAAAATTATGAAGGTATGCGCCACATACTTCTATTGAGAGAAAGAGCAGATCGAGGTGGTCCAATATATTCCTACACCATTTCCCTCGAGTATTTTCCCAAGTTTTTTTATCTGGGACTTGTAAGCACTTGTTTTGTTACTCTGCTAATAGCATTCTATTTTGCACAGAATTTCGGGCAAAACAGCACTTCAAAAACTAGCGCGCAGAGTTCTCGAACACATCACGAATAATTGCTTCGATTGGTGGTTCCTCAATTGTCATATCTTCCAACGGCAGTGATTGTAAAACCGCACTCGCAACTCTTGGCACATCTTTTCGTGAAACGAGCAGCGTGGCAGAATGCAACAATCCATCTTCAGTATGTTCTTTGATAGTTCCAAATTTAGAAATTTCAGCATGCGAGACCGCACGCGAAAACACTAATTTAATAATTTTGAAGCGCGCATATTTTTCGATAATATCTTTGAGCTTACCATCAAAAATGGTGTGCCCGTGGTCCATAATAATCGCTCGCTTGCATAATTCTTTGACATCGTCCATGTAGTGACTGGTTAAAATAATCGTCGCATTAAATTCTTTGTTATACGTCTTAATAAACTCACGCAAGATTTTCTGCATGACCACATCCAAACCAATGGTTGGCTCATCAAGAAAAAGTACCCGTGGATTGTGGAGCAACGCGGCAATCAACTCACACTTCATACGCTGACCCAACGAAAGCTTGCGAACTTGGATGTTAATAATATCTTGGACATCCAACAAATCAACCAAAATACCCAGCGTTTTTTTGAACTGTACATCGGAGATACCATAAATTGTTTTGTTGAGTATAAATGATTCCATAGCTGGCAGATCCCACCACAGCTGATTTTTTTGACCCATCACCAATGCAAATTGCTTTTGAAATTCAGGCTGACGATCCCACGGATTGTACCCTAATACAGAAACTTCGCCATGAGTTGGATACAACAAGCCAGACAACATTTTTAGCGTGGTTGTTTTGCCCGCACCATTTTGACCGATAAATCCCACCACTTCACCTTGGGCAATTTCAAAACTTACATCATCGACGGCCATAACTTCTTCATACTCGCGGTGCCAGAGCGAGGTAATCGAACCTAAAAGTCCGGCATCTTTTTTGTAGACTTTGAAGTGTTTAGATAAATGTGAGACCCTAATTGCCGGCTGCCCATTTGATTTTATTGCTTTTTTTTCTGACATACGATTTCCTTATTTTACTCTTTATGAGCTGGCTGAGCTATAGTGGCGCAGCGCATACTTCCAACAAAATTGATTGATACCAATAAGCACGCACAAGAACACAATACTACCAGCTAGCCACAAGAAAGAGCCCTTGCCCAGTATAAATAATGCTGGTACATAGCTAAAAAACGCCACAGGTACAACGGTGACTAACAACAATTGCAGCGATTCAGGGAAAAGTGGCAGTGGATATTGGGAGTAATCACTGATTTTATCGAACAACTCAATCACCTGACTTGCCTTTGAAAAGAAAAATGCAGAAGTTGCGTAGGTCGAAACAGCAAAATAAAAAATTAGTATTCCAATAATCAGCGAGAGCGCAAATAAGAGTATGTCTATAGGAGAATGCGAAATTATATCTGGATTGGTGCTAATTTGGTAATAAAATAAAGGAAGCAACGAAAAAAACAAGAGAATTTGGTTAAATGCAGGTTCACGGAAGCTGACCAAAAACTGAAACTTAATTGGCTTTGTCAACATCATGTCGATATTTCCAAGGCGCACATCGTTCCACATTAAATTACGAATCCCTTTCATAAAAAAGGTTGCTCCAATGACGTATAAAAAATGAAAAATACAAAAAATAACCATGGTTTCCGGCTTTGTCCACCCAGCAATGGTCTCAGTGTGACTGTAGGCCACCTGTAAAATACTAAATAAAATAGTAACATAGGCAGGACCATAAAATGCTTGCAGCAAAAAGTTGACACGATACTCAAGCGCGTACTTCAACTGAAAATTCACGAAGGCCAGCAACACGTTTAGGTAGGTTTTGAAAACTGAAAACATATTATCCACCGTTACTTTCGTATCTTTGTAATCCTTTGAACCAGATAAATTCTTTGAGCATCCAAATTAGCACGCACCACACTAAGAGCACACCAAATGATGGCAAAGCTTGTAAAAGCGTCATTTTTTGCTGCATGATGGCAATTGGCGTGTATGCCAAATGTTGGTAGGGCAACCAAAAGAGAATGTTTTGGACTGCTTGTGGGAAAAAGACAATCGGAACCAACATGCCCGACAGTAAGCGCATGATACTAGTCGATGCCCAGCGGATTGCCCAGGCTTCCGAAATCCAAAAACTGAGTAGGGAAATGACAGAAAGCTGGTGAAAAAAAAAAAAAAAAATAAACGGCAAGTAGAACACAAAAAAGAGTGTGTGTGAAAATGAAAAATTAAGGGCAAATCCCATAAAATAGAGCAGAGGAATAATGACTAGAGATTTGACCAGTGTTTCTAACGACGCAATCGCTGACTGTTTCCAAAAATGATACGTGAACGGATGGAGCGGGCGCACCAAGTATTTTGATAGTCCACCATATTTGATATCTTCTTCAATTTCGTAGGGATGAAAGTTGGACAAACTGTAAATGAGCGCACCCAGAAAAAAGTACTGGACGGTTTGAGTTGGTGAAAAATCGAGAGCACCTTCTTTGCCCACTGATAACCACACAAATGACATTAAACTCACCATGATCGAGTACTTGATTGTGCGCATGAAGAAATCAAACCGGTACTCAATAATTTCTTGCACCGACAACCAAAAAATCAACATCGCTGAGCGAGGGGTGAATATTCTAGCAGCAGACGGCATGTGACTAGTAGTTAAATTCAGGACACGGGCAAACATGAGGTGGATTATAGCCCACCACACCAATCAATTACTACTGCAAATGGATGGAACAAAGAATACATAAATAATTAACTTAAGCCAATATCTGAATCTGATCTATTCTTGCTTTAAGAGCTTTATCAATGATGGATTCATTAGCAACTATCTCCTGATCAGTCAAACCCTTTTTCTTTAATTTACTCTTGATTGTGTCTAGGCTGTCCAGTTCATCTACTGATTTAACAAAAGGCATCGTGCTTATTTCCGCTGAAACAATATCACTAACAACTGACCCTCTAAGTTTATCGTAATCAGGTTTTAGCTCATTAACTGATTTTTTTGCCTCAGCAGTTAACATACCTGCTTCTACAAATTCATTATAAATTTGTTGGAGTGATAAGCTTAGGAATTCCTCCGGATAACTAAAAGCCAGATTATTCATTGCAGATTCTTTCTCCTTACGCATGGTGAAAACCAAATTATCTATATGAGAAAAATACCTCTCATTGATTGTAGTTTTAGCAGTAGTTAATTGATCACCAATCAAGCCGCCATCGAGAAGTTCTCTCCCAATTTCAATTGCAGGAAACTCTCCATTTCTATAATTTGGAAAAAGTGTCTTACGAAGCGTGAGTAGACTAGCCCCTGTAATTTTATTTATAATGTTAACGACAATCTCATTTCTTAATTTTTCTTGAAGTTTTTCAATTACAATTTCAATAGTTGCTGCTGCAGTGCTGGCTTCATTTTCCTCCATACCACTATCCCTAAATAATTTTTTTATTCTATCAATTGGATAGGAATCAAGAAGTGTCTTTAAATCTAATCCATTGATTACACCTTCAATCTCTTTAATTTCTAGATCAATTAGTGTTTTTCGTCTTTCTTGTATAATTTGGCTAACCTGCTCAGGAGTAACCGGATTATTTGGATCTATTTTCAAATTGATTTCTGACATAGCAGTGTCAATTTGACCATAAAAACCGCTTAAAGAGTTAACTCTGCCCACTATTACTTGGATTTGTTCCAAAGGATTTGTTGGTAGTGAATCTACCAAAGCTTGGTGCTCCTTACGCAACTCAGGCATTGATCTCTCAATTTCATTAGGAAGCATACCGTTGCTTTCAAGTTGTTTCTGAATTGATTCGATAGTATATTCTGTTGTAAGTTGTTTGTAAGTTTTCGTTTTGAGCTCTGAACTTACAGTATCTACTAAGTCACTAATCAATGAATCTCTTTTATTTTGAAATTCACTAATAATTTCTGAAGAAGCCCTATTGGCCTCAAAAACAGTCATTCCCGATGTCTTGAAATCAGCAGCACTAGTATATATCGCATTAGATATATCGTTTAGCTGCTTTAATTCAGTTGCACTTGTAATACTAGTTTGCAAATTTTCCTTTATCTTGGGAATAAGTTCTTTCCTTTTGTTAAGATATAACAGTGCGAATCCCTCAGTAGCGACACGTGCCTCATCTGGGTTCATACCATTGGTTTCAAACCCTTCAGTAGTTGAAGATAATTTAAAATTCAAAGA
>CAZOZK010000025.1:0-13022 GCA_964584245.1 uncultured Pseudomonadales bacterium | reverse complement strand
GCTAACATGACTTTATCTACAATAATTTTTCCAACTTTTGGATTTTCCTCCAAAAACGTCTCAAAACTATCTTTAAACACTTGGTACACAGCTGATTGTGCTTCAGAGTTATTTAGTTTTGATTTTGTTTGTGACTCAAATTGAAGGTCATTTGCAGGCATTTTGACAAAAATAACGGCAGCCAATCCCTCGCGCAGATCTTCTGCGGTAAAGGCTTCTTTTTCTTTGAGCAAGCCATTTTTATCGGCATAATCTCGGACCAAACGTCCAAGTCCCATACGGAATCCATTAACGTGCGCTCCCCCATCTGGTGTATGGATAACGTTTACGTACGACTCGAGTAATTCTGTGTAAGTATCGTTGTATTGGAGAGCAAGTTCAACGCCAATTTTTTTGCCGGTGTTCTCATCAGTCCAGACTCCATTTGTGTAAAACACATCATGCAGCGGCTTTTTATGCATGTTTAAATGCGTGACTAATGAGCGGATACCACCTTCAAAATAATAGTGTTTTTCGGTGCCATCGTACTCATCATGGAGTTCAAAATAGAGTCCTGCCATGAGATAAGCGCGGTCCTTGACCACATCGGTCAAAATACGTGGGCTAAATGTGGTTGTCGAGAAAATTGTAGGATCTGGCACAAATGAAACGGCTGTACCAGTTTGATTTGTTGTAAAACCTTTTGATATATCTGGAAACAATTTGAGCGCTTCTGATTCTTTGATTTCTTTTACCTCGAGTAGTGGAATGCCTTGTGAGTACGCTTGGTAGTAGTACATTTTGTCGCGTTTCACAAGCACTTGGGTCAATCCGGAAAGTGCGTTCACCGCAGATGCTCCGACTCCGTGCAATCCTCCAGAAGCTTGGTAGGCCGTTTCCTCAAATTTTCCTCCAGCGTGCAGCTTGGTCATAACCACTTGCAGTGCAGATACGCCTGATTCATGCATATCAACTGGAATTCCGCGTCCATTATCGATAACGGTGATCATTTGTTCGCCCAAAATAGCTTCACCATTGGGCACCATCGCCTTTTGAGCGTCGGTGATTTTCTTTCTGAACAACTGAATTCGTTTGCCGTATCCAGCAATTGCTTCGTCAACAGCATTATCCAGAACTTCTTTGGCCAAATGGTGCAGTCCTTTGCTATCAGTAGACCCGATATACATACCTGGTCGCTTGCGAACTGGCTCCAATCCCTCGAGAACTTTGATTTCAGAGGCTTGGTAATGTGTGTCGAGTTTTGTCATAGTTTGAAATAATGTGTAGGCACATGGTTATACCATATTTTGTACTGTATGTAATCTAAAAAAGCAAGTTTCGAGTGCCAGCGGCACATTTGCATTAGCCTGGAGCGCCAGATGTGCTTCTTGCAAAATCTCCAGCATTTCTCGTAGTTGTGGTGTGGGATAGGTTGGTTGTTTGAGGACCGTTTGAATCCACCCGTACACCAATGGAATTGCCGTTTCTCGCTGCGAATATTTTGCTGCCAGGGTTATGAGTTCACTGATTTTTTGCTTCTGCCAAAATCTTGGGTCGCAGAATTGAACGATGTCTGTTGATTGGTCGGGTTGATCGTTTTGAGTGTCCATTTGATTGCCCACGCGATTGTCAATTTGCGCTGTGAATGCCTGAGTTCGTGAGTGGATTGTTGGCAAAATGCGAGCCCGCTGTGTCGCGGTTATGACAAGATGGGCGTACGCGGGTGGTTCTTCTAAATCCTTGAGTAACGCGTTTTGGGCTGGAATCGATGCTTCGTCGAGTCTCCAGATAACAAACAATTTCTGGGGTAATTGGTGGGGTGGGTATCTCAGCTCTTGTGAAAAAAGCCTGATTTGTGCGATTGAGGGTGCTTGTTGGGAATCACCAACAAAAAAAATATCAGGATGCGGCAAGGTAATATGTTTCCATTCTGGAGTTTGGTCCTGCCACGTTCGCAACATTGCCTCGTGGAGAGCTTCCGCTGATTCAATACCTGATCCAATAACCGAACTATCACCTGAACTGGTTCCTGGCATTCCTGGGCTGATAAGTACTGGAGTCATAATCGTTTGATGAGGTCTTATACCTTGTCGAGTAAGCTCGCTTGTGTCATCATGTATACACAAAATAATACCATGCAAGCTGCCCAATCTTCATACAATTCTCCATTGTTGCAAGTTCTCGTTAATTCGAAAGTATTGACTGAGGATCAAGTGAATCAAATTCTACTTGATGCAATGAACAGCGCTCGCAAGGTCGAAGAAATTATTGAAGAAAAAAAATGGGTGACCGAGGAAGCTTTGACCCAAGCTAAAGCAGAGGCCAACTTAGTTCCTTTTGTCAAGATTGCCGATATTGGTGTCTCACCAGAAGCTCTGACGCTTTTGCCTGAGAGTGTCGCTCGCCGCTACGAAATGTTCCCGTTTGCGATCAACAAATCCACAAACACTCTGTCTGTGGCCATGCGCGATCCTCTCGATTTGGCTGCCATTGATTTTGCTCAGCAAAAGACTGGCTATCGAATCACTGCCCACTACGCTACTCCTTCTGAAATCGAACGAGTGATTGCCGAGAAATATGCGCAGAGTTTGTCGAGCGAGGTGACCGAGGCACTAGAAGAGACATCTCAAGCCGCCGACGAAAAGAAGGCCGCTCAAGATCTATCCCAGCTCACAGGCCAAGTGCTCCGCCAAGCTCCAATTGCAAAAATCGTCGAGACAATTCTCTCCTTCGCCATGAAGGCGCGAGCTTCCGACGTGCATATCGAACCCCAAGAGTTGCGAACCCGTGTCCGGTATCGTATTGATGGTATTTTAAACGAGAAGCTTATTTTGCCACCTTCAGTTCATGACGCCGTTGTGTCACGTATCAAAATTTTGGCTCACTTGAAGATTGACGAGAAACGCATACCTCAAGATGGCCGCTTTAATTTTATTGCGGATGGTCAAGAAGTTGACTTGCGTATCTCTACCCTGCCAACTATTCATGGCGAGAAAATCGTGATGCGTTTGCTGCGCAAGAACGACACAGTCCCCGCTCTAGAAGAGCTAGGAATGCGTGGCATGGGACTGCGTCGCCTACAAGATGCAATCAAAGTTCCACACGGCATTGTTTTAGTGACTGGTCCAACGGGATCGGGAAAAACCACTACCCTCTACTCTATTTTGCATCAGGTGAACACCAACAAAGTGAACATCATGACACTTGAGGATCCAGTCGAGTACCAAATGCCCGGCGTGAATCAAGTGCAGACTAACCCACAGGCAGGCCTTACCTTTGCTTCAGGATTGCGCTCATTTTTGCGTCAGGATCCCAACATCATCATGGTGGGAGAAATCCGTGACGGCGAAACTGTTGAACTTGCGGTGCAAGCATCGCTTACTGGTCATTTAGTGTTTTCTACATTGCATACCTCCTCTGCAGCTGGCGCGTTGCCACGTATGATTGATATGGGAGCGGAGCCATTTTTGTTGGCTTCTTCTATGACGCTCACTATGGCTCAGCGTATCATTCGTTTATTACACCCTGATTACAAAGAAGAATACACACCAGAGCCAGCCGTACTCGAGGACATCAAAAAGGTGTTAGGACTCTATTTTGACACCTGGTGCAAGCAAAATAATAAAAATCCAAACGAGATTAAGCTCTATCGCCCATCAGCAAATCGACCCGCCACCGAGCCCGAGTACAAAGGTCGTATTGGTATCTATGAAGTCATGCCAATTAGTGATGAAATTCGCAAGCTAATTTTGAGTAATACTCCCGTCAACGAACTCGAAAAAGTTGCGGTGCAGCAAGGAATGTTGCTGATGAAGCAAGATGGGTACTTGAAAGCGCTCGAAGGATTAACAACTATTGAGGAAGTCTTGCGTGTGGCTGAAATTTAGACCACAATGAAATCAACTATGAACATTCACACAATTTTACAAATGGCGGTCGACCAAGCAGGTTCTGATATCCATTTGATTACTGGCATTCAACCACATCTTCGCCAAGATGGGGTGTTGCAGCCAATTCCAGACAGCCCTGTTCTGCAACAGCAGCACTTGGAAGCCCTCCTGTTCCCGATCATGACTGCCGAGCAAAAAGAGTATGTACTGTTTAACAAAGAGCTTGACTTTGGGTATCAATATAAAGATGCGGGTAGATTCCGCGTCAACGTCTATCATCAACAAGGTAAGCTAGCTGCTTCACTTCGTTTGATTCCTTCTCACATCAAGACAATCGAAGAGCTCTCGCTACCGCCCATTTTTCATGAACTCATCAAACAAAAACAGGGACTCATTTTGGTGACCGGTCCAACAGGTGAAGGTAAATCCACCACCCTCGCGGCCATGATTGATGAGATCAACACGCACCAATCGGACCATATTCTGACCATTGAGGATCCAATTGAGTTTGTGTATCAACCTAAAAAAAGTATTATTTCGCAACGGGAAATTAACAATGACACGCAAGGTTGGGAAGTCGCGCTACGCTCTTCGCTCCGTGAAGATCCAGATATTGTCTTGGTTGGTGAGATGCGTGATCACGAGACAATTGCGGCTGCGCTCACGGTCGCCGAAACAGGACATTTGGTTTTTGGGACGCTCCATACCTTTTCTGCTTCACAAACTATCGATCGTATTATTGACGTTTTTCCTGCCAGTCAGCAAAATCAAATTCGCCAGCAGCTTGCTGCAACGGTGCGAGCTGTGGTGTCTCAGCGCCTGCTACCCAAGGTTGGTGGTGGTCGCGTAGCCGCAACCGAGATTATGATCGCGAACTCAGCAATCAAAAACTTGATCCGTGAGGGCAAAACCTTCCAAATTGATAACTCAATCCAAACTGCTCAAGGAGAAGGCATGCAGTTGCTCGAGATGCACTTGGCTCAATTGGTCCAACAAGGTCTGGTAACGTTAGAAAAAGCCGAGGAGTTTGCAATTCGCCGAGATGTTTTATCTCGATTGTTAGGAAAATCATAACCGCACACTATGCCATTTTTCACTTACAAAGCCAAAAACGAGCACGCTGAAACGGTGAAGGGTAAAGTTGAGGCCAAGGATGTCCACCAAGCCTCGAGTATTTTGCGTTCTCGCCAGCTGGTAGTTATTTCGATCACCCGCCAAGGTGAATCGCTTTTAGGCACGATCAACAAGCAACTTCAAGGTGTGGCACAAGATGATATTGTTAATTTTACGCGCCAACTTTCAACCATGGTCACCGCTGGACTTTCGCTCACCGAGGCGTTGCATATTTTGCATCAACAAGGCAAGCCAGCTATGGTGGCGCTGATTGAAGATATTATGCGTGAGGTTGAAGGCGGTGCCACGTTTGCCAAGGCGCTTGAGAATCATCCGAAACAATTCCCTCGTATTTATGTGCAGTTGGTCAAAGCCGGAGAAACTGCTGGTGTGCTCGACGAAATGCTGGCTCGTTTGGCCGATAATCTGGAAAAAAGCAAGGAATTTAAGGGCAAAACTCAAGGCGCTTTGATTTATCCAGGAATTGTTATTTCTGCGCTGCTGGTGGTGGCAGTAATTATGATGGTATTTGTCATTCCGCAATTGACCGAAATGTATGACGATTTTGGCGCCGAATTACCATTTGTGACGCAGTTACTCATTGATGCATCCGATTTATTTATTGGCTACTGGTGGGTGTTGCTTGGATTTTTGGTGGTAGCCGGCGCAGGTTTTCGAACATGGGTAAAAACCAAACCTGGTCAACGGGCATTGAGCGCGTTTGTGCTCAAAATTCCGTTGTATGGCAAACTCAAACAAAAAATAATAATGACTGAGTTTGCCAGAACTCTTTCTTTGCTTTTAACCGCCGGTATCTCATTACTCCAAGCACTCGAAGTAGCAAGTGACGCAATTTCTTCACTCCTCTACCGCGAGGAACTCGATGGCGTGCGCAAAAAAATCGAAAAAGGTGTGCCTCTGGGTCAAGCTATCAACAATGTCGATTTATTTCCTCAAATTTTAATCCAAATGATCTCGGTTGGAGAAGAAACGGGAAAGTTAGATGAAGTGCTCATGAAACTGGCTGTGTACTTTCAAAGTGAAAGTGAGCAGGCTGTCAAAAATCTGACCACCGCAATGGAGCCAATGATTATGATTGTGCTTGGTTTGGGGGTGGGTGTTATGGTTATAGCAATTATTATGCCTATTTATGACTTGACGAGCCAATTTTAAGTAGTGTAAGCTGTAAGATATGTTGAAAAAGCGCCTTTCTTCCCTAATTATTCGATTTTCTACCCAAAGTGGTTTTACCATGATTGAATTATTGGTGGTTATCGCAGTTATTGGTGTGCTCGCTGTTGCCGTTTTGTCATCTATCAATCCAATTGAACAAATCAACAAAGGTCGAGATACTCGAACTCGTTCAGACGCCGCTCAATTGATTAACGCAGTCGACCGCTTTTTCGCAATTCACGAAGTCTATCCATGGAATCTTGACAGTGAAGATGCAACTTACACCGCAACTGCTGTCGAGTACACTGAAGCATTTACGCATATCCCAACCAATAACTGGGGATGGTTAGATCGATTAGTGACAACCGCAGAAGTCAAAGAAGGTTTCACTAACCGTCTTGAGAATGATGATATGTTATATATTGGCAAAGCAGTTGGATCAAATGAAACTATGTATGCTTGTTTCGAACCAACCTCTCAAGCTTTCAAACTTGAGGCAGAGCGCAACTGTACAGATGGCACCACTCCTGCTGATTTATCAATTGGTGGCAGAGACGCTTGTGTAGACGCTGGTGAAGATTTAATCTGCTTACCATAGGGTTAGAACCTTATGATCATGTTACTCCCTTTTGTTTTAACTACCGTGTTTCTGTTTTCGGTGGGAGCAATTATTGGCAGTTTTCTCAACGTGGTTATTTATAGATCAGTCGAACAAGAGTCCTGGGTAACTGGGCGCTCGAAGTGCGAGAACTGCGAGCACCAAATCCGCTGGTTTGATAATATTCCTCTGATTTCCTATCTAGTTTTAAAAGGCAAATGCCGCGATTGCCAGGTGCCAATTGGCGTAGCTCACCCCGTTGTCGAGTTGCTCACGGGCAGTCTGTTTGTATGGTGGTATTGGTTTGGAGCCTTTTTCTTTCAACTTTCACACAGCCCATTTCAAACGATACAGCCGCTTTTTTGGCTTTTGGTAGGTATTTTACTGCTTATGATTGTGGCTGCAGATATTCTCTACTACATTATTCCTGATACGGTTGTGGCAGCCTTGTTTGCCTTGACAGTGTTGTATCGAATTACCTTGGTGACATTCGGAATTATGCAGGTTACCGATTTTGTTTGGTCCGTCGTAGCAATGTTGGTGGCGTTTACATTTTTTGCGAGTTTGTGGCTTCTTACCAAGGGTAAAGGCTTTGGCATGGGCGATGTTAAATTGGTTGTTCCCCTAGCCTTATTGCTCGGTTGGCAAAAAGTATTTGTGGGATTATTTTTGGCGTTTTTATTTGGAGCCGTTGTAGGAGTTACTTTGATTCTCCTCAGAAAAAAACAATTTAGTGATGCCGTGCCGTTTGGTCCATTCCTGGTATTGGGCACAATTACTGCTCTGCTTTTTGGGCAAAATTTGATACAGTGGTATTGGTCATTACTATGAGAATACTTCAAGCATTATTTACTTTTTCCTTTTTTATTTTTGTTTCTATGGGTATTGGTTTTTTGGCTAGTCGCGAAGTCTTGCTTTTTATGGCAATGGCTCAGGTCCGCGCCTCTGCAAACACAATTCGCAGTGCTGCGAGCAATACCGGGACCTACATTCAGCAGTGTCGTGAAAAAGGAATTATCAATGATAGCGCCTCGGCAATTGGTGCCATTCAACTTCGTTTTGAGTCCCCTACAACCTACGTTCTTGAGGTGGTCTGTAGTCAATTTACGCTTGAGCCTATTGTGATTGAAACCAAAACGTTGCCTATGTTTGTCAAAAAAACAGCCGGCAGTTCTGGGCTCATTTTTGGTGAGACAGAGACTGGTGTTGGTATTTCTGTTCTTGGCCGTTCTCGAGGTATTTTCATGCAAGAACGTGAAATCTGGTATGACCAAGCCGAAAAATCTATTGGCCTGGCTGGTCCGCTCACTACCTGTGGTGGGCATGGCTATGTGTGTTGTCAGCTCGAAAGTAGTCAAGGTGCAGGAGCTAGTTTGAGCTCAGTGACTGACTGTCCACGGAATTGCTACCAAAGTTGTACCACTCGACCAATTGTCTTGGCTCTTACCTCGCAACCTTTTTATGATCCGCAAACTCGCCAAGTCCCGATTGAAGTTGGTACCCCGCTTGAATTGGCGTATGTGATTGATGGACAGGGCGCCAAAACCTTGTCAGTGACTCTCGATTTTGGTGATGGGACCTCGCAAACTTTTACTGAGTCTTCTGCACGAACCAGTCATGGGTTTGAGTGCCCTGCTGGGACAGTTGCTCCAACCTGTACTTTTACTGTCAAGGTGACGGCGACAAACGAATCTGGTATTGAGTCGGTGGTGACGAGTATCAGTCAGTTGACTGTGTTGGTCAGTAGATAGTCACAAGTGGCGTATTGTATCAATCTACGTTATAGTAAAGTTATGAAGCATTTTTTCACACAACTCACCTCACCATTTTTTTCGCAATCTCCCGCTAATTCTAGAACCAAAAAATCACAACGCGGCTTTACTTTACTTGAGTTACTCGTTGTAGTTTCAATCATTGGTTTGCTTTTGGCTATGGGTACGGTGGCTTTCGCAACCGCACAACAGCGTGGTCGCGATAGTCGACGCCGAGCAGATATTCAACAGATGCAAAAAGGTTTTGAACAGTATTATGCTGACAACGGCTCATACGAAGCGTGTGCCACCATGGATGACTCAACTTACTTTCCAGGCGGACTTCCAACCGATCCTCGCCCTGGCGATTCTTACACCTGTGCTGGATCTGCGACAGGTTATTGTGCGTGCGCACTTCTTGAGGATACGGGCAGCGGCAATGCCACAGATACCAACTGTACCTTTGCGAGCGGCGGAAATTATACCTGTGTGAGTAATCTGCAGTAAAAAGTGTAGCACCAGATAAAAAATCAACAAAAAACTACTATGTCATTTTTAAACCTACACCCGCAATCAAAATTAAGATCAGAATCAAGATTGAAATCAAAAAAACGCAAAAAAAATGGATTTTCCATGATTGAGTTGCTGGTTGTTACCACAATTATTATTGTCTTGACCACCATTGGTTTGGTGAGTTATCGCAGTGCCAGCATGAATGCCCGCAACGGCAAGCGCAAAGCAGACCTTGAGTCTGTCCGCCAGGCTTTGGTGCTCTACCGTGTTGATGAGGGCACGTATCCAGTTGGCAGTAATTTTAGCGCCATGACCACAACTATTTCTGATTATCTCGCCACACTCGATGTGAGTGATCCATCAGGCGATCCCTACGTCTACAGTTATTCTTCAAATGGATCAACATTTTCTATCACCGCGCTGTTAGAGCCAGATCAAGTAGTCTACACGCTTACCAATCCGTAGAACTAGGTAGGTCACAAAGCACTATGTTCACGAAATCCAAAAAATCACAACACGGTTTTACCTTAATTGAGTTAATCGTGGCAATCAGCATTATGATGTTGTTGCTGGGCTCAGGGATTGTTTCGTACCTAGGATTTAATGATCGCCAAGGCCTGCTAGCGGGCGTACAAGAGCTTAAGTCGGTGCTTCGCACTGCACAGACGCGAGCACGGCTGGGTGACCGGCCAGAAGGCTGTGATCGGCTCCTCCATTATGAGGTTCGATTGCCCGTGCAAAGCAGTACGGTCAGCCTCATTGCTGAGTGCGAAAATGGGCCATATCCCAGATCTGAAGTTGTGCTGAGCGCTAATACTCGAGCAGTGAATCTGGTGGCGGTTCAGTTTAAAGTGCTCCACGGTGGTGTGATTAATCCAGGGACAATTACGCTCGAATCCCCTCAAGATTTGTCATATTCTTTTGATATTACTGAAGGCGGTGAAGTCACTGCTGGGGCGTTGGGACAGTAAAAATCACGTATGCAGTTGCCTACATCAACATCAACAATAAATCTCAAAAAAAACTCTGGTTTCACCATGATTGAGTTACTGGTGGTTGTTTCGCTGTCTGTCATGCTCATGCTCGCTACCTCTACTCTCTTTTTGACTTTTTTGGTTGGACGTACCAAAGTCACGGCAATTAAACAGGTCAAGGATGAAGGCCAGTATGCCATGAGTCGTATGGAGTTTTTGATTCGTAATGCGACCGAGGTGCTGCCAAACTCGCAGTATCCCGGCGGTTGTCAGCAAGGCATGGAGTCGTTGAGTATTCGTTCTGTCGACAATGGGATTACGACTTTTTTTGCTGAGGTCGATACCGATGGCCGAACCAAAATTGCGTCCAACTCGGGGGTGTATCTCACTTCTGGATCACTTGATTTGGTAGATGGTCCAACTTTTGACTGCTCGCAGCCAGATGATGCAACTTCTCAACACGTGGTGGTTACCTTTACGCTTCGTCGTGGTGATCCTAGTCAAGATGATGCTCGTGAAACTGCTGAGAGTGAGTTCAAAACTGCGGTGACCGTGCGGTCGTTGTAAATGGTCGTTGTGGATTTTACTTCCCCCCCAAATTCCTAAATTCTTGCACCACGCTGACTTTTTGTGCTTTCTGGCCGTCGGTCCAGTCAACATCAATGGTGATCTGGATTACATCCTGTGACTGTACTACGACATAAGCGGTGCGGGTAAAGGTTGTGCCGGCGATGGCGGTGCCGCCGTCGCACTCCCCTGCTGGGAGGGCCAAAAACTGGGCGGTGTCGGTTGGCAAGGCATTCAGACAAAAGGTGTTTGAATCCAACGTCTCCAAAAAGCCGGTCCAGCCAATAGTGTTGCGCTCGCGCCTAAAGACCTCCAAGCCTTCTTGGGATAAGTTAGTGGCAAGTTCGCGGTACTTGGTTTCTGAGGTGTTTTTGAGCGATAAGGTGAGCCCAGAAGCAATGGCGGTGAGCACTGTGCCCACAATAAGCGTGGCAATCAGGACCTCAATAATGGATTGGCCAAGTCGCTGATGTAGCAGTGCTGTAATTCTTTTGCGGATGAGCTGCATACTATTCATTTTAGTTTGTTTCCTGCCAAATGCTATGTGGTGAGAGCATAAATGAAGGTGCGGTGTAGAGCAGATCTGGGCGGTAGATAAATAGTTCAGATGGCGCGGTGGTACTTGCACTGCTGCCGGTGCCGCCATCATCAAAATCGCGTTGCAAACTTACGCCAGTCCAGCCAATAAATGAGCCCGCGCCGACAAAGCGCCGGTCGCTGGTGGCCGCGTTGCTGTCACTGAGGATCTGGAATGTTTGATCAGCAATATACACACCTTCAATATTTGGCGTAGTTAGGGCCACGTTGGCATGGCCTACACTGGATTCGACCAAAATATCTCCGCTGACGATAAAGGCTAGGAATCCCCCTTCATCTACGGTGATCAGCGCGCCCGCGTCGGTAGGATCTTGCAGGGTCAAATTGCCATCTACAAAAATAACGTAGGATTCGGTGTTGGAGATGGTCCAGGGTTCTTGGATGGTCAGATCTTGATTGCTGTAGTGGATGCCAGATGTGGCTGGCTTGGTTGCGCTAATATGACTTGCAGTGAATGCATCGGTTGGCACCAGACTAAGACCAGATTTGCGGTAGAAAAAGTCATAGCCTTCTTTGTATCTGGTCAGTTTTGAGCCAAGCGCAACGAGGTTGCGTGGGGTGTAGTAGCCGTCGGCAGTGACGTTGCCGCCGCCGGTGACAATGACGCCATCGGAATTAGAAACGAGACTGGCTTGGAGTTGCGCGAGCAGATACGGGGCGCAGGTTGGTTCGGTGCAGGTTAGTCCTGGGACAATTGAGGTGATGGCTGGTGTGGATTCCCGAGCAGCATAGACGCTGCCGCCTTGTGCTTGCCACCAACTGAGTTCGGCGGGACAGTTGAGGGTACAGTCAGACGGGCAGGTGGTACAGTTTTCGAAGGCTGAACAGGTTCCGTTGCCGCAAAATTCTATGTCACATGTGCCACAATCTGCTGAACAGGTTGAGCAGCTTTCTGTTGATGGATCGCAGAGGCCATCGCCACATGCTGGGCAGTCTGCAGGACAGTTTGTGCTGTCTTCTCCTAAGGTACAGACACCATCGCCGCAGCCAACACACACACCACAGTCGGATTCACAGTTGCTACAATTTTCGCCGAGGTCGTATCTGCAATCATTGTTGCCACAGACTTCGCCTTGGCAGTCTAATGAGCAGTTTCCTGGGTTTTCAGTTGGCCCACATGAGCCATTGCCACAGGTATCTGGACAAGGATCACAATCTTGAGGGCACGAGCCACATGATTCACCAAGGTCGGTACGGCACGAGCCGTTACCACAAGATTCTGCGGGAGGTGGGGTGCAGGAACAGTCTTCAGGGCATGTGCCACAGCTTTCCCCATTGCCTGGCTCGCAGATGCCATTTCTACATGCTGGGCCTGTGTAGCAGCAGCCGAGGGGGGTGCCATTATCTGGTGGTATACCTGCGCAGCTCCATTCACCTGGAGCACGTAAACACGTGCCAAAATAGGGGGAAGTTCCGCATTGAGTATTAAAAGTAAAACAGTCACCACCCGTACTACAGTATAGTGAACCTTGTATATACTTTGCTTTTATTGCTGTGCAACCTATTCTACCAATAGCGACAGCTGTGCAACTATTTGCAGCTCCGCCTGTAGGACAGAAATGGTTAGTATTTACGGCATCTGCATTAATACAGTTTGGTGCAGGGTCTATTGTTGATGGATAATTCTTGTGCGCTGCTGCTATTGTACAACTTGAAACTTTCAGGTAAGTGGTTGAGCCAGTGCAAACACTTCCCACTCCACACGCAGTGTCTGCATTTACAATAAATGCTTTTTGAAATGAGAGAGAAATAAAAAAGAGTAAACAAGTAAATATCAACAGAAGTTTATTTGTCATATGTATTAATAGATTTTCTGTAACACAATATATTCTGGCAAAATAATTTGCATTTTATTCAATTTTCCAAT
>CAZOZK010000024.1:0-13549 GCA_964584245.1 uncultured Pseudomonadales bacterium | reverse complement strand
GTCTTTGTCAAAACCGGTTGGCAGCAAACGAACCATAGGATGCGCACCAGCTCGCAACAAAGCATTTTGCAAGGACAATGCCAGCGGTTTAGCCACATCTGGTACAACTACTTGAACCACTTCGCCAGCTTTGACTCCCTGGCCTGAATTTAGGGCAAAATTAACCAAGACATCTGCGTATCTATCTAAAATAATTTGATCTGGAACGTAACTACTCATAAAACTTTCTACTGTATTTCTGCTACTTCTTGCAAATATTTTTTAACTAATGCCAAAGCTCTGCCTCTATGACCGATTTTATTTTTGATCTCAAGGCCAAGTTGCGAGTAGGTTTTGTCATATCCATCTGGGATAAAAATCATGTCGTAGGCAAATCCTTCTCCGTGTTCCATCTGCAATGCAATTTTGCCATCTACCACTGCCTTAAAAACCTGCTCAGAGCCGCTCACAGGATCAACCAACGCCATGGCGCACATAAATTTTGCCGATCTATCTGGAGCGTCTTTTAAGGAATCCAAAATCTTATTATTTCTATCTACATCACTGCCAGAAAAAAAGCGTTTTGAATGAATTCCAGGTTGGCCATCTAGAGCCATGATTTCAATCCCCGTATCATCTGACAAACTTGGCAAACCAGATTTTACGGCAAAACCACGAGCCTTGAGCAATGCATTTTCTTCATAGGAACTGCCAGTTTCATCGACATCAAAATCCCTTAGTTCCGGAAAGTCCTGAGGCACTACAATTTTCGCTACATCCTCCAAAAAAGAACGTACTTCAAGTTGTTTGCCACCATTTTGAGAGGCAATAAGAATATTCATTGGTATCCTAAGCGATTAGTCGTTGCCACCCATCATACCAGCAAGTCCGCCACTGCCCATCATGCTTTGGAGTTTTTTAGCGGCTAATTCTTGTGATTTTTTGATAGCTTCGTTCAATGCATCAACTGCATCATCACTGGTTATACCTTGAACTGAAAAATGTTTAATTTTTTGATCTCCAGTAATAATAACCATAATGTCACCTCGTTCAATACGAATTTCTTCTGCAGCCAAATCCTGTTGCATCTGCTTTGCTTGCTTTCGCAATTGATTCATGTCTCCGAGTGCTTTAAATGGGTTTGCCATATGTACCTTCCTTTTATGTTACCTTTTTGTTCACGTATTAGCGTGATTGTACTACATTAATAGTTCTCCAGCGAGCGTAACTGTATCATTGATTGGAGGTTGTCCAGCCACATCTGATTCAGAAATTAACTGGCCAAGTTCAAACTCAAATCGATGATCATGTCCTGTCATGGAACGAGCACACTCTTGAAACAACTGTAAAAATTTAGGCTGCATGAGTTGATCTCGATGGAAAGGATAATAGACCTGCACTCGAGCAATTCCATTACTTCTTTCTGGCATAGGTTTGGCAGTACGAAGCAGCGCCGCAATTGTTGCATTTTCATTTTCAACAAGTTGGACGAATTGGTTCCACTGACTCAAAACTTCACTTGAATCAGCATGATCTAAGTTCTGGATAGAATCACTTTTGGCAATTACAGGAGCTTGGATGAATGCAGAGGCTTGAGTTTGTGGTTGAACTGCCGCTTTTGCGGTAGATTCTCGTACTGACTTTCCTCTAGAACCATTACTTGATCCATTTTGCGCTTGCCCACCGGAACCAGAACTCTCATTTCCACTAGACTCTCCACCTTTGGCCATGGCTCTATCAATAATTGACAGCAGCGCAAGCTCGAGTTGTAATAGTGGGATCACTTCTTGTTGATGGGAAATACTTTGGAGTTCATTCAAAAAAAACAAAGAAATTTGTTTGCTAAATACAGACGTGCCTTCTTTGACACCAAGTGCACGCAGTAACGACAGATGTAACAAAGAAAGTAGTTGCGTGTACAAAATAGCTGCATCAACTCCTTGTGAGCGGAACTGGCCAATCTGTTCGACAACAGCCTTCGAATCCTTATTGATCACCGCTTGAATCAAGCTAACGAGTTGTTCATCTTGCGCATATCCTTGCAAGTACTGTGCAACATCGCTCTGAGCCAGTTCTTTTTTACCAGCTGCCAGCGTTTGGGTTGCGACTTGTTCGAGATACTTGACGGCATCACGGAAACTACCCCCAGCGCGAGCAGCAATCTCTTCGAGTGAGGTGTCTATCGCTTTGAGTTTTACTTGATCCAAAATACCCGCAAGTGACGATACAAGCTCAGCTATACTTGCCTTTTGAAATGGCACAATCGTAGTTCGAGATAAAATAGTTGCTGGAATTTTATGAAGCTCAGTAGTGGCCAAGATAAACACCACGTGTGCTGGTGGTTCTTCAAGTACTTTGAGTAAGGCATTAAATGCTTCTGTCGTGAGCATGTGGGCCTCGTCCAAAATATAGACGCTGACTTTTCCGTCTTGTGGAGGAAGCGTCACCCGCTCCTTAAGCGCGCGGATATCGTCGATACCACGATTACTGGCAGCATCGAGCTCATGAACAATATAGGATTGGCCTGTGTAAATTGACTCATTTTGTTTTGAATCTCGGTCTGGCTCAACGTAAGGGATAGATTTCTCAGTTTTTCCGAAAAAATCATGTTCAACAGCCTCTGAATTTGCAGGATCATTAAAAACCGCGCCCAGAATACGCGATGCACTTGTTTTGCCAGTACCTTTTGGACCAGCAAATAAAAAAACTTTGGGAAAATTTCCCGACTTCATGTATCCAAGCAGCTGCGTGCGCACAGACTCCAGATGAAGCTCTTTGATTTGGCGGGGTCTAAATTGTGTATACCAAGACATAAAAATACCTTATTTATTCGTGATGATAGCCTAACAGATGCAGTAATCCATGTTCAACATAAAACACAATTTGATCATCCACCATTTTGCCAAAGCGACGAGCGCTGTTAACTGCCTCAGGGAAACTAACAATAATATCACCGAGATGAGGTGGGATTTCTGCTGGCAGCGGAAAATCATTTAATTCATGGCGTTCGTGTTGAGGAAATGATAAGACATCAGTTGTACCCTCGTGCTTGAGTTGTGATTCGTTGAGTTCTTTGATTTTTCGTTGACCAACAATAGAAATATCAACTTGCGCATGGGTCAAACCTTGCTTGGTTAGGGCTGCAATCACCGCATCTCGAATTTTTTTTCGATTTACCGGATATCGCGATCCAACATATAAATTAACAAGTAGCATTGGTTATACCTTTTGTATCGTATTTATTCTCTATTTTGAGAAAGAACTTCTCTAATCTCTACTTTTGTACGCTGAATGGTATCACGAAGTCTATCTCGAATTCCTTGCACTTTTTCCTCAAGCCAATCAAGCAATGTCTCGTTATGATACTCTTTTTCGCACATAATCAAAAATACCTCATGATCGTTCTCGTGCAAAGCTCGCAGAACTTCTTCCATAACCGCGTGGTCAAGGGTTTTGAGAATTAACTCACGTACCTCCACATGTTCAATTGGCTCGGCCAAAAACACAATCTCATCAACTACTTCCCAGCGAACCAACGAACCATAATAGACTGTATGCATCATATTATTTTCCTGTATCTCCAAAAGTACCCGCTATGTCATTTTCAGTACCAGCTAGCTGCAAACTCTCATCAAAAATGGCATCGGCACTTAAATCGATGACGCCTAAAGGAATAGTATCATCTGGGTCGTCAACAAAAAAGAGCAAAACACGACCCTTACTTTTGGGACTCCAAATCTTTGCTTCACGAATCACTTCTGGGGATCCCCCAAACTGCTTATTAACCCACATGGCAGGGCCAGCATCACCAACAACTCCCACTACCGCAACCTGCTCGGCAGGATTAACTGCAATCATTTTGCGAAATGCATACCAAGGTTTTAGTTTTGGATGGTCAGTGTTCCAATTTGGTAAATACAGTGTCTGAACCGCAAAATAATATTTTTCCCGCTCAATTGAGCGTTGGGTTAAGACCCCATTTTCGGTAAACCAGCCAAATGCGCCACGACCTGGAGCTATACCCGACTCACGGTACGCATCATGATCGGCGAGCGAATCGCCTGGATAGCGCAATAAATGTTGCTCGCCACCCATAATACCGATTGAGTGATTTAATCTGTTGCCATCCAACTCAGCAACTACAGAAAAACCCAGCATGTCACTCAACTGCTGTTCAAGATACAACTCCTCTTGGCTATCTAAGTGGCCAGGCGGCCGCACCACGTACTCAGTCATTTTGGCTAAAATTGAATCATGTTCCTCTTTTGTAAACTGAAGCAAACTATCTGAATCAGCCACGTGTGTTTTGTTTGATGATTCAATAGCGTGTAACTGCCTTTGCAGCAGCACATCCACTGGTTGATTGAGGGCAACTCCACTAGCCAACGATGCAGCTGCCAATAACTGGGTTGAGTTAGCCCGAAGCTGATCCACCTCCAACGATCTATTCGCCAACCATTTGCTGGCAACTTTGTGAGTTTGATGGAATCGATCCTTTACTTGAGAAAAATGAGCATGCAATCCAGCAACTTGCTTTGATTTTTTTTGGGTTGCTGGCGAATTTTTGGTTGAGTCTGACATCTTAGCTGCACTAACACACTGCCTACTAAAAATAGGTGCACACTAAGAGTATCACACATTAGGCAATCAAATCAGTCGCCACTTTTAATCTTGCCAGGACTGGCAATTTACCAAGCACTTCCATAGTTTCAAACAATGGTGGGGTTGCTGTTTGAGCTGTGACTGCAATGCGAAGCATCATAAAATACTGTCCGCGTTTCCAATCATGTTTTTCTTGCAGCTCACGAATTACTTGCTCAATTGACTCGGTTGTCCATGTGTTTAAAGCGCTCAACGCAGCGTGGGTTTCGTTGAGTTGTTCTGTCACAATCCCGGCGTCACCTTTTTTGAGCAATAGTTCTTTTTCTGGTGCTATTTCGCGATAAAAAAACTGGGTGAGTTCTTCGATATCAGACAATTTTACAATTCTCTCTCGAACTAATGGCAAAATTATGTCTAAGTGTTCTTTTGGAAAATCAGCTGGCAAAAATGGTTGCAATCGTTCTGTTAACTCTGAAACCGGCAACTGGCGAACGTACACTCCATTAATCCAATCAAGTTTATCCAGGTCAAATACCACCGACTTGCTGCTAATATCTTTTGGATCAAACTGTTCAATATATTGATCGAGTGTAATAATTTCTTGATTTTCTGCTGGCGCCCAGCCCAAAATCATAAAAAAGTTGAGCATAGCTTCTGGCAAATAGCCTTTTTCCAAAAATTGCTGTGCTGCTACAGATCCTTTTCGTTTACTCATTTTCCCTTTACCATCTGGATTAAGAAAAACCGGAATATGTGCGTACACAGGTGGCTCCCAGCCAAACGCTTTGTACAACAACATATGTTTTGGCGTTGAGGTAATCCACTCTTCACCACGCATCACGTGGGTGATTTGCATAGCATGGTCATCGACCACCACTGCTAAATGATAGGTTGGATAGCCATCAGACTTGAGTAAAACGGTATCATCAATCTCACTACTATCAACAACAATTTCGCCGCGTAGTAAATCAGTAAAAATAACCTTTTCGTCCTCTGGTACTTTTAAGCGAATAACATAGGGTTCACCAGCCGCAATACGAGCCTGGGCTTGATCAAGTGGATACTCGCGATATCGGCCGTCGTAGCGTGGTGGGCGTTTCTCTGCAATCGCTTTTTCTCGCATCTCATCTATCTCAGCCTTATTTGCAAAACAATAATATGCTTTACCAGAAGCAACAAGCTCTTGAGCTGCCAATCGATATGATTCAAGTCGCTCTGACTGCACGTATGGCGCAAATGGGCCACCTTTGTCTGGACCTTCATCCCAATCAAGTCCAAATGAACGAATCACATGCATAATTCGCTCTACAGCGCCTTCAACTTTTCTCTCTTGGTCGGTATCTTCAATACGCAAAATAAATGTGCCACCATGTCGTTTGGCATAGGCATAATTTTTGAGCAACGTTGCAATGTGACCAACATGATACTCACCAGTTGGACTAGGAGCCATGCGGGTTCGGACAACTAATGGTTTTGCTGCATCTGCGATTGCCATATGATGTATTGTATCTTATTTTCGGTTAGTTTGATGATCCTGTTTGGGTGCTTTGAATATAGCGAGGATCAATCGCTGGAACATACCCGACAAAATCATCATCGCCTAGGAAAACGTAAACTGGTTGTAAGTATGGTTGCTCTTCAAAATCGTCGTAGTAGCCCAGTGTGACTCTACGCACAACGGCAGCATCTTTGCCCGTGTGGCTCGCCACATATCCCTCACCAGCCTGCAAAATATTCCAGGCTTGTGATGCAGTTCTCAGTGGATAGGTGTGTAACTGTTCTGAATCAAGCGGTCTAAAGTTACTAGTAAAATCAACAACTGCACTTGAGTTTGCTCCACCTGCTACAACTGCTTCAACAATGCCCGTGGTGTCTGGCGTGTACATTTCAAATGCGTCATCGATTGGAGCTCTGTTGAGCCGCACACGCACAAAGTCAGCATCAGAGTAAGAAACAGCTTGAACTAGTTTGGTTCCTTCAAGTTTTAGATACTCTGATTGAGATGTCGCATTTAAAATAGTTGGATCTCCAATACCACCGGTGCGCATAAATGTTTTGACCAACTGCTCGGCTTGAGCCAACTCTGGCACACGACTACCAAGTAATAAGTCCGGCCGATTCAAATAATCTGTTGTAAATCGTAGTTGAAAGGACTGAATATCCATCTGGAGTGTTGATTGCAGCGGGGCAGATTTCTGCCATCGGTACAAACGAGTACTCAAGATAGTTGGTTCAAATACAAACCCATATTTTGCCGCAACAGCTCGAGCATTTTGATCAGAAAATAACGTAAGAGTCGTTTGAGGAATAAAAAAGACTTTGGCTCGATCAGGAAACTCTGGAAACGCGCCACGTGGCAACTCGAGCGTGTACTTAGTTGGCACTTCAGCTTCTGGTTTTTCAGGAAATCGAACTTGTGGCAGTAAGCCAAATCCGACCGTTGGAGGAGGTGGTGGTGGCGGATTCATCGCTTTCCAAAACGCAACAAAACTTTGCAGTGCAAAGCGGCCAACAATTAACACCACAAAAAACAGTATCACAACCTTAACACCTTGTCTGCCAAGTTGGGTAACATCAGTCAATGTGGGACCGGTTTGTTTTGCCATAAATCGCTAAGCACGCTCACGTGTGCTATTCTCAAAAATCACTACTGTGTATAGTGTACCAAATTTAACTCGCTTCCATCTACCCATTTATATGTTTGAGAAATCCAGTCGTACAAAACTATGGTGTCAGCGTATCGATCTTCACTACCCATGACCGTGATGATTACTTCATGACCATCGATCGTGACTAAACTGGTCAAGACCTGGCCTGCCAAATCTGTGGTGCCGGTTTTTCCTGCCACAACATAATCCGAAAAAAGCAGTTGATTGGTGGTGTAGAGTGTTCGTTTGATATCTCCAGAACTGTCAAATATTTCGATGCTCGATTGGCTGAGCGTTTCTCTCAAAAATGAATCACGCAACGCCACGGCAAATACTGTAGTAATATCTTTTGCCGACATGAAATGTGCTGTGTCATCTAGGCCAGTTGGATTTGTAAATGTAGTTTGATCGAGCTTGAGCTGTGCAGCTTTGTCGTTCATAGCTTGTATGAATGCTTCGTATCCTTGTGGATGGCGCTGTGCCAAAATCGTTGCTGCGTCATTGCCCGATTGAATCAAAGTTGCTTTTAATAAGCTGCGGACGGTTTGGGACTCTCCGCCAAAGAAAGTAATCACCGTGCCTAGCGTTGGGTGCGGTAGACTAGTTTCTAAAACTTGATCCAGATAATACAACTCTCTCGAGACCAATGCTGTCATGAGCTTAGTAACCGAGGCTGGATGCCGTGCTTGCGTCGCATTGTATGAAAAAAGTGGTGTGCCCGATTGTAGATCTACAGCGTAGACCGCCTGCGCAGAAAATGCTGTTGGTGCTGCGATGGGCTCACTAGAATTAAACGCAACTACAGGATACTCAACCTTAAATAGTGAAATGTCTTGATCAGGTAGATATGCCCTGGATTTGTACGAAAGATGGTTGAAAAAAATATACGACCCACCTATACCGCTCCCCGCCAACATAAGGCCGGTCCAGACTACACAAACATTGATAAGCACTCGGTACAAACGATGCATGAAGTTCCATTGTACCTATTTTTGGACAATCTTGATACCCAACTCTTTGAGTTGAGCTTCGTCGAGTTCGTTTGGCGCATCCATAACTGCGGTTCTGCCACTAGATGTCATTGGGAATGCAATTACTTCTTTGAGTGAGGTCTCACCTGCTAATAGCATGACAACTCGATCTAACCCAAGCGCAATTCCCCCATGTGGAGGTGTGCCGACTTTAAATGCTTCGAGCATGTGGCCAATACTTGCGTAGGTTTCTTCTGGAGAGTAGCCCATGATTTTGAAGGTTGCTTCCAACACTTCCGGGTTGTGCGCACGAATACTACCACCACCAACTTCATAGCCGTTACAGACCAAGTCGTATTGTGAGGTTAGAATTGATTCGATGTTTTTGCCCGCCACGTGATCTTCCAAAAATTCTGGCAATGGTTGACTAAATGGATTGTGGGTAAATGTCCAACCACTCTTGCCATCGAGTACTTCTGCAGCGTCTTTGGTATCAACTTTTTTGAAGAATGGAAACTTGACTACCCATGCAAATGCCAAAACGTTGTCCGCTTTTTCTTGATCGGTACGTAAATCAAATTTGTCTTGACCATATTTTTCGATTGCATCTTTATACTCAATAACAGGAAAAGTCTCGTTTTGCATTTTGCCACCGACAGCTTTGACCGTTTTTTTAACTAACTCTTCGACAGTGTTCATGACATCGGCTTGCTCAACAAAACTCAACTCCATGTCGAGTTGGGTGTGTTCAAATCCGCGATCTGCCCGCAAGTCTTCATCACGAATACAGCGCGCAAACTGGAAGTATTTTTCAACTCCAGCGGTCATAAGCATTTGTTTATATTGTTGTGGACTCTGTGGCAAAGCATAAAATTTACCAGGCTGGAAACGAGATGGCACGATAAAGTCTCGTGAACCCTCTTTGGTTGATTTTGTGAGTAAAGGAGTTTCAACCTCTGTAAAGTTCAGTGCTTGCAAAGCTTGACGGAACGCATAAGCTGTGTCTGAACGCAACTTGAGAATGTTTCGCATGCGCTCTCGGCGCAAATCAAGGTAGCGATAGCGCAAGCGCACTTCTTCGTTGATTTCTTTGCCATCGGTATCTAATTGAATTGGCAATTCTTTTGCTTTGTTGAGTACTGCGTATGCTTTGACTTCAATTTCAATTGAGCCTGATGGTACTTCAGTGTTTACCATGCGCTCAGGTCGTTGCTTAACCAAACCAGTAATAGAAATGACTGATTCAGTGGTTAACTCTCCCATCATTTGGTAACCAACACATTGGACAGTACCGGTGCGGTCTCGCAGATCAATAAAAGTGAGTTTACCGTGATCGCGTTTGGTAGCCACCCAGCCTTTGAGCACAATGGTATCCCCAACGTGATTGAGTGAATCGCCAATAAGGGTTCGCTCATTTTCTGCTTGCGAAACGCTAGCTGACACGGGTTGGGTTGGTTGTGTTTGATCTGTAAACATAGTGGCATTATATAGTGAAGCAGGTGAAATGTCAGTATTGGTATGATCTTTAGGAGGCGTTACACATCCAGTATGTATTTTCTTGTTGACATTTTCATTGTGAGGTTTATAATTTTCTGAAATGCAAACCTTTTGTCAATCAATTACCACTACCGTCATTGCAAATCTTCTTTTCGGGAAGATGGGCGGTTCGTTGCAGTTGTAAACAAAAAAAAATATAAAGTAAACAACACAACCCCGCCCCACCAGGCGGGGTTTTTTAGTATATGTCATATAATTCAAGACCAGACATGGAAGATTATGGCCCTTCGCGTCATGATCTAGACAATCTAACAACAGATGAGAATCCATATCTAAAAGCGATTATTGGAATCTGTTATCTATTTGGTACTCAACCATTAACTCATCCGTTTTATAGTAAAAAAAAGCGTCGGAAAATTGACAAAGCTATGGACAGAGACCCAAATTTTTTGAATTCAAAACCAATTTGTGTTACAGCTATTCCTCATGAAAATAACATACTACTTGCCGTAAATGATGGTCACAATCGAATACGTGTTGCAAGATCGAAAAAATTGGAGTTTATTCCAGCAGTAATCTACACCATAGAACAAATTGCTAATTATTCTGATATTCCAGAACAAAAAGTAATTGATACATATATGGAATTCATTGAATATACAAATATATCCTTTAACAGAGCACTAAGGGAAGAAAATAAACCTCAGTACTGTCATAGACCTATGAATCAAGAACAATGGGAAAAATTGCAAAAGACATCTGTCTAATTTAGCTCTAAAGATATTAAGTGCATTTGTAATCTTGCCGAAGATTTCCAGATGTTTTTTTCAAGACTAACAGCTACTTCCGTATTTTTACCTATTAATGAATTAATTGGCATTGAAGAACTTACAACTAATTCTTGAGCCTGATTCCACCCAAGGGCTTCAATTGTCTGCTTATTATCGTCATCAATCTCAAATTCTAGTGTCAACTTAACATGCTGATTCTCCTTCCCCAATGTCCGCGCCGCTTGAATAATCGCCCCCTTCATCACAAACACCGGCTCGGGATTGCGCTGGCCGAAGGGAGCAAACTGGGAAATCATATCAAAAGTATCGAGTGTCAATAAGTGAGCGGGTAGCTCGCACTCGGCTTGGATTGTTGGAGTCAGATCACTCAAAGAAATAGTAGCTTTTGCCAAATCATGGAGTCTATTGGAAACGAGCTCGAGGGATGAGCTCAAAATGCCAAATCCAGCAGCCATTGGGTGTCCCCCAACTTCGAGCAAGTCTGAGCGGACTTCACGGATGAACTCCACAATATTAATACCATGAATACTTCTAGCCGAGGCTTTGCTTGTGGATTCACCGACACTTAGCACAATTGCTGGTTTGCCAAACTCTTCGACCAGTCGGCCAGCAATCAATCCAATTACACCCTCATGATACTCAGTCGAATGAGCAATGATAATGTGTTCATTTGCCTGCTCTTCTGCCTGCAGACGAGCATGAGCCAGTTGATCGGTGGTAACATCTTGGCGGCGGGTGTTGGTTGCGCTCAGTACTCCTGCTAATTCGCGGGCTTTAGCGACACTTTTGGTACAGAGCAATCGCAGGGCATCCATGCCATGTTCAAGTCGGCCCATGGCATTAATTCGAGGGGCCAAGACGTAATTCACCGTTGTGGCAGAAATTGAATTAGTATCCACACTGGCACTTTCAAACAATGCTATTAAACCTGGGCGTTTACTCATCTGCAGTGCTTTGACGCCATGCCATGCAAATAGTCGATTGGCAAATAGCAAAGGTACTTGATCAGCAATGGTGGCCACGCCGCACAAATCGAGCCCGGCTTGCACAACTTTGGTTAGGGTATCGTCATTTTTCTTGGGTCCAGAATCTTCAAGCATTCGCTGTGCTAAACTTCTGGCAACAATCCAGCCCATGGTGGTACCACATAGCAAAGTACTAAAAACTACTGCAGTTGCAGGCGGCACAATGACTTCACCTTCTGCATCAACTTCTGGTTGGTGATGGTCAGTAACCAGCACGCGGATACCTGCATCCTCAAGACGCTGAACACCGACGTGAGCCACAATGCCGTTGTCGACAGTAATAAGTATGTCTGGCTGATTTTCGGACGCCAAAATTTCGGTGATAGCACGATCGGACAGTCCATACCCATGGGTGTGCCTATTAGGAATAAACGGTGTCAGCTTCCAGCCACCAGCATGGAGCACTTGCCACAAAACAGCGGTAGCACAAATGCCATCAGCATCGTAATCACCGAAAATCAAAACTGATTGTTCTTTTTCTTTTGCTTCAAGCAAAACATCTAGCAAAGTGTTTAGTTGCAACTCATCAATCTTAAGCTGCTCAAGTGTCAACTCATTTGGGTGAATTGGCTCAAGATAGGCCTTGAGAGCCTGCGGATTGGTAGTATCAATACCACGATTTGCAGCTAAAATAGTTTGTAGTTCATCTACTGTCTCTGGTATTTGTGCAGACTGAAGTTGCCATCTCATGTCATAATCCTAGTATGTCTGATCCAATATTACAAATTCAAAAACCAGCTCTCCATATCTTACACCATTTACAGAAGAATGGGTTTGAGGCCGCTATTGTCGGTGGTGCTGTACGTGATCTGCTGCAAGGTGTTTCACAGGAACCTGGCCAGCCTTTTTTTGATTACGATTTCACGACGAACGCCACTCCAGACCAAATTCAATCACTATTTACTGAGAGTTTTTATGAAAATGAGTTTGGCACAGTCAGTGTAGCTTTTTCTCATCTGCAGGCTCAGTTTGGATTTTCTGTAACACCAACTAAGCCTAATTTTCAGACTCGAACCAATCGCATAATTGATCTGGCGAATGCCACGAAGATTCATCAATCTTTGGTTTCAGAAGCTGATGCTGGCACAAGCTCTGATTTGGATTCTGATTCTGACTCTACTCCCGATACTGCCGCTGACCGTTTTATTCCGGTCTATGAAATTACCACGTATCGTTCGGATGGAGCATATCAAGATCACCGCCGCCCAGAGTCAGTTACTTGGGGAAAAACGCTGACAGATGATGTATCTCGTCGAGACTTTACCGTCAACGCAATGGCTTTGCTAATTTCGCAGGAAGTGTTGGAAAACGCGCTTGAGCAAGACACTTGGCTAATCTCCATAGAACACTACACACTATTTGATCCATTTGATGGCCAAACAGATCTCACAAACAAATATCTCAAAACAGTTGGCATTGCTGCAGATAGATTTCAAGAAGATGCGCTACGCATGTTGCGTGCAATTCGCTTTGCGGTCCAGCTAGATTTTTCGCTCGACGAATCAATCACCACAGCGATTCGCTCACAAGCCCAAGACATTACTCACGTGAGTTGGGAACGCGTTCATATTGAATTTATGAAAATGCTTGCCAGCCAGAAACCAGCCCAAGCAATTCGGCTACTCGATGAAACTGGCTTACTTGAGTACATTATGCCTGAGTTACTCGATGCCAAAGGTGTTGAACAAAGTGGCCACCATACCACCGATGTCTGGACACACTCGATTGATGCGCTCGAAAACTGCCCTTCACCAGATCCCGTTGTGCGCTTGGCAACCCTCCTACATGATATTGCCAAACCAGCCACCTATCAAAATACCAATGGCGCCATCACATTTTATAATCACGAAATTGTTGGCTCAAGAATCGCCAAAAAAATTGCCCAACGCCTGCGACTTTCCAAAAAAGACTGCGATCGGGTTTTTACTCTGGTGCGTTTTCACATGTTCCATTATCAAGAACACAACACAGATGCCGCGATACGACGATTCATGCGCAAAGTTGGGCTCGATCATATAGATGACATTTTGGATCTG
>CAZOZK010000023.1:0-13588 GCA_964584245.1 uncultured Pseudomonadales bacterium | reverse complement strand
GGTTTCCAATGGGCGAAACGATTTAATATTTCATATACTTATGAGCCAGGGTTCCCTTACGAAGATGCTCTGCGTGCAGTGCGAAAAAGAGTTGTCTCATTTACTAATAGTTTGGGAATGAATGGAGAGGATACTGTTCTCGCACATGCAGTGTATGGGAAAACAAATATTGTGTATGTTGATAGTAAGTCTGATCTAATTTTCAATGGTGAAAGAGGATATTATACTCATGAAGGAGGAGCTTTTTTTACAGTTATTTCAGGTCTTCCTCTCTATTCACTCATATCTGATTGTACGCAAACTATTTTTTATGCTGAGAAGGAAAATGGTTCTGTTGTCGCTGGTCTCATTCATTCTGGTAGGGCTGAAGCAAATATGCATTTCCCGGCAAATGCAGTTATCAATGCTATAGATAGATATAGACTCGATCCTAGAAAAATAAAATTAGGCATAGCGCCGAGTTTAGAACCTAAGCATCATACGATTGAACAGGAACATGCACGAAAATTAGCTTCATTTGTTGATTTCATGCCATATATGATTCATTCTATTGAAGAGGCAGTGTATCATTTTGATTTAAGAAGTTATGTTGCGGATCAATATATCCAGGTTGGTATTCCTGCTGAAAATATTGAACTCTGTTTAGCTGGAATATATACTCTAGGAAATAAAAATAAAGCTGCTTCACATAGAAGATCGGTTGTAGATGGTATACCCAGGATTGGTCATGGAATTGCAGTAGAAATTACCTAAGTATTTCCTCAATCTTCAGAGTTACTGCACATTTTTACATCTATCTGCAATTGATTTTTCAACTCTTCGAAAGAGTTGAATTTAATGATTCCTCTTATAAAATTTTGGATAATAAACTTCACCTTTTCACCATAAATTTCTTGATCAAAGTCGAGAAGATGGATTTCAAGTACGTCCCTAATTTCATTCAGAACCAGTCTTGGACCATAGTACAGTGCTCCTACATACTTTTTTTGCTTTACTTCTACTTCAGCTTTGTACACACCTTTTTTTAGTACCTCTTTTGTCACCAGATTAACATCTAAATTGATGGTTGGAAAGCCAATTGTTCGCCCTAATTTATCGCCGTGCAATACAGTTCCAGTGAATACATTTTTTTTCATGATAAATCTAACTTTGAGATGGTACCTCGATAATTTATAGTGTTGTGTTCAGTACTTCTTTTAACCAACAAAAACTGTTTTTAATGCTTCATATCTTGGCCGAATTATTTCTTTGACATCATCGAAGAAAATTTTTGAATTAAAGTCCCTATTATAGCAAACCTTTGTTACAATTCTGATATATGCAAGGACTTAGTCAGCGAACAGTTGTATTTTTATTGAACAAAGAAGATGTGTTGCTTGGGTATAAGAAAACCGGATTTGGCAAAGGAAATTATTTGGGTATTGGTGGAAAAATTGAAAGTGGAGAGTCTGAGATGGATGCAATCACCAGAGAAATGTACGAGGAAATTGGAGTCACAAAACCAGCACTTCAAAAGGTAGGAAATTTTACTTTTCTTTTTCCTGAGAAGCCAGATTGGAGTCAGCAAGTTCACTCATTTATTTGTCAGAAATGGGAAGGCACTCCAACTGAGAGTGATGAAATAAAGCCTGAATGGGTCAACAAACAAAAATTGCCATTGTCGCAGATGTGGGATGATGCACAGTTTTGGCTGCCAGCTATACTAAATGGCCATAGTTTAAGTGGAGTATTCACATTTAACACCGAGTTGAAAGTTGTAAAAATAGAGATGAGTGAGGCAGGTTTCTAAGCAAACTGCTCTGGAAATTTTTTCTTCGCTAGTTCCCAAGCTGCAATTGCCTCTGCATCCCAAATTTGACCGTTTAGAATTTTTTCTTCGACTTCACTAAAAGACAATTCTAAAATTTCAATATCTTCGTTTGCGTCTAAATTTTGCTGTGAGTTAAATTCACAATTTTCTGCTAAAAAAAGGTGAACCACCTCTGAAGCTTTTGTAGAAAAAGCGTGGACTTTAGCTATAAAATGGAGTTGAGATTGATCTGCACGAATCCCGACTTCCTCCTCCAATTCATGTAAGGCAGCTTCGCTCATTGAGGTATGTTTTTTTTCTAATCTACCTGCTGGTAGTTGTATAAGAATATCTCCAATTCCAGGTTTAAACTGATTAACCCAAACAGTTTTTCTATCTTTAGTAATAGGAAGCACCATTGCTACGTCGGACAAAGTGGTTACGGTGAAGTCGTCTACAATACGACCATCTGGCAATTCATAGGTACGGGATTCAATGGGAAACCATTTACTTGGTGAAACATCTTTTTTTGAGAGCAGCTTCCATTTTTTTGGAGTCATAGTAGTTTGATTTTAGCATAGTATATATTTTCTTGTGGTGAGATGAGAGGATCTTGGAATTTTTTGTTATACTAACAACATATGACTTCATTAAAACCATCAGTAGGTCTAGGCGTAATTGTTTTGCGAGATGAGTGTGTTTTGTTGGGGAAAAGAAAGAACTCACATGGTGATGGGTCTTGGTCATTTCCTGGTGGTCACATTGAATTGAATGAAACTATAACCCAATGTGCAAAGAGAAGTTAAAGAAGAGACTGGCTTAGAGATTACAAATCTGTGGTATGGGCCATATACCAATGATATTTTTGTTGATGAGGAAAAACATTACATAACTGTTTTTGTTATTGCTGATTGTGAGCAGGGCAATCCAGAAGTTATAGAACCAGATAAATGTGAGGAGTGGAAATGGTTCAAGTGGCACGAGTTGCCCGAACCATTGTTTTTACCTATTGAGAATCTTAAAAAAATGGATTTTTCTCCATTTCGGTGGAGTAGATTCAAGATTGAAGAGGAGTGGAGTTGATTTCTGGCGAGGGAGATGGGGTGATCTTGGAACTCTAATACATCTTAGTGGCTACTGATAATTCTTTCCTCACCATTAATTTTAATCGCATTTCCATTTACTTCAATTGATTCTCCATCTTTAACTAGGTACATCTTATTTCCACTATACTGTTGTGTGATGTACTCATGTAACTTCTCTGTATAGTGAGGATAAATATCAAAATCAACCAAACCAAGACCAGGCAAAATACTAGCTCCTATCTCTGGGACAGGTGGCTCGTCAGCTTCATATCTCCACCATTCTGCAATATCTAGTGTCTTAGACATCACACCGGATCCAGCACTAGAACCAATTAGAACAGTCCCTTGGGCAACTAATTGTGGAATGCGTTCGTCAAGCTTTAATCGTCTCATCCAGTACATTAAGTATCCCCAATATCCTCCTGCAAGCCAAATGATATCTGCCGAATCAAGTACATCAAGTTGTTTTGTGTCCTGAACCTCTTCCAAAACCAATGGGAAAACCTTTAAAGGTAATGCTTTAACTTTATTCCAGCTATCCCCACTTTTCCATGTTCCATATAGCTCTTGACCGTTAGCGGCAGTAGGTATATAAACCATTTTTTTGCCTTCATAGCCACCAACAAAATTTTCTATATCTGACATAGTTTTTGGATGCTTTGCTTGAGATGCCAGAAAAAGTTTCATTGGTGTAGTATACCAATAGACAGATCCGTGTTGAACTGGTAATCAATAAGTTGGGGGAGGTTTAAACTTGGCGGTGAGAGCGGCCCGCTTCGCGTGCACTAGCCTGGTTCACTCCGTTCACCATGCGGCGAGATTCATATTTCACTCGCTATGCTCGTTTAAAAGTCCTGCATCCTTCACCATCACCGCAAATAAAAACACCCTAGCGGGCGTTTCCATTTGCGGTGAGAGCGAGATTCGAACTCGCGTGAGGCAAGCCTCCCAAGGTTTTCGAGACCTGGCCGTTTAGCCGCTCCGGCATCTCACCTGTTCAAATCGCTCGCAGTGGTATCATCAAGCAAAAAAGTACTTACAGAGGTGTGCGCCCAGTTGGATTCGAACCAACGACCTTCAATTCCGCAAACTGATGCTCTATCCAGCTGAGCTATAGGCGCTTGTTATTCCATGCACACTTTTTGTGAATCTGCAGGATAAGTTACTATTTTAGTCTGGAATCACCAATAAGTAAAGTCAGGGGAGGAAACTACTCTAATGGAAGTTTTTCTTTGAGCCAGTTTGCCCATTTATCAACTTGAGTTACTGGTGGTTTTTGCTCGAGTAACACGTCTTTAAGTAAGCTTCTGAAATCTTCTTGATCCTCAGGTTGGATGAGCAGAATGACGCGCCAGGGGAATCGATTGAGCTCAAAAAGCATCATTTTTTCGTCAAGTTGATCCTCAAACCAAAAACGGCTGAGTTCTTCCCAATAGTAAATTGAGTCGTCGGTACGAATGCCGTAGGTAGTAATCTTATTTTGAGCCTGCCCAGGTGGAATACTGTACAACACATAGACCAAAAAGGCGACTGAAATGACGACTGCAATTGGCAAAACTTGCCCCGCGAAGAACAAAATCATCGAGATGAGCAGCACAATGATAGCTACTGTCGAGTAAAACTGGCGATTTCTTTTTTTGAAAGGACGACTTGGAGCGGCCCACTCCACAATAATTTCCTCTGGAATTGGCTTGAATTGAGTAGGAAGGAGTGGCTGATTCCACTGCTGTTGAGCCTGTTGATTTTGCAACATTTGTTGTTCTTCCCAATATTGCTGGTATGCAGCTTCATCTTCTGCAGACATGGGCTGTTCAACTTGCTCTGGTTGAGGTTGCTGGGGCTGTTGAGCCTGCTGCGGCTGGTACTGTTGATCTTGCATCACAGTTAACTATACAGTATTTTGCGTGGCTTTGTCAGCAAATAAAACTGCGGATCTTACTGGCTTTGTGCTAAGATTAGTCTTGAGCTACTGTAATCACCTTACTTAACGTTTTTATGAGATCATTTTCTCGGCTTCGCAACGCAAAACAAATCAAGACCTCACTTGGGATTTTTTTGATTCCGTACGGTCTTATTTACCTGTGTGATAGCGTTTTGACCTACATGTTCCCGCTGCAGGTTGATGGCCGTTTGCAAAATCCCTATTTGATTGGGTTTGTAATTGCCTTTGCGGCGTTAGGTTCACTGCTGACAGACGCAGCGCTGCCGACTTTTTTTAAGCGTTTTCATTGGAAACGTTTGATGCAAATTGGTGCACTTACGAGCGTGCTGTTTCCAACGCTCACTTTTGTTGGTTTGCAATATGAAAACATCTTTTTTCTTTTTATTGCCAGTTTTATTTCGGGAATTTATTATGAATTTATATCCTATGCGTTGAACCAGTTTATTCGAAATGTTGAGACAGTGAAAGAAATAGAAAAAGATTGGAGTGTGGTTTCTATCTTAAGTTCATTTTTGGATTTTAGTGCAGTGTTGATGGGCAATTTATTTTTGATTTTGTCATTAGTTTTTTCGGTATTATTTGTAATTCCACTACAACTCACTGCAATTTTATTTTTATTTTTGGTGTACACAAAAGTGAAGGATCAGCCACTTGTTGGAATTACTAAAACTGCGAATTCAGCTGCATTTTTTTCTGAGTTCTTTGTATTTGTTCGTTTATTATTTCAGCAAAAAACCGCTGTGCTGCTATTTAGCGCGGTTTGGATTTTCGATGCATTAATTTGGACATACGGAGGAATCTGGAGTGCAGAAAAATTTGGCCTACAATTTGCGTGGGTGATTGTGGCGATATATCAAATATTCGCGGTGGTTGGATCTGCAATCATGGCGCGGTATCCAATCATAAAAAACCAGCAGATCTATTCAGCGGTCACGCTTACTATTGCCAATATGTTATTTCTGGGATTGTTTTACGCAACTAACTATTATCTATTCTTTTTGTTGTTGATTTTGGGAACTGTTTTTCACTCAATCAATTTTCCACTTACCGATACGATTTTGACAACACTTGCAAAGAAAAACAATAACGATGGTGATGATTTAATTGGGCTGAAACGATTGGTGTACAGTATCGCCTATATTTTTTCGCCAATCATCGGTGGATTTATAGGAGAGTATTCTGGTTTCTCATTTTTGTTTGGAATTTTCAATATCACGTTTATAGTAATTTTCAGTCTGTTGACGATTTACTTTACCAGAGATTTTATCAAACAAAAAATTCGCATTACTTAGATTTTATTGAGAATGGATTTGATGTGTGCACGAATAACCGAGTTTGCGACCGTATTCAATCCACCTTCTGGAATGATGATATCAGCAAAGCGTTTGGATGGCTCAACAAATTGATCGTGCATTGGCTTGGTAAAAGTCAAAAATTGTTCGATACCAAATTCAAATGTGCGTCCACGCTCTGCAACGTCTCGAAGTAATCTGCGCGCTAGTCGCAAATCACCCTCGGTGTCCACAAAAATTTTGAGGTCAAATAAATCGCGTAGAGCGGGTTCGGCGAAAATCAGGATGCCTTCAATAAGCAAAATTGGTTTCGGATCAATTCGTTTAGTTTCCTTTGCTCTGGTGTGTAGGGCATAATCATAGGTTGGATGCTCAATACTTTTTCCTTTGAGCAAGCTATTAATATGGGACACGAGAAGTTCTGTTTCGAGAGAATTGGGATGGTCGTAATTCGTTTTGGTTCGCTCACTAAACTCTAAATGGGATTGATCTTTGTAGTATGAGTCGTGCGTCATGTGTGCCACTAAATCAGCAGGGATTTGGTGCAAAATTTTCTGAGCAAAGGTAGTTTTTCCGGATCCGCTGCCACCCGCAACTCCGATAATAAACGGTAGTTTTATTTTTGATTCTTCAGTTTCAGTTGAGTCTGCTTTTGAGTGTTGAGACATATTTTATACTTGGTTACGCTACTACAACGCCATTCCAAAACGCTACATAATTACTAAAGTCTTTGCCAACTTGTGGAATTGAACCTTCTTTTGGCTCGGGATAATACCACGCAGCATTCTCATTTGTCTCATCATCAACAACAATATCAAAATAAGAAGCCTCACCTTTCCAAGGGCAGGTTGTGTGGTGGTCAGATTCGCGTAAAAAACTGGGGTCAACTGCTTCTGGGGGAAAATAGACGTTGCCTTCAATCAAAATAGTGTCTTCAGGCTCAGCTTGAGCGATAACCTGGTTGTTCCATGTTGCTTGAATCATGTGGGCCCTTTCGAATAGTGTGCATACACTGTATCATTTTTGGGCAAAAACGGTATGAGCAAATTGGATGCGCTATGAGGTTTTAGGCGAGAACACTATTTTTCTAGATCGAGAATTTGGTCGATTCGAATTTGACTTACAAAATCAATAGAGTGTGAGACCAAAATCATTGCGCCTTGATATTCGTTGAGCGCTTCTGCAATTCTTGGGAGATGGCGAAAATTTATGTGGTTGGTTGGCTCGTCCAAAATCAGTAGTCCCGGTCGTTGCAAGACTAAACGAGCAAACGAGACCAGTCCTTTTTGTCCTTCAGATAAATTGCCAATTCTGGTGTTCATTAAATCTTTGGTAATAAGAAATCCTGCTGCCACAGAGCGAAGTTGCTCCTCAGTTGAGTCGCCTTGTGAGTCTGCCAACGCTTTGACCAACGACTGGTGAACTGTATCATCAAAATTAAGTGTAGAAAAATCTTGGCGATAATAGCCGATTCGCACACCAGGACTTAAGGTAACGCCTTTTGCATTTCCGGTTGCCAGAGATTCAATGAGTGTGCTTTTACCAATACCATTTGGGCCAACAATTTGCAGATGGTAATTTTTGCCCATCACAATATCTATTTCTTTGGTGACTTTTTGATGATTCTGAATTATTTCGTATGAAGAAAAAGTAAGTGTGAGATGTGAAATATCTTTTTGAGCTGGAATAGTAAATGGTCGAATCGTTTTGTCTTCTTTGCGAACATCAACTTTTTCACTTTCGTACTCTTCAATTTTTTCCCACATTTTTGCAGCCACATTTCTCATTTTTCCACCTTTGTGGGCAAAGTAGTTGGCTTTATCTTTATTTTCTTGAATTTCTTTTGCTAAACGTGCGTTTTGTCGATTTTCTTTTTCGATACGCGCCGCAATTTCTTCAATAACGTCAAAGTAGTCACCAGAATACTGTTCAATTTTATGGGTAAAACTATCTAAGTAGAGCACACCCTGCGTGAATGAATTCAAAAATTCAGCATCGTGAGAAATCACAATGACACTTTTTTTGTAGTTCATCAAAAATTCAGTTAGGTGATAAATTCCCAAGTAATCGAGGTTATTGGTAGGCTCATCCAACAAAAGTAAATCTGGATTTTGAATCAGTGCAACTGCGAGGAGGAGGCGAGCTTGTTGGCCACCAGATAAATCTGACACTTTTCGCTCGATCGGCACCGATAAGTTTACTACTTCCAACACCGCGCTGATTCGTTTTTTGAGTTCGTGAGAAACAGCTGGGTAGTGGGCATGAAAATATTCTTCGACAGTGAGTTTTTTGTCTTCTGGTTGAATGACCTGATGTGCAGTTGCAACAGTAATTTGATTATCAACGTTAATAACACCAGTATCTGGTTTTGTTTTTCCGGTGATGAGTGAAAATAAGGTGCTTTTGCCTGCGCCGTTTTGACCCATCAATGCAATTTTCATGCCGCTACGCACAGAAAAACTAACCTCATTTAAAATGTGTTTATCATGACCAAAAGTAAAAGATACTTTGTCGAATCGGACTATTGTTGTGCTTTGTGCCATAGTTTTTTTTGTTATCCAAGACTGGATAGCAATGATCTGTACTAAAATCGCTGCGAAAAATATGCTTCTTATCGTACTAATTTACGCAAGGGGATAGTATACCGAAAAAGTGACAAAATTAACAGTGGTGATACTGTTTACCTCACAATACTATGAATCAACTCATTACTATCAATCAACGCTTTTTTTTGTGTATGGGTCAGCTGCTTAATTTCCCACTCTCTTTTTGATGCAAGTGAGCGATTTTCACTTGTTTCTGTGTAAGCTAGCGCAACTGGTTTGTGCATGTTGGTATATTTTGCACCTGTTCCAGCATTGTGTTTTGCAACTCGTCCCACAAGATCTGTGGTGATGCCCGTGTAGTATGTTCCGTTTGCACAAGCGAGAATGTAGACAAACCAGTTTTGGTTGGATTTCATATTTTGAGATTTTTGAGCTGAATTAAGCAAGACTATGCAGATTTAGAAACGCTATCTAAAATTTCTTGTTTTCTTTTTTGTGCAGTTTCAAACGAAAAATTTTCACCAGCGATTTTGTATGATGCGCAGGCATTGCCAAAGGCTGTTGCAGATTTTAAATCTCCAGATAATAAATATTCAACCACAAACCCGACCCCAAAGACCTCGCCCGCACCGGCTGGATCCTGCACTTGAATAGGATGAATTGGTACTTCAAATGAAACTTCGCCATTTTGGATCACGAGTGGTGGTTTATCTGCTCTAGTAAGAATGACAATTGGAAATCCTTTGCTACTTAGTTGTTTAGCTTTTTCAATTGGATCATATGTAGAGTCTAGGCCAATAGTGTGCAAATTTTCCACATCTTCATCGCTGATTTTAACAACATCTACCACTCCAAAAAAATCTGAAATATTTTTCCAGTCTGCAGGGATTACTTCATATAGTTCTTCTGAATTCTTTGGCAATGTATTTCGCATGTAGCCTGATGCATCAACATATTTGAGGGCATTTGGGAATTTTTTTAAAATTGAGGGATCAACTTCATGATACGTAGGATACAAAATCACCGCACTAACATGTGTTGATTCATCAGGAATATCAGAATTTTGGATGCGTTTTTCTGCAAAAGATCGCATTTGAATTTTTCTCTTGCCGCGATAGTCATTTGAAAAATTATTACTTTGTTGTGTTGGAACTTTGTATACTGTAATTCCATCGGACTCTAATTCTGAAATTCCTGCATCGATATCTGAAGCACCAATTGTGAGGACTTGTGTTTGTATGCCTAGCTGTGCAGCAGTCTTTCCGCCATACATAGCACCACCGCCAAAGCGTTTTCGCACGCCATCTTCATACAAAGCATGTGAATCAGTGATGCCAGCTAGGAGTAGGAGGGAAATGTCGTTTTTGTTCATAGTGCTAGTATTTTTGTTATGGTTTTTGTATTCCCCGCGAGTATTTTGTAGTGTTGATTTGGTTTGTCAAAATCTAAAACTAGTACGTTTCCACCCCAGTCAGTTAGGACTCCGCCAGATTCTTCTAACAACAATTGTACTACAGCTACATCCCAAATAAATGTTTTGCCGCTGAATATCAGTTGAAATTCATTTGTACATACAGAAATACAAGTGAGAATGCAAGAATGAGATCTGGTAAGTGAAGCTACATTGTTTTGTAATTTTTGACCGAAAAGGGAAATTTCATTTTTCGTGACTGGATCGGAACCAAGATTGTATCCTACAGCACAATCTAGCAAGTCATTTTTGTCGATAATTGTGAGTTTTTCTCGAGAGTCTATAGTCGCTTTGTATGCACCTTGGCCTTTGTGAACAGAATAATATATCTCTTTGAGTGGATCAAAAACCATGCCCGCAGTAATTTTTTGATCAAATGCGTAGGCGATTGAAATACAAAAAGCGCCTTCACCATTGCCTTTGATAAACGAAGATGTCCCGTCGATTGGATCAATGATAAAGAGATGTCTCGCAGTTTCAAAAAGTGATTCTTCACCAATAAATCCAATCTCAGATTTTTCAATTCCAAGTTTAGTCAGCTGATCAATGAGTGAATTCTGAATTGCTCGCTGCGTTTCAATATCAGCTTGGGTGACATAATCTTGAGGATTACTTTTGGTGGAAATCACCAGGTCAGTGCCATATTTACTCATGACCACTTGGGCTCCTGAATCAATGGCTTTCCTGAGAACATCTAAAATATTTGGAATCATAAGTGTTTACTCAGTTATTCCAGTAGCCATTTTTCGGCGGTTTCACGATTTGAGAAGAATCTGACTTGATTCATTTTTTCAGCTTTTTTGAATATAGCTTCTTGTCGATCTTTAATAGCTCCAAATGCTCCAAAACTTGCGATTTTCTCAAACGGGAGATCTTTATAAATAATACTAGCCATGTTTCTAACCTCTGTATCCATAGTTTGTGGAGATCTTGTTGAATCTAAAAGAACTTTTACTGGCAACGCAGAGTCTTGCAGTTTTGTTACAATAGTTCGACCTTCATGACCTAGGCTTACGGCTTCATTGACTGTAACCGGGCCATCAATGACTATCTCAATAATATTTTTCTCGGTTAGGCGAATAGAATGTTTCATAATGACCTCATTGTACTACTTTTGTACTACATTAACGAGATTTTTGCTCGTTTTCCTGCACTCTAAATGTAACGATTTTTGTGATGAGCTTAAGTGGCAAGGGTTTATCTAGAGGAAATTGGACAGACCCTTTGGCATGGGTATAGGGTGTTAATTCATTTTCAAATGCACTGATACCACTCGGTGCAGGATACAACCCAATGTGTTTCTCGTATGCTGCAAAATGAACTAGATTTCCGTTCAGTTTATAGGTGGGCATTTGGTAGCTGATAGCTTCAGTTGCAGTTGGAGCAGCTTTTTTGATGGTGTTGCGTAAGACTTGCAATTTTTCCTGGACATTTTTGGGGAAAGAGGAGATGTATTCGTCGATGGTTTTGAACATATTTACTCTACTATATACCTAGTTATATTCTGAATTTACATGAAGCTGAACCCAGCCAAGTATGCGGGTTGCCGTCCCAACACCACCCAAGGTTTGGTTGTTTTTTGCCATTAATCCAAATTGCAGGCACCCGTTGGTCACCTTGATGGCGTGAGGCAAGCAGCGAATAACAATTATTTTTCATGAGAAAATCAGGATAATGTGTGAGTATCGCAATTCCTTCATCAATAGTAAGCGGTGATCGTCCAGCTTGTTTAATCAGGGTCATGGCTTCGTTGGGTGGTAGGTTTATATTTTCTTTTCCTCTATCAATATCTATAAGCAGATAGTATGGGGAGTTGGGGAGTTGAATTTCTGGAATGGTCTCAAAGTCTGTAGAGGTGTGAGGAAACAGTTTTGTAATGCCCAGCACACCATTTTTCTCGGTGAGCGACATGGTTTGTTCAGCAGAAACTACTGAGTTTTTTACGACAATGACGAAAGGGAGCGTTCCTTTTTCAAAGTCAATTGTTGTAGAGGTATCACTTTCTTTGGGGAGTTTTTCTCGAAGTACTTCTAATTGATTTTTGAATTCTTCTTCGGTGAGATCGGCAAGTTTAGCGTAACCTTTGGCTAGTAGTGAGGCAACTTGGCAATCGAATTCTTGGGATATAGTCATAGTATAAAGCAGTTAGTATTCAATCAGATGGTTATGTAGGTTCTTTCACTATAAAATCATTAAATGAAATACTGTTATCTTGCATTAACTGAGCAAGCTTCCCTTCAAAATTTAATTTTTGATCAAGAATTTTTTGCTTTTCGGCTTCCAGTCCAGGTTTAAGATCTGTAAGTATGGTGTTTAGCACTTTGAGCTGTTTTGTAAGTCTTTGTGCTTCCCGTATAGCTTCCTGTCTTTTCCTTTCTGCTGCTCCTTCAGTCCAATTTTTCGCAAGCAGGTTAACTTCTTCATCTTCTAAGGGCCATTGTTTATCGAACCATTTTTTTTGGATTATTGTGATTTTATGAATGAGTTGTTCATTTTCCGAATTTTGAATGAAAGGATTTGTAGTATTTGTCTCATATCGAGACATTACGAGTTGTAATTTAAGTTTTTGCGCTTCGGCTAAATCATTATCACGTTCTTTTTTCTTTTTTTCTTCAGCCCATTTTTTTCCGGCCTCTTCGATGGCTGGTTGTTCTATTTTTCTCGAAACAGCAAATGCAATAATGTCGTTAAGTTTGTTTTTTAATTCTGCAGCACGTTGTTGGCTGATTTGGTCAGGGTTGTGCTGGTCATTTGATCTACGGTTCAAACCAGTTGCTGTGATCAATAAATATGCATTACTAGCTGCCTTTAAAACATCTTCGTCTGCTACTATATCTATAATTTCTCTAAGTCTTGCTACTTCAGTTTTCCTTTCAGCAAGTTTTTTTTGAGTATCTTCCATAAAGGCGGGTACCTTGGGAAGTTTTTCTAACTTTTTCCAAGCATCTACTGCTCCGGCAACTTGTTGAAGCATTTCTAAATCAAATTGGTACTTTTCTTTAAGTAAATCCCTGCCTGCAAGTATTTGTTGAAATTCAGTAACATCTTCATCATTAAGTGGAGATGTACATGCTCTTAGAAGGATGTCTTCAATTTGCGTTTCTAACTCATCAGAAGTAACTGTTGGTTCAATATATTCTTTATCAAGATATTGTTCATTTTCTGGCATAAAACAGGTTTATTCATTTGTTAAAATAAGCAAAATTATAAGACTTTATTTAACAAAATGCTTGGGGAGTTTTTTTTAGCTAACTCCAAGGCAACAATGGCTTCTGCTTCCAGTTAATAATTATAAGATTCTTTGGGAAAACTAGCAAACTCAGGATATTTTTTTTCAAACTCACTAATTTTTTGAATTTCACAAGCAGATGTATGTGATAGTAAGATAGCTCCTTTTTCACTGCCGCACCCGAGAACTTTTTTCCACTCAATGACAGTATTACCGCTGCTAATCTTATGCTTT
>CAZOZK010000022.1:0-13680 GCA_964584245.1 uncultured Pseudomonadales bacterium | reverse complement strand
AATAATTTTCTAAAAAAAGTACAAGACTTATGTAATAAGAATAATACAGTTTTCATTCTTGATGAAATGATTACAGGATTCAGATGGGACTTAAAAGGAGCTCAAAATTTTTTTGGTGTAACTCCTGACCTTTCTACTTTTGGAAAAGGAATGGCAAATGGTTTTTCACTGGCTGCTCTAACAGGTAAAAAAGAAATTATGAATCTGGGCGGAATTTTAGAAAAAAATATGGAAAGAAAAAATTTCTTAAAAATGACTACACTTTTTAGTGGTTTAGCCTTTTCAATGTTTGCATTAAATGGTTGTAGACCTGATAATCCAAACAAACAAGAAACTAAGGTACCAGCTACAAATCCAATAGTCTCAACTCTAAGACATCCTGATGTGAATCCAACACAATATGGCTTTGTGATACCCAGCCATACATCAACTTCAGACAGAACGGAAAATACAACCGATGAACGAAAATTCATTGATATAGTGACCATAGAAATCACAGGGTACTCTCGAGCAGCAGTTAGAACAGCTCCAAGTAGTGATGCTCTACAACTCACTCAAGGTGTTACACAAGAATTAGTTTGGGCATTTGATGGAGACGAAGTTATGGTTTACGAAATAAGAGATAATTACGCTCTGGTAAAAACATTGGATGGTTCTTATGAAGGGTGGGTTTCATCCCTCACAATACCTCAAGAAACTAGAAATTCTGTTCCTGAATCAACTCCAGAAGCATAAAACTACATTGTTAAAGGATATTTGCTGTCTAGACAGCCATCAAATACTTCGAATAGAATAAAACTTAATGAGTTCAGAAAAAAATGGTTTTTTGACCGAAATTGAAATAGCGAATCCTGATGAGATATCTTTTGTTGAAGAGGGAGAACATCTTATATCCCTGCATGAAGTACAGACTGCAAAACTAGATATTTGCAAAGCTGTTGGTATTTTATTCTCTGATGGAAATAAATTTTTAGCACATATTGATCCTAGCACCAGCACTGAGAAAATGGAAAAAGAAATACTTAAAATTCTTTCAGGTGGAGCTAGTATTGAAAAAATTAAGATTTGGGAAGGCAAAGGACCATTTTCTGAAATAGGATTAAGTGAAACTGAACAAATTACTAGTGATTTTCTTAGCAAACTTCCCCAAAAAAAAATTGTGGAACGTGAAACTGTAAATCTATCTACTAAAGTTGGAATTGATAAAAAGGGTGCATTCTATACTGTGCCACAACCACCTCAAAAACGTTGGCAATTTGGCATTTCAAAAAGTAAATAACTTTTTGACGTAATTATCTCTACGACATAAAATAACGATTGGAGGCACGGATGGGATTCGAACCCACGAACTGAGGTTTTGCAGACCTAGCCATTAACCACTCTGGTACCGTGCCAATTCATCATTCACATACCCATTTGCTGTGTACAGCAAATAGCTACTTCACGAGTATATCAAAAATTATAAAAACTACCTTACTCAAACAACGTATCGCCGACTTTGACGCCAAATTTTTTGGCAGTGCTTTGACCTTGACTGATGAACGAAATCCATCGTCGTTGCTCAAGGCCCCAACTGCCAATAATGAAGGCGGTTTCACCATTTGGAATATCTTTGAGGCGTTCGTAGCAAGTAAACTCACCAAATTTGGTTTTGATTTTTTTACCGACTTCAAAATTAATATCCTCTGGCAACATCGTGGTTACGGTGTTTCCAAAGTTATCAATATAACCAATTGCATGAGGCGCGTCCTCAACTTCAGAAATAGGGTAGAGCTCGTAAGGCAAATCCAACCCTTGTGCAAGCCATTTAGCTGCTCGAGGCAAGAATTCAAAACTACGGAACTGACTTTTGGTAATGTGTTTAAAGTGCCATTCTTCGAGGTATCCGAGATCAATCATCTGGCGAACTACTGTTGGAATATCAAACATTTTAATGTTCTCAACTAACCCAAGTTTTTTGACCAAAGACAGCGTAATGCCGTCGATAGTGCTCAAAATCAAAGTATTTTTGTAGTGAAAATAACCAAAAGGAGTACCATTTGGCCATTTTTTGCCTTGACCTTGTCGTGGAGCCACGTTTGCAACAACCACACCTTTACTACCTTCAGCAGCATCGAGCGTATCAATAATTTGGATAGCTGCCTCGAGTTCACCATGCTTTGGAGAAACATCAATATCGGTGGTTGGCATGTTCACACCAACCAAATAGGTTGGTAAACCAAGATAACTTTGATACCGAGTAATCTGACGAGCACTCGCATTGGCATCAAAACAATCGGTGATTACGGTCACAAACATACTTCTCCTCAGTCTGGTTGTTAGTAAGAAGCATATTATATGCATGCCAAAGCGGTATGACTAGTGGTATAATCTTGCTTTCGAGATACTTACATATCAATCACTACCATAGGAAATACTATGCCTAAAACAGCTACAAAATCAGTCAAGCCAGCTACCTCACCAAAATCCGCTGAACAAGAAGCAGCAAACGAGCTCATTGCCGAAAATACCAAAATTTCTATCACTCTTCCTTGGGCAACAGTCCACGAAAGTTACAAAAAACAGCTTGCTCGATTCGCAAAGAATCTTAAAACTGATGGATTCCGAAAAGGCAAAGTACCTATGCACATTGCAGAAAGTATGGTCGATCGAGAGCGCTTAATTCAAGCTGTTCTTGAAGAGATTGTGCCTGCAGCCTACGGTAAAGAAATTGAAAAAGGTGGCTACCAGCCACTGACTCACCCAGATTTTGATCCGAAAGATTTGGCATGGGAAAAAGATTGGGTCATTGAAGCACACTTTGCGCAGGATCCAAAAATTTCTGTTAAAGAATACAAGAAAATAGTTGCTGGAGCAAAATCTGCAGCAGAAAAAACCTGGAAAGACGAACTTGCAAAGATTGAAAAAGCCAACAAAGAGGCCGCAAAAAATGTTGACAAAGATCATGACCATGATCACGAAGGCCACGACCACGCTGGTCATGACCACGATCACGGTCACGCAAAGGTTCAGACTCCAGAGCAAATTGAGGCTACGAAAAAAGAACATATCTTGCACGCAATTTTCCGTGACTTAATCACTACGCTCAAACCAGCAATTCCAGAAATGCTTATTCGCGAAAACACTCGCCAAGAAATCAAAGATTTGGAAGAGCAACTCAAACGAGTCAATGCAACGTTGGACCAATTTTTGCAACAACGAAACCAAACTTTTGAGCAGTTAGCTCAGGAAATGGCTGCGCAAACTCTTGGTAAGCTCCAGCTCGAATTCATACTTCGCGCAATCCAAGAGGAACTCAAAATAACAGTCACTGAAACAGAAATTATGGCGGAGTACGAGAAATTGATGCAGGGCTTACCACAAGTCTCACAACCTGATGGCAAAAAAGCAGCAGTTAAACTCCCACCAATCAACGATGCTAGCCGAGAATACATCCAACGAACACTCGAACGACGAGTGCTTTTAGACTCCATTCTTGACCTTAAGTAAACTTCTGGTAAACTGACCACGAAAACTCGACTTGCACCAGACCATATTGTGTCCTATAATATGGCAAACTTTTAGTTTTTACGATCATGCAACAACTTGGACAACAAGCTTTAAACCAAAAAAAGCCTCCTATCCAGCAAAATTCATCATTTGCTAACGCTCTTCTTGAGCATGAACGTCCTTTGGGGGATGCACCAGCCAACCAACCCACTCAACCAGACAAAAACACCTTGTTTAGTGAAGCCATGGCTCGTGCAGGCGGAAACTTTGGTCCTACCCCAACAAATGCACCTCAAGATGCACAACCACAAGGCCAGGACAATTTTGACCGCTATTCTCAAGCAATGAACCAGCAAGCAGAGCAGCAACGAATGATGGAAGAGCAGAAAAAAGCTCAAGAAAAAGCGGCTCTGCGCAAAAAATTGCACGACCAGATCAATCCAGTTAATTCCTATGATGTGTTTAGCGCCAGACAAGAAGAAGTCGCCAGAACACTCAATGAAACTCGTCAAGAAATTAAAGCCCTGGCTCAAGAAATTGATAAGCTCAACCGTGACGTAACACTCGCCATGGACCAAGTTATCGTGGCCCCAGGCACAGACGGGGCCTATTATGTGTCATTTTTGCAAAAACTGCGTAACTTTATTATGTTGCTACGACAAAAAGTCAAAAGCGCAAGCGCTTGGGCACAACAAGCTCAATCAAAGAAAGCCAAACAGAAAAAAGGCAAAACCCCTGGTCTTGAAGTGAGTGGACAACAACATGAGCAGGCAAAAACTGTCTTTGACATGATGCACCACGAACGATCTAGTACCTATTCCGGAAGTTAAAGTTCATAAAATCCGTGTATAATACTGATTCATTGAGATCAAATGTGCCAACATTTAGTCGATATATGATCGCTTAGCTCAGTTGGTTAGAGCGCTACATTGACATTGTAGAGGTCGCTGGTTCGAATCCAGCAGCGATCACCACAGACAAGAAATATAAGCAAAAATCAAATGCATCCAGATCGCCATTTGAAATACTGTGTATACCTGATATAATGCATGTTCAAATTGATTGTTGTTTATCGACAATCAAAAGAAGTACAAAATACAAAGCGAAAAACCTAAAAAAAGCGTGAGTAAACCTATATATAGCAAACGTGGATCTCGAGTACAGTATACCGTAAACGAACGGATTCAGTTCCCAGAAGTACGCGCAATATCAGATATAGGGGAGCAACTTGGTGTTTTGAGCACCAGAGAAGCTATAGCAAAAGCGCGAGAAGAGGGTAAAGATTTAGTATTGGTCACAGCAAGTGCTGTTCCACCAGTTGCAAAAATCATTACATTAGCCAAGTATAAGTACCAACAACAACAAAAAGATGCTGACAATCGCAAAAAAGCGAAGAAACAGGATCTCAAAGAAGTTCGCTTCACCCCATTTATGGGAGAGGGCGACTTCCAGTCCAGACTCAAGAAAGTCGTTACCTTCTTGACCAAAGGCGATAAGGTCCGCTTATCCTTACAATTTAAGGGTAGAGCAATCTTAAAAAAAGAGTTCGGATATGACATGTTTACGAAAGTAATACAGGCGACCGAAAAGATAGGCAAAGTAGAAATGGAACCAAAAATTATGGGTAAAAAGTTAATTGCACAATTAACACCCACCAAAGTATAAAAAACTATGAAACGCTACAAGCAAAAAACTAGAAAAGGTGTAAGTAAACGATTTAAGATCACAGGTACTGGCAAAGTCTTACGACGAAGTCAAAACATGAGACACTTACGCTACAATAAAAGTAAAAAAGCTATTCGAGCGTATCGAGTCCCAGTGCAAGTCAAAGGCAAATGGGCAATTAAAATTAAAAAAATGTTAGGTCTCCAATAAGACACGTAGAAAGTTCAAGTTATGCCAAGAGCAAAAACCGGAGTAGTCCGAAGAAAAAGTCACAAAAAAGTCTTAGCAGCCAACAAAGGCTACCGAGGTGCTAACAGTCGTTTATACAAACGCGCAAGCGAAGCCTATCTCCATTCTGGTCAGTACGCCTTCATTGGCCGAAAACTGCGAAAAAGAGATATGCGAAAATTGTGGATTATGCGTATGAATGCTGGCCTCAAACAAGTTGGCGAGTCATTGCAATATTCACGATTCATCAAGGCTCTAAAAGATTCTAACATTAGCTTAAACCGCAAAATGTTAGCTGATTTAGCTGTCAACAATTTTAATGCCTTTACTGCTGTAGTCAAAAAAGCGGGGCTCTAATATTGTTTTAAAAAGCAAAAAAGAAAAACCCCGCGCACAGCGGGGTTTTTGGTTGGTATACTACAAATACAAAATACAGAACACATTCACACCATGACACAACATTACACACTAGAATCACTTTCAGCAGAATGCGAAGCACTCATATCTCAAGCAAAGATGGATGCACAATCAATGTCATCAAATAATCAAGCACAAGAGCTTACATTAAGAAGCAAATACTTGGGAAAAAAAGGTCATTTTAATTCATTAGCTGGAGCTATTTCAAAAGTAGATCCATCAGAACGAAGAGAAGCGGGAGCACTTCTCAACACACTTAAAACCCAACTCGAATCCATTATTAGTGAATCAGAAACTACTGCCCAGTCTGCTAACGCCACCAACTCCTGGCAAGATCTGACAATCCCAGGCACAAAACCCACTATTGGTGGGCTGCATCCCGTTTCGCAAGCAATTAATGAGATCACCCATATTTTTGAAAAAATTGGCTTCACCAGAGTACGATATCCAGAGGTGGATTGGGATTGGTACGCGTTTGAATCCCTTAACATGTCCCCAGACCATCCAGCTCGAGACGAGTGGGAAACATTTTTTGTGGATCTGCCAAATACAACCAAAGATATTGCGTATGATGCTGCCAAACCAAGACAACGCCATCCAGACTTAGCCGGTGGCAAAATGGTTATGACACCTCATACCTCCAACGGACAAGTTCGTGAGATGGAACGATTAGGCAAACCACCAATCCGCATGATTAATATTGCGCGCTGCTACCGACGCCAGCAAGATGTGACGCACACCCAAATGTTTCATCAATTTGAAGGATTAGTTGTCGACAAAAATATCACCATTCAACATCTTAAGGGAACTTTGGATCATTTCGCTCGCGAATTTTACGGCGAAGGCACCAAAAGCCGTATCCGACCATTTCATTTCCAGTTTACCGAACCATCATTTGAAGTCGACTTTAGCTGTCATATTTGTAACGGCACTGGAGAAATCCAGGATCCTCAAGCTAAAAACGGCGAAAAAACCAAATGTCGCTTCTGTAAATCTGGCTGGCACGAAGTTGGCGGGGCAGGTATGGTCCATCCAAATGTGCTCAAAGCTGGCGGCATCGACCCAGAAGAGTACACAGGTTTTGCATTTGGCTGGGGAATCGAGCGAACCTACACATTGCGCGAAGGCCTCAATTTAGATGATATCCGCCTCATGTACAGTGGAGATATGAGATTTTTGCAGCAGTTTTAATAGAGTATTCGACTTCATTTTTAAAAATATATAAGCATAATCAAAAAAACAGTTATGAACATCCTTATCCCACACACCTGGCTGCTGGAACATTTAGAAACTACTGCGAGTCCAAAAGAGCTTCAACGCTTGGTCTCGCTTTCTGGCCCATCGGTCGAGCGCATTTATGATCGACTTGGCGACTCAGTCTACGACGTAGAAATTACCACAAATAGAGTTGATAGTATGTCGATTCGCGGTTTTGCCAGAGAAGCAGCGGTGATTTTGAGCCAAACAGACAAATCCAGTAAACTAAAGCCGCTTACACGAAAACAAGCTGACACCAGCATAGCAGTGCGTCTGCCACTGCCAAAAATTTTCGACAATCCAGAGCTAAATTTTAGAACACTCTGCGTTGTGCTTTCAAACATTGAGCGAACCCCAACTCCAGAATGGATGGCCACCCGACTCCAACAAACTGAGATGAACGTCCACGACGCCGCGATTGATATCACCAACTACATCACCCACGAACTCGGCCACCCTTGCCACGCATTTGATTACGACAAACTCATGGCGACCGGCGGAGAAATTCACATTGTTGAAGCGCAGGCTGGCGAAACATTTGTCACCCTCGACGGCGTAACCTTCACCACCAAAGGGGGGGAAGTTGTGTTCAAAAATGCACAGGGCACAATTATCGACTTGCCATCAATCAAAGGCACCAAAAATACCTCAGTTGATGACTCAACCAAAAATATTATGTTGTTGATGGAGTCAATCCGTCCAGACAAAGTTCGTTTTGCCAGTATGACCCACGCTATTCGAACCACTGCTGCTCAGTTACTCGAGAAAAATCTCGATCCCCATTTGGCCACAGAAACCCTGGCTCTTGGTATTGAGTTATATAAATCGATTTGTCATGCCAAGCAAGCAAGCGAAATTCACGATTCATTTTTGACTGGACAGCCACGAGCGAAACAAGAAACTGTCACCCTCAATAGTCAGGAAGTCACCCGCTACTTGGGAATCAGCTTACCCTCTGAACACTTAGTCAGCATCTTGGAACAGCTTGGCTGCAGTGTTGAAATCGAGCAATCTGAATCACGATCTCCTCATTTTGTTTTGCATGTTACACCGCCTACCTTCCGCTCAGATTTGCACATTCCGGCAGATATAGTTGAGGAAATCGCTCGCATTTATGGCTACCATAATCTGCCAAGTGCCTTGATGGACACTGAGATCCCAACTACCTACCAAGAAAATACCAATTTTGAGTTGGAGCACAAACTTAAAACATTTTTGGCTCTCATTGGCTGGCAAGAAACATACAGTTACTCGTTGGTGAGCCAGGAATTGGCGGCCCAAAGTGGTATGGCGCCAGCAGATCATTTAGCTGTAGCCAATCCACTGACCGAAGACATGGTGTACTTGCGAAAAACGTTGGTCCCTTCATTGGTCCAGATGATCAAAACAAACCCGATGAATCGGCCACTATCAGTGTTTGAGTTTGCAACCGTGTACTTGGAGAGTGGAGTAGAAGCAGGAAAAGTCGCGGGTCAAAAAATCACCGCAGTCCCACACCAACCACTCCGCATTGGCTTGACCAGCACTCAATCGTATGAGCACCTCAAAGGAGCCCTTGAGGCACTTTTGAATCAAGTGTATGTTGATACGCTGTCGGTAGTAACTGATGCCAAACCAATGCCAGGATACAAGCAGTCGGCCCAACTGTATGTTGCTAATGGTTTAGGAAAGGGCATACCAGCAGGTACACACCTTGGCTGGATTGGAATCGAAGCAGATTCACATTTTGCTGCAGCAGAACTTGACTGGGTGTCATTGTTGAGTGTTGCTAAGCAAAATCCAACCTATCAGCCTCTGCCAAAAACAAGTATTGTCACAGAAGACATTACCTTTACCTTGCCAGAAAAGACTGAGGTTGGGCCGCTGATTACCGCAATCAAACAGGTGCATCCATATATCAAAGCTGTAGATTTTGCTGGAAAATACAAGCAGAATGTGTCGCTTCGACTGACCTTCCACAATCCTGAAAGCAATTTGTCGTCGTTGGATATTGAGCCAATTCGAAAACAAATAGTCGAAAGCGTTGCGCAGCATTCTGGCGGTACATTAGTTGGTTCACTAAAATAGCCAGAAAACCACATATCTGGTGTTTTGCGTGTTTGCCTATGAATCAACAAAATACTAATCGTTTGACCACTGTCCTAAAACTCCTTCAAAAAATGAGTATTGCTCTAGTGTTTTTTTTGGTCCCAACAAACCTTTTTCTTACCCTGTGCGAAAATTGCGGGTACGCGTATGGATTGCTCAGCGACTATCTAATTCCCAAACTATATTTGCAAGATATACCAGTTTCGGGCGCAGTTTTTTTGGGTGCAGCTTTAGGAGCTTTTCCGGTGAAAAAACTTCGAATTCTGCAGACACTCAAATCGCCTACCAGCCTGATTTTGTTAATACTCTGGTTTGTATTACTACTGACTCAGATCTTGAGTACTAACCCTGGTTTAGGGGCAATACACTGGCTCAGAATGAGCATATATCTACTCTTTGGATACATGCTCTGGACCAATTTCATCACTTTTAAGCCAATTATGCTCAGAGCGAGTCAAGTTGGACTACTTTTTCAATCTTTTGTCGCAGCAATTCAATGGCACACCCAACAAAGTTTGGCCGGATATTGGCTATTGGGAGAACCAGCACTTTCCGCCTACAGTGGCATCACAAAAACAGTCAAAGATGGAGCACAGGTCATTTTGCCATACGGCACTACACCTCACCCAAACATTCTCGGCGGCTATGCCAGCATTGTGGTATTGCTCAGCGTATATAGCATCCTACACAGCGCTCGTACTTCATTTCATAGTAATCACCTCCTGACAAGATATTTTTCTATTTCTACTATTTTGGCAGGTTTATATGTCATCTTCCTGACACAGTCCGCGCCAGCTGCGCTGGCTCTCATCCTCGCAGGCTTAGTTGGAGGACTCGCGTGGAATATCCCACAGAAATGGTTACAAAAAATCACCATTTCCAAACACTTTTTTCTGCTTTTTTTCCTAATTCTCTGGTCAACAATCGCACTTTTAACCTGGTACATTGGCAACGATCAAATCACTAATCCCTCACTATTTCGCCGCGCCTACTTATTAGAATCCAGCCAAAAAATGATCTCAGAAAATCTACTTGTCGGCGTTGGATTGGGTCAGTTCACCAGCGCAGCATCGCAAGAAATTCGCCCGTTCGAAACAAGTCGATTTAATCAACCTGTTCATCACTCGCTTTTTCTTTGGATTTCGGAAACCGGAATACTAGGCCTATTTTTATTTGTACTCTGTTTTTTGCACCTGTTGGGTTATTTTTCGCAAATAAACCAAGAGAAATCATCCCTTACGAACTTATTCCTCCATACAATAATCCTCACACCATTACTTGTTTGGGATCATTACTTAGTTAGTTTACCGCAGGGACAATTACTTATTTTACTGTGGGTTTTGAGCGCGCTCAACAAACCTACTAACTAACCAAACCTAGGGAACTATAATCGGCGGGAGCGTCGGATCAGGTGTTGGAGTCGGGGTTGGCGGCACCGCTGTAGGAACTGGTGTCGCAGGCACCGGCGTTGGCGTAGGTGTTGGAGCAGGAGTCGGCGTTGGCTCTCTCCAATCCTGGCCACCTGTTCCAATTTTTACTTTTCTACTTTCTTTTTTGTCTCCATTTCGAGAATGAGCGACCGCATAGACTTCGTAACGACCAGCAGATAACTCGATTCGTCCTTTGTACTGACGATTATTTATCGTCTCTTTCAAACTGCCGTTAGCAAAAATCTCGATCTTACTAATTCCTTCACCACTGCCCGCAATCACTTCAACTTCAATCGAAGTTTCATTGTAGGTTTTTTCGTGTTCAGGTCGCTGCAGCTCAATCGAGATATCTTTTTCTTCACCGCAATACTCGGTTGGCACTTTGTAGCGGCTGTCATCTTGACCAGCAATCCACGCATCAATTCCTTCTTGCCATCTATTTCGGCCATCAGTGCTGACAGGATCTGACTCGCGCAAAATAATTGCCTCACGCTCTTCATAATCACCGACACCAATTCGGGCTTCATTGGCCAGCTTATTTTCACCACGACACAGCTTTAATTTTGTATGAATCAAATCGGGCAAAGAGGGAAGCGTGCCTTTTAAGACATACTCACTTCGGGCCGGAAATTCACTGTGAGATGGATATCCAGAAATTGCATCTACTTGCACCTGCTCAACATTTTCTGGGATGGTCCATGCTGGAGCTTCGTAGCCACTTTCTAATGCAGCAAGCAAAATACGTCGCCAAATTGGGGATGCACCAGTAATACCAGATGCAACACGAGTCATAGGACTATTGTCATTATTTCCCACCCAAGTTCCGACCATAATTTCCTCACTCCACCCAATGGTCCAGTTGTCGCGTTGATCGTTGGTGGTTCCAGTTTTTACTGCAACTGGGCGACCAAGATTAAGCAAAGAGTTTGGACCAAAAGCCAATAAACGAGCATTATTATCAGACAACATATCATTAATCAAAAAAGCACTTTGAGCGGACATCACAGAAGGTCCCTGCACATCGCGGTGCTCGTACAAAACTCGGCCGTTCAAATCTTCAATTTTTAAAATTGATACTGGCTCAACACGATATCCACCGTTTGCAAAGGCACTGTATCCGACCACCACATCTTTGAGCGTAACTTCTGCACCTCCCAAAGTAACTGCCAACCCGAATCGCTTCATATTTTCTGGAGTTGGTTCAAGTGTGGTCAAACCCATGTTGTAGGCTTGTTGTAAGAATGTTTCAACACCGACAATTGCCAGGGCTTTGACTGCAGGAATGTTCAAAGAACTTCCCAAACTATTGCGCAGATTTACCGGACCGCGGAAGTTTCCGTCATAGTTTTTTGGTTCATAGGGTTTTTCAGATGCATTAGATGCAAATGTAGTCGGCGTATCAGCAAGCATAGTTGCTGGCGTGTATCCACGCTCTAACATAGCCAAATAGGTAATTGGTTTGAGCGAAGAACCTGGCTGACGAAGTCCATCCACCGCCACGTTAAACTGGCCACCAATTTCAGTATTGTTGTAATCTCTGCTGCCGACCATGGTTAAGATTTCACCAGTTTTTGGATTTACCACCATAGCCGAGCCATTAGTGATATTTAGACTTTCGACTTTTTCGATTTCTTCGGCAACGATATTTTGTGCAGTTTCTTGGAGCTTATAATCTAGAGTGGTTGTCACTTTAAGACCACCTTGTTCCAAAGCATTTTCTCCTAAAATTTGTTCCACTTGATCTCGCACATAAAACACAAAGTGAGGGGCTTTAATATCAGTGCTCGACTGAGCAAACTGCATGTTGTTGAGAGCAACAACGGTATCTTCATACTCAAGATTCGAAATGTAGCCATCTTCTAACATTCTGCGCAACACACCAAAGCTACGAACTCTCCAAAGAGGTTCACCCTCTGCATTGGTGCGGCCAGTAGTGGGGGAGTAAGCAGATGGGCGTTGAGGCAATCCCGCCAAAACAATTGATTCAGCAAGAGTTAACTCAGATACATCTTTATTGAAATACAAACTAGAAGCAGCACCCACACCCCAAGCAGTCCCACCATAGGGAGCTTCATTAAGATACATCTCTAAAATCTCATCCTTGGTAAAAGTACGCTCAATTTGCAGCGCCAACACAAACTCTTTAAATTTTCGGATCACCGTTCGCTCATTCGTTAACAAAACATTTTTAACTAATTGTTGTGTCAGGGTAGATCCTCCGACGACACGTCCACGCACAATATAGTTATATGGAATGCGAAGAATGGTAAGCATATCGAAGCCACCATGTTTATAAAAATCCTTATCCTCGACAGCAACGGTTGCCTGTTTGAGAGCAGTGGGGATTTTATCAATAGTAACTGGCTCACGACGCTGATCACTAAAAAAATCATACAGCACTTCGCCATTCCTATCGGTAAATTGAGTCGAAAAACCATCTCTGCGCACGACCTGGCCTGGTTGGGGGAGATCTCTAGAAAACCATATAAACAATCCAAAGAAAATGAAAATACCAACTACTACACCGAGAAAAAGTGCAATCGCCAGCAGTCTAAGAATTTTGATAGTTCGTAACTTGCGTTCTGTAGGACTGAGCCGAGCACCTCTACGAGAGCGAGCTTTTACGCCAGCAAGCTGCAACACCTTATTTTTGGCAAAACGGAGTGGGCTGAGAATTTTTTCCACTAGTGCTGTTACATTTATTTCCATACCGAACTTTCATGAATATGCATCAGCTATCCATCAGTGCTGGTCATTGTAACATCTTTGAACTCATTGCAAAACTCTTGATATAGTCCCCAAATAGATTGCTTAAAAAATGGTCGAAAAACTTGCTTGCGTCATCAACATATAGTAGTATAGAGGGATATGTTCAAAACAACTCAGTTTGGTCAACCACAACTTACAACTCTTGGAGTTAGCCTGGTAGGCACAGCACTCACCGTGTCTGTAGCGCTCGGATCTGTAGTTTTGGTTAGTCGAGTTCTTGGCCCAGTGCCTTTTTCTGTCAATCAAGTAACAACCCAAAAATATGCCAGTTTTGATGCTATGGGGGAGAGTGAAATAGTCTCAATTCCAGATCAAGCAACCGTTAACCTTGGCTTTA
>CAZOZK010000021.1:0-13930 GCA_964584245.1 uncultured Pseudomonadales bacterium | reverse complement strand
CTCAATCAACACATTAAACTCTCTGGCCAAAAACTCCAGTACACCGATCCACACACCAATGAAACGTTTGTGCCTCACGTTATTGAGCCTGCGTTAGGTTTGAGCCGTGCGTTCCTCATGGTCATGTGTGATGCTTACAGAGAAGACAGAGAAAACAATCGTGTTGTTTTAGAATTTGCGCCACAAGTTGCGCCATACCAAATTGCAATCTTCCCATTACTTAAAAATAAGCCAGAGTTGATAACTAAGGCTTTGGAAGTTCGCGATATGCTCACCAGTTCAAGAAATAATTGGCGAGTTACCTATGATGACCGTGGAAACATTGGCAAACGCTATCTCTCTCAAGATGAAATCGGAACCCCATTTTGTCTTACTGTAGATTTTGATACTCTCGAGAAAGACACGGTGACAATCCGCAATCGAGATACCACAAAACAAGAAACAATCCCAATTGCAGAGCTTGAGCAGTACCTAGTAAACATGATAGGCTAGAACGTATGAAAAAATTGAACAAACAACACCTCATTATTGGCGCAGTTATTGTGCTCGGAGTTTTAGTACTCGGCATAGCTGGCTTCTTTATTTTTCAATCAACTAAAAAGACAACTCAAACAGAAACAACCCAGCAACCTGCTCGAAGAAAAATCAGCGAGCCTGTCAATGAAATTGCTGTTGCAGATAGACCATACCTTAAGTTGATTCCAAAAGCAGATGGCCGAAATATTGAAATAGCTGCAATTGAAATCAAAAAACCAGCAAGTGCTATGGAGTTTGAACTTGAGTACCAAGCTGGTACCTTACTTCAAGGTGCATTTGGTCAACTTGAAATTGATACACTTCCAGCCAGCACTCAACTCATGTTTGGCAGCTGCAGTGCCGGTGGCGCATGTACCTACCATACCGATATTAAAGGGGGAACGTTGTTAGCTCGTTTTGAAGGTGAAGACAAATATGCAGTGAAACAAGATTGGCGCTATTTTGACAACGCAAAACGTGAGACAACTCTTGCTTCCAAAGATGCAAAATTCCAGCTTGAATCAAAGTCATTAGCAGCTGTACGTTTTAGCATTGTGTACAACACCCCAGGATACCCAGGATCAGCAAGTGATTTGGGCGGCACCTTAGTTTCTGAAATCTATTCACTAACCGCAAGTTCAGCTTTGACTGGAACTGGAACACTTTCAATCCGTGCCAACGAAGAGGGAACGCTAAGTATCATTGGTTACAACGGATCTAGTTGGAAGAAGTTTGACACCACTGTGGATGGCAAAACCGCCACCGCAACCGTAGAGCTCATGGAAGCGTATGCTGTGGTTGGTGAGTGAGAAATCTAATTCAAAGACTATTCTGCTCTTAGATTCATTTCACTTCGAATTGTATCTATTAATTCGCCAAAATATCCCCGATCAATATAACCATTATCTCTAGTTAGAACTCCTACAAGTTCAAAAATACCAGAAATTTTCGCTTTATTCTGATCATTCTCAACAATATCCGCAGATACATAAAAGACTGTTTCATAGAACTTAAAATAAATTTTTCTATTTTCTTTAACAGATAATAGATATGCCATTTTCACATTTTCAATCAAGTAATTAAGTCCTTTAAACACATTTGGATTCCCCAATGTTGCATCATTTGGTGATAACTCAGTATTTAATATTTGGGTGTAGATACTATTTTTCGGTATGGCCAAATCATTTATTACTGTTCGCAAATAACTTCCAATAATTGCAGCATCTTGTGTTTCTCCCAATGAATTTTTGTCAAAACCAAAATCATTTTCTTGTTCTGTTCCAGCTCTAGGTCCTTTTCCCATACTCTCCTTACATATTTGTTACACATCAGAATGATGAAATCTGATTCTAACAGACGAGTGTACATCACACAAGCTCATTGCGATTTTTCAACAAATTCAAATCCTTATATTAAACAATTAGTCTAACAATTTACCCGAATTAAGTTGCGGGTTTACTCGATTGAGGTCAGGTGAGATTATATTAGTGGTAATAAATGGTAAATAGGCCGAATAAAAAATGTTTATAGGTCGATACTATCACCGATTGGAAGACAAAGGAAGAGTTTCTTTGCCTAAAGTATTCCGAGAAGTTGGTAGTGATTGGATAATCACTCGAGGTTTAGATGGGGGATTATTTTTATTTCGACCAGAAACATTTGAGAAACAAGTACAAGAGCTCTCAGAGCGCACATTCACAAAAAAAATAAATCGAGACTTCATGCGCTACATGGTCAATGACGCTCGCTTAGTTACATTAGACAAACAAGGTCGAGTATTACTGCCCGAGTACTTGACTACGTTTGCACACTTAACAAAAGAAGTGGTCGTGGTTGGTAGCTTCCAATACATAGAACTTTGGGATCAAAACCGCTACCACAAGTACTTAGACACACTCGAAAACTCTGCCGAGCAGATAGCAGAGCAGATAGAAACTAAAGAAACAGTATGACAACGCCAGAAGCACAACACCAGCCAGTTATGTTAGCAGATACCATTACTGCTTTAGATATAAAGCCAGGACAATGGTATATCGATGGCACATTTGGCCGCGGTGGACACACGAAGGTTATCTTAGAAAAAGGCGGCAACGTGCTGGCATTTGATTACGATCAAGAAGCCATCAACTACGGCACCATTTTCTTAGCGGACTATATTTCTGAGGGCAAACTAATCCTTGCTCGCGCAAACTTTAGTCAACTCACCGCAACAGTCGAACAATATGCCGCACAAACAGACAATACCTTTGCAGGAATTTTGTTTGATTTTGGCACAAGTGTAGATCAGTTAACTAATCAAGAAAGAGGTTTTTCCTTTACCGGCAACGGTCCACTGGACATGCGCATGGATGATCGCCTGGGAGTCACAGCAGCACAATTGCTGGCTGCACTCAGCGAGCAACAACTTGCAGATTCTTTTAGAGAATATGGCGGCGAAGAAGCAGCACGGGCAATTGCAAAAGCAATCGTGACTCAGCGAAGATCAAACCCAATTCAAACAACCAGTCAATTGGTTGATTTGATATCTAGAGTCAAACGAAATAGAAGTAAATTGCATCCTGCAACTAAGGTCTTCCAAGCACTGCGCATTATCGTCAACGGCGAGCTAGATAATATTGCAGACGTTCTTCCTCAAGCAATCAAACTACTTCAGCCAGGTGGAAGAGTAGTCACTATCGCTTTTCATGAAGGAGAAGATCGTTTAGTCAAACACTTTTTCAGAGCTCAAGAGCAAGCCGGACATGGAGAAGCACTCGATTTACTACAGCCAGATCAAGCGGAAGTTGATAAGAATCCTCGATCTCGCAGCGCAAAATTACGAATATTTATAAAAAAATAACAACTAGTATAAAAACCTGAATAGCAACCGAATAACCAACACAAAAACTATGAACAAAAAAACACTTACCTACCTCACCTACTTCGCACTAGTCCTTAGTGTTGTAGGATACAAAGTTTTTGAAACACTTTTTACCGGAAGTGTAGTTATTGGCTATCGATCAGAACTACGAGAACTGAGTGCTCAAAAAGTATCTCTAGAACAACAGCTAGCACAAAACTCATCGACAGTACAACTTGCTCAAGCAGTTGCTGTAGTTTCAGATGAAACACTTACTTTTGAACCAATTACTGCACCTCTTCAGGTATCACTCAACAATCAACTCGCATTAAAATAAGTCTAACTCAAGTTTGATAACTTGCTATACTGTGCCATCACATGAAATATAGATCAAGAAGTTGGATAGTTGCTATTTGTATTTATCTGGGATTTTTTACCATTATTGGCAGACTATTTTACTGGCAAATTATTAAAGGTGATTCTCTCGAGGCAATTGCCCAATCCCAATATCAAAAAACCATAGCATTTTCTGGCAAACGGGGGACGATTACTACTAGTGATGGTTATACCTTGGTTGGCAACGAAACGGTCTACCGATTATTTGCTACTCCAAAAGATATTGTTGATACAAATCTGACTATTTCTGCCATCAGCCCATTGCTTGCGCAGTATTACGAAAAACAAGCCAAAGAACTTGAAGCAAAGTTGGCGCGATCACTCGGTGAGCAAAAAAACGCTGTTGCCGATACTGATAGTGATACCACAACAGCAACCCAGTCTGGGGAAATTCTCAATGTCGAAACTAAAACTACTGATCCAGAAACCTTCACGGTCCAAGCCATCAACGCATCTCTATCTGCACGCCTCACAAACAACAATGCAAATTGGGTTGCATTAGCGCCAAAAATTTCTCAAGAACTTAAAGATGCCATTGCTAATCTAAACATCAACGGCATAGGTTTTGATCCGTACATGATTCGCTCATACCCTGAGAGCTCCATGGCTGCTCAGCTGATTGGTTTTGTTGGCAAAGACACGTATGGTGAAGACATTGGCTATTTTGGTATCGAAGGGGCACTCAATAACGAACTCAAAAAAAGACATTTCCAGACAAATATTGATACCGGCGCTTTTGGTTTTCAACTTTTCAAGGCAAAATCTCAACCAAACGGTATTAATGGCCGAGATGTAAAGCTGAGTATTCGTAGAGATGTTCAGCACACTATTGAACTTGAACTTCGCAATGCCCTAGAGCGGTACGGAGCACAGGCTGGTGAAATTATTGTTTTGGATCCAAGTACCGGCAAAATTCTCGGCTTAGCCAGTTATCCTAATTATGACCCTGAAGTATTTTATCAATTTGATCAAAAACTCTATAAAAACTCGGCTGTTTCAGATTTGTATGAGCCTGGTTCAACGTTCAAACCGTTGACAGTGGCGGCTGGACTCGACGCCGGTGTCATCAATCCAGATACAAAATGCCCTCGTTGTGCACAGCCAGTCGGGATTGGAAAATACGAAATTAAAACCTGGAACAACCAGTACACGCCAGACGTCACTATGACCGAAGCTTTGAGCAAATCCGATAACACCGCCATGGTCTACATTGCCCAGGAACTTGGAGCAGATTCATTCAAAAACTACATGCAGCAATTTGGCATTGGCGAGTACACTACAGACGAAATGCAAGAAGACCGAGACACGCCGTTTCCTACAAAATGGGGACCCATTGAGCTAGCAACACGATCGTTTGGTCAAGGAATATCGGTCACCAGTATGCAGTTGCTCCGCGCAATCGCCACCATCGCCAATAATGGAGTGATGATGCAGCCTAGTTTGCTCGAGTCGCTGTATGATCCCATCACAAACACAACTATTGCTGTGGAGCCAAAAGAGGTACGAAAAGTGATATCACCAGAAGCCGCACAAAAAACCACCCAAATGATGGTGGCCGCCGCCGAGTACGGTGAGGCAAAATGGACCACATCGAAAACACATACAGTTGCTGCCAAAACTGGAACTGCCCAAATTGCCGTCGAGGGAGGCTATGCAGATGATAGAACAATTGCCAGTTATGTGGGCTTCGCGCCCGCACAAAATCCAAAATATGCTATGCTGGTAAAGTTAGTTGAACCAACGACGTCACCTTGGGCATCCGAAACAGCCGCCCCACTCTGGCACCGAGTAGCAAATAAATTACATTTACTTCTCGAAATACCACCGGATAAAGTATAATAGACGTGATTAGTTAGTAGATTACTATGCCACTCAATACACTCATTTATAGACTCAAACGACCATATCATTTCGTTAAGACGGGGTTGATTCGTGGCTATCGTGCAGAGCGACAATTTCGCTATCCAGCCAAGCAACTCAAAATCATTACAATTACCGGCACCGATGGCAAAACCACCTCGAGTACTTTGTTGTATCACACACTCAAAACTGCCGGCAAACGAGTTGCTTTGTTGAGCACTGTCGCAGCTTATATTGATGACGAAACTATTGATACCGGCTTCCACGTAACTTCACCAGATCCAGCGCAACTACACGGCATTCTTCGAAAAATGGTTGATCGCGGTATTGAATATGTTGTTTTAGAGATGACTTCCCACGGCGCATATCAATATCGAAACTGGGGAATCCACCCAATTATTGCTGGACTTACCAATATTACTCACGAACATCTTGATTACCACATTACCTACAAGAATTATCTCGAGGCTAAGGCAGAGATTTTGACCTCTGCAGAGCTCGCGATTATTAATGATGATGACGGATCTGCACCAATGCTCAAACGACATTTACGTTCTGTTCGCCAGCGATTTGATACTTACAGCCTTCAAGATAGCATCTACTACAAAGTTAATGAAGCAATTAAAGCTCGATTTGTTGAAGCATATAACCACTCAAACGCTCGATTGGTCTATGCTATTTCCCAGCAACTTGGTATCTCAAATGCTGATTTTATGGCTGGACTCAAAACCTTTGCGGGCATTCCAGGCAGAATGGAAGAGATAGTGAAAACTCCTTTTAGAGTTATTGTCGATTTCGCTCACACACCACAAGCTCTACAATCTACACTGCAGGCGCTGCGCGAGCAACTACCCAACAAACAATCTCGCTTGATAGCTGTTTTTGGCTGTGCTGGACTTCGTGATACGGGCAAACGACCGCTCATGGGTCGTATAAGCACAGAACTAGCAGATAAAGTCATTTTTACTGCTGAGGATCCACGAACAGAAGATATTTGGAGTATTATTCGCCAAATGAAAGAACAATTAACTGCCCATCACGATAAAATCACTTCAATTGCCAATCGGGGAGATGCAATTCGTTTCGCCTTGACTCAAGTTGCCAAAAAAGGCGATATTGTTGGCATATTTGGCAAAGGCCACGAACAAAGTATGTGTTACGGCACAACCGAGTATCCTTGGGATGACCGACAAGCCGCTAGAGATATTCTCAAGTCAATGGGCATTAAAACTACCACAAAAAAGGGCGTATGAAAAAAATTGTTGTCATTGGTGGCGGCACCGGCATTTATCCAGTCACTTCCGCACTCAAACATTTAGATACATCAGTTTCAACAGTCATTACCGTATCTGACAATGGTGGATCAGCTGGTCGAATTCGTGATGAATTTGGCTTTCAGCCTGTTGGCGACTTGCGCCAATCTTTGGCAGCCCTAGCGGAAAACGAAGGCCAAGAGTGGATTCGTAATCTGCTTTTGTATCGATTCGATCGAGGTGATGGCTTGAAAGGTCATAACATGGGCAACCTAATTCTCACTGCTCTACAAGATATGACTGGGAGTACCGATGAGGCCTTGCAAAAAGCTACCCAAATTTTTCGTATTGAAGGAGAAGTAATTCCTGCAACCACTACCACGGTAGATCTTAAAATCATTTATCATGACGGCACAGAAATAATTGGTGAGGATTTTCTTGATCAACCTGAAGCACCATCAAAAAAAATTGACCGTGTTGAGTTAGTTCCAGAGGCAAGTATTAACCCACGTGCACAAGCAGCCATTCAAAACGCAGACTATATCATCATTGGTCCTGGCGATTTTTATGCCAGTATCATGCCAGCATTGGTCTGCTCGGGAACCAAAGAAGCATTTGCAAACTCAAGCGCAAAAGTGTTGTACCTGCTCAATTTAATGACTCGATCCACTCAAACAAAAGATATGAGTGCCCATGATCATGTTAGTAGAATAGAGGATACCATTGGCAAACCCGTAACTACAATAATCATGAATGATCAAGTAATTTCTGCTGAGATCCTAACCCAATACGCACAGCACGAAGAGTTTCCCGTTGATGATGATTTAAACGATGACACTCGTGTAGTTCGTGCACCGATTCTAAGCGATGAAGCCTACATTAAACCAAAATCTGACGTCGCGCATCGATCAGTACTGCGACACGACTCAAAGAAATTGATTCCAGTTTTACGATCACTAATACAGTAGCAGAGTTACATACCAACGATTTTGTTTAACTCCTAAAATGAATACACAAGACTGGCCACAAGCACGAACCAACCTACTCGATTACACGCACTATTATTTAGTGGGCATAAAAGGAGTGGCAATGACCTCACTTGCACAGTGTTTGCTGGACGCAGGCAAGCAGGTGCGCGGATCTGACCTGGCCGAATCTTTTGTGACCCAGCCGCTGTTAGATGCGCATTCAATTACTATTGATACTTCTTTTGAGACAGCACTGCCAGAGCAAACCGAGTGTGTGATTTATACTTCAGCCCACCACGCACAGAAAAATCCTCAAGTTGCTGCCGCAGTAACACAGGGAATTCCAGTCTGGACCCAAGCAGAAGCGATCGCAAGCATTGCCAACCAAAAAGAAGTCATCGCCGTGTGTGGAGTAGGTGGAAAGTCTACAATTTCAGCTATGATTGCCTGGATACTTGAAAAGGCATGGCAAGATGGACAGATTTCACAACCACCATCATACTCAATCGGTGTTGGAAGCATACCTGGCATGGCACAAACTGGGGCACTACGAAGCGATAGCCGCTACTTTGTGATCGAGGCGGATGAATACGTGACAGAACCTGAATTGGCCAGAACTGGCGAACTCCACATCCCACGATTTGCCTACCTGCAACCATCAATCATTGTCTGCCCAAACCTGCGCTACGACCATCCCGATGTGTACACCGGCCTAGACCACACCATAGATACTTTCCGCAGATTCTTTTCGCTGCTCGATGCCAAGAAAAATCAACACAATAGTAGTGTAGATACTGCTGCTAAATCATACCAATCACCTTCTACGCTTATTCTCCACAGTAATGATGACATTCTCATGACATTTGCAAACGAATTTGCACATACATACCAAGTCATCACCTACGGCACAAAAAATCAACCAAACATAGAACTGAGCTCAATTTCTTTTAGCCCTGGCAAAACAAAAGGCCTACTCAACGCAAAAAATCCTCAAGAGAAAACTCAAAAAACAGATCTTCCTCTCGAGCTAGCAATCCCAGGAGAATATAACCTACTCAACGCCACTGCCGCACTAACAGCAGCCAAAGTTGCTGGAGTTAGCCTAGAAAATGGAGCAAAATATCTACAGCAATTTCACTCAACCAAACGTAGAGCAGAATTTATTGGCGAGAAAAATGGCGTGCGGTACTACGACGACTATGCCCATCATCCAAGCGAACTAGCTGCCGTTATCGAAGCTTTCCAAAACTGGTATCCAAACCAACGAGTACTTTTTGCATTTCAGCCACATACATACTCAAGAACCAAAGAATTATTTACCGACTTTGTAACAAGTCTTTCACTCGCGCATGAAGTAGTTCTGCTCGATATTTTTGCATCTGCACGAGAATCAATTGATACAACAATTACTTCAGAAATGGTGGCCCAAGAAATCAACGCTACAACAGTTCACACCATACCTGAACTCAAGAAATACCTCACTCAAACTCTCAAACCAGGCGACGTCTGCGTCACTCTTGGAGCAGGAGATATTTATCAAGTCCACGACCTGATAGTAAACACATCACAATCATCTTTTGTTTCAGAGATTCAGCAAGCATTTCCAGATTTAACTTTTCATGAAACCTATCCCTTAGCTCAAAAAACATACTTCAAAATGGGCGGACCTGCACAGGTCTATGTAGAAATTTCTGATGAGGATAGTATTGCCAAAGTATTCGCTTGGTGCACCAATAAAAACATCCCAGTCACACTCTTTGGCGGTGCAAGTAACGTGATTGTTGGCGACGAAGGAGTACAAGGCTTAGTCATTCATTTAACAAACACCTACTGCGAGTTAGTGTCTGACTCCAAAACAAAAATACTCGTTGGTGCCGGCACAAAAACTGCACTTATGGTCGGAAAAACAGTACAACTTGGATTAACCGGCCTTGAGTATTTCTTAGGTGTTCCTGGCACTGTTGGTGGTGCAATTTACAATAATGCTCACTACCTAGAAAGTCTAATTGGCACACACATCACTCGAGTAAAAATCGCCCAAAAAGATGGCACCACGAAATGGCTATCAAACGAAGAATGCGAGTTCGGGTACGATTCATCACGATTTCACACATCCAAAGAAATCATTCTGGCCGCAGAATTTGACCTCACCCCAGGCAACGCAGAAACCTCAAAAAATCTGATTGCAGAAGCAACCAGATACCGCGCACAAACTCAGCCACTCGGCGCACCAAGCTCAGGCTGCATCTTTCAAAACACGCCAAACACACCAAAATTACGAGAGCTCTTTCCACAATTTAAAGAACGAGCCTATATTGGCGGTGGATTTTTAATTGATCAAGCAGGACTCAAAGGTAAAACAATTGGAGGAGTCAGTGTCAGCCACAAGCACGCTGCGTTTATCATCAATGATGGAACTGGCACTGCTGCACAGGTGCAAGAGTTAATCTGGCTCATCAAACAAGAAGTCAAAAAACAGTTTGACGTAGATCTCAAAGAAGAAGTATTTTTACTAAAGTAGCTAGACTAAGCTATAATAATCCCTATGTCCACCACAACAGCAACTAACAATACCTTTTTAGTAACTGGAGGAACGCCACTCCACGGATCAGTTCGAATTGGTGGAGCAAAAAATGCCTCGTACAAATTGTTAATTGCATCAATTCTCGCAGACTCAGAATCAAGACTACTTAACTTTTCACATATAAGTGACGTAACCCTAGTAGCCGACATTATTGATTATCTTGGTGGCACGACAGATCGTTCATGTGAGCGCGCAATTTTTGTGAATCCTTCTGGAATGACTAACCATGTTATCAAACCTGAACATGGATCTCAGGGGAGATTTTCTAACATGTTTATCCCAGTGTTACTGCATAGATTTGGCAAAGCAGTCGTCCCAACCCCTGGAGGAGATCGTATTGGCAAACGTCCACTCGAACGACATTTCCAAGGCCTTGAAGCCCTCGGAGCAACAGTAGAAGAACGTGACGGCATGTTTTTTGCTTCTGCAGACCAGCTTGTCGGCACAACCTATCGATTTGCAAAGAATACACATACCGGAACCGAAACACTACTCATGGCTGCCGTACTTGCAAAAGGCACGACCGTTTTAGAAAATGCAGCACAAGAACCAGAAGTCGACGACCTGATTAAATTTTTGAACAACATGGGTGGACAGATTGAGCGAATTACTCCAACCACTATTCGCATAGAAGGCGTTTCCAAATTACACGGAACTATCCACAAAATTATTCCCGATCGTAATGAAGCCGTGAGTTATGCTTGTGCAGCCATCGCCACTAAAGGCGACGTCATAATCGAAAATGCTCGAGCTGAGCACCTTGAGGCATTTTTGCAAGTACTCGAAAAAATTGGTGCTGGATACGAAATTGGCGATTATGGTATTCGCTTTTACTACAAAGGCCCACTCACCGCAACAGATATTACTACCGAAATTGAACCAGGCTTTATGACCGACTGGCAGCCACTCATGGCTACGTTGCTGACCCAGTGCCAAGGCACAAGTATTCTTCATGAAACAGTTATGTCCAAACGATTCCAATATGTGCCAGCACTGCAAGAAATGGGTGCGCAAATCGAGTACAAACACATTCCTGTGGCTGATCCACAAACAACATACAACTTTAATTTAGACGAGACATCACAAGACACTCCTCACGCGATTTCAATCACCGGACCAACCGCTCTCAAAGCTGGAACGTTCGAAATTCAAGATTTACGCCAAGGAGCGACACTCATTCTTGCAGCAATGATTGCCAACGGTACCACAACTTTGACAAACACGACTCAAGTTGATCGCGGGTATGAAGATTTAGATAGCCGACTTTGCTCAATGGGTGCTAAGATAGAGAGAGTATAAGAATTAGTAAAGACACGTATGGGATCCCTCGTATTGTTACTCGGTTTATTATTAGTCTCATTTATTGTGACCAGTGCATTAATCGTGCCATTTATTAACACTCTCTATTTTCTCAAATTTCAGCGGGCTCAACAAAAAACCAGAGATGCTTTTGGTATGCTCACTCCCATTTTTGATTCATTTCATAAAATCAAAGCCGGCACCCCAGTCGGCGGCGGATTGTTAGTGATTATTGTGGTATCTGCACTTTTCGCAGTTATCTTGCCAATATTGAGTATGGCTGGGATTGATGTCACCAGTAATCACCAGGATGCTCAGGCAGAAATCAACATACTATTTTTCACCTTTCTTTCTTTTGGATTACTTGGTTTATATGACGACGTTAAAAAGTTTTTTGGCCTTGAAGAAGAAAAATTCTTTGGTCTACGCATGAAGTACAAACTTATTTTGCAACTCATTTTGGCCGGCATAATTGGTACTTTGATGTATCTACAACTAGGCATCTCATTCGTACACATTCCATTTTTCAACTACACACTCCATATGGGTTGGCTGTATATTCCCTTTGCGACCTTTGTGATAGTCGCGTTTGCAAACGCAGTCAATATTACCGATGGACTTGATGGTCTTGCTGCAGGCACTCTTATGATTTGTTTATTTGGATTGTGGGTGCTCTCAGCATCTATTCTTGATGTCCCACTTTCTATTTTCATTGCCCTTTGGTTAGGATCACTCATCTCATTTTTATATTTCAACGTGTTTCCAGCTCGTATGTTTATGGGTGATGTAGGAGCCTTAGCGTTTGGCGCAACACTCGCTGTAGTTGGTTTATTACTTGGCAAAGTTGCCGGATTATTAATAGTTGGTTTCATCTTTGTGATTGAAGTATCATCATCTTTAGTCCAGTTACTCTCCAAAAAATATCGCAAGAAAAAAATCTTTCCTGCAGCACCAATCCACCTCACCTTTCAAAAAAATGGCTGGGAAGAACCAAAGATTGTGCAACGCGCATGGTTGGTTCAGATCATGTTGACCCTATTCGGAGTGTGGCTATCACTTCTATAATCGTAGGTGTACAGAGCACGTATCTGAACACGTATGAAATCACTTTTAATCATTACAAGCATTTTGTGTATCCTTGGACTTTTGTTTGTTTTTGAATCCTCCACAACCGAAGGCTTAAACACATTTGGTGATCAATATTATTTTGTTCGACAACAGAGTATTGGTTTAGCAATTGGAATTTTTGCTATGGGAGTTGGGTTACTCACCCCAACCAGCTTGCTCAAAAAACTAGCGCCAGTCATGTACTTAGGAAGTATTTTTGCATTACTACTGGTATTTGTTCCGGGAATTGGACAAGAATTTAATGGAGCGCAAAGGTGGATTTCTATTTTTGATATCACCGTTGTGCAACCAATTGAGATTGCAAAATTGGGGGTGATTATTGGGCTCGCCTACACGCTTAGTCGACATCAAAGACTACTCCCATTTTTAACCATGTCACTAGTTCCCATTGGGTTAGTGATACTCCAGCCAGATTTGGGCTCAACATTGCTACTTGCAGCTATTTGTGGCGGATTATTTTTTCTTGCGGGTGGTAAAACTAAATGGGTTGTACTCATAGGTGTCTCGATACTTTTGTTTACAGCTATTGCAATCTTTAGCTCTCAATACAGAACTGAACGTTTTCTGACTTTTATTAACCCAGATAGAGATCCACTCGGTGCCAGTTTCCATATTCGACAGATCACCTTGGCGCTGGGCAGAGGAGGCGTACTTGGACAAGGCATCGGAAACTCTCGTCAAAAAGTCGCATTTATTCCTGAACCTAGCACCGACTCAATTTTTGCCATCACCGCCGAAGAAGTTGGATTTTTGGGCTCAAGTGCAATTATTTTGCTCTACGCAACGTATGGTGCTTTAGGTTGGAAAATTGCCAGAAAACAAGCTTCAGATCCTTTTAGATACTTGCTTGCGTGCGGCATTATCGTCTGGATTAGTTTACAAGCAATCATTAATTTAGCAGCGTTAGTAGCGCTCATACCGTTGAAAGGCATGCCACTACCATTTTTTTCCTATGGTAGTTCATCGCTCGTTATGGTACTGTTTGGCACAGGTATTTTAGCCAAACTTGATACCATCAGTACTACTAAAAAAAATTAAATATGGATTATGAAAATAGTTATCACTGGTGGATATATCACACCCTAAA
>CAZOZK010000020.1:0-14333 GCA_964584245.1 uncultured Pseudomonadales bacterium | reverse complement strand
ATTTGAAAAAATTTGTTATTTTAGTTAAGGATCAATCTCCAGCAAATGAAAAAAGTAAAGTTACATTTAAGAGGGATACCCTTGCAGAAACATTTGAGCTGCAAAAAATAAAATATGCACTTCATAAACAAGAATAATGTATAGTTAGATTATGCCCACTCCTAACTATCTCACCATCATTGGCAACATAGGATCGGGTAAGTCGACGGCGATGCCGCTGTTGCTCAAAGCACTCGATGCACAGCCACTCTATGCCGATGATTTGTTTCAGACACTCGATCCATTTAGAGATTTATATTTACAAGATGTCCCCAGATGGGCATTTACCAATGAGCTGTGGCTGACGTATGAGCGATCAAAAATGATCCAAAAGTATTCAATCGAGCATGATAAAGGGCAGAATCCAGAAAATCAGGGAAAATTGGTATTGGTTGATAGCGGCTTGCTCATGAGTTGGGTTTACACGCATAGCCATTTGTTAGTCCAAAATATTTCGTTGCCAGAATGGGAGTTATACGAACAGCTATTTGATTCGTTTGCATCAGAATATATCTCACGGTCGTGTGTAGTTCGTCTCAGGTACAGTTTGCCAACTTTGCTGGCCCGAATCAAAAAACGTGGTCGAGATTACGAGCTGGCTTTTTACACCAAGGAGTATCTAGAACAACTAGAGCTCGGTTTGGTAGCCCTAGAAAAAAAGTTGGTGCAAATGGGCATACCGGTTATTGTCATCGACGAATCCCAAGTAGCCGATTTTGAACAGAATTCCGCGGATGCTCGTATACTAATTGATAAGGTACAATCAATCGTAACATCATGATTACTCCATCAAACCAAACACACACCCCCTCCCAACAACTCGCTATTCTTGACGCGGGCGCGCAGTATGCAAAAGTCATTGACCGTCGAGTCCGGGAGTTGGCAGTTGAGTCAATTATTTTGCCCCTCAACACTCCAGTCAATGAACTCAAGAAATATCGAGCAATCATTATTTCTGGTGGCCCCGAGAGTGTGTACGCCGACAGCGCGCCGAAATATGATCCCGCTCTCTTTGAACTCAATGTGCCAATTCTGGGTATTTGTTATGGCATGCAGCTCATGAATTATGTGTTTGGCGGCACTGTGGAGCGAAAGGACATCCGCGAAGATGGTCTTCGAACCATTAGTGTGCAGACCGACTCGCCATTATTCCAAAACCTCGACCAAACTCAAGATGTGCTCATGACCCACGGCGATACTGTCGACCAAGTCGCACAGGGGTTTCGAACAACCGCTATGTCAGATTACCTGATTGCTGGTATCGAAAATCAAGAAAAACAGTTGTATGGTGTGCAGTTTCACCCAGAGGTGGATATTACAACGCACGGCATGGATATTTTGCGAAATTTTTTGTTTGAGATTGCGGGATTTGCTGGCACTTTTTCGGTTGCGGATCGAGAAGAGCAGGCGCTTTCATACATTCGAAATACTATTGGTGATGGCTATGCCTTAGTTTTAGTTAGTGGCGGCGTGGACTCAACCGTTTCGGCGGCTTTGGCCACCAAAGCGCTGGGAAAAGACAAGGTTTTTGCTGTCCACATCGACAGTGGATTTATGAGAGCAGGGGAGAGCCAGCTGGTTAAAGAGGCACTCATGGCTCATGGTCTGGATATTACCGTGGTAGATGCTACGGACACTTTTTTGCATGGTCGAACCACGATCAAATCTGCTGATTCATCCGTTGAAACCGAAGAATTAACTCAAGTCACCGATCCTGAACAAAAACGCAAAATTATTGGTGATACCTTCATGCGAGTCGCGAATCAAGCCCTCGAGGATCTTAAATTGCCAAAGGACAACACCTATTTGGTTCAGGGAACTTTGCGTCCTGATTTGATCGAAAGTGCTTCGAGTACTGTGAGTAGCAATGCGACAGTTATAAAAACACACCACAACGATACAGCCTTGGTTCGTGAGCTTCGTGAAGCTGGGCGTGTAGTTGAACCATTGTCCGAATATCACAAAGATGAGGTGCGCGAACTTGGCAAGTTGCTTGGTTTGCCTGATGCGCTGATCTGGCGTCAGCCATTTCCTGGTCCAGGTTTGGCAATTCGTATTTTATGCAGCACGCAGCCCTACATGACCAGTGATTTTGATGAGATTAATGCTCGACTTAGGGAGTTCGTGACTACGCCTTACTCGGCAACCTTGCTGCCAGTTCGAACTGTAGGCGTACAAGGTGATGGTCGCACATATAGCTATATCGTAGGATTGACTGGTCCACAGAATTGGGAAGAATTGAGTACAATTGCGCTCAAAATTCCAGCAAAGTTTCAAAACGTAAATAGAATAGTCTATATGTTTGATGGTAACGAAAGTGCCACAGCTGGTACTGGTAATTCAGAAGCGCCAATTACAGAAATCACTCCAACTACTCTTACCCCAGAATCAGTAGCTCAAGTTCGCCATGCGGATCAAATAGTAAATGAAGTTTTGGCCGAATATAATTTGTTTCGATCAATTAGTCAGGTGCCGGTTGTTTCGTTCCCAGTGCATTTTGGGACACCAGGCAATCGCTCGATTGGAATCCGCACACTCATCACCAATGACTTTATGACTGGTGTGCCGGCTTTGCCAGGCAAAGAAATGCCACTTGAAGCACTCAAAGCCATGGTTACGCGAATTATGCAGGAAGTTCCGGGAATTTCTCGAGTAGTTTATGACCTAACCCCTAAACCACCTGGCACAACAGAGTGGGAGTAAGCCAGGTGGTAAGATTTCACCTAGGTTTTTTGTAACTTACGCCTTTTGCAACACCACTTCGCCCTCAGGGGTAATTTTTTCGATTCTAATCAATGAAAAAACCTCGACGCCAGTTTCTTGCGCCACGCGCTCCACGCCATGTTGCCAGGTTTTATCAAACAACGCGGCCATTCCCATAACTTCAATCCCTGCCTTTTGCAGCGCAGAAATGGCGGCAATAGCAGTAGTGCCGTGGGCCACAACGTCGTCAACCAATAGCACTCGCATCCCCGGTTTCACAAATCCAATGTGACTGCGGATATCTTGCGTGTCCATGGTAAAAGAATTATTGCTGAAACTGACCACGTCTTGCCAAGCTCCAGGCACGGTTGTGCTACGCTTTGATGGCAAAATTGTCTTGACCCGCAACATACTGCCCAAAATCGAGACAAGCCTCGAGCCAGCATCTGGCAGACCGACAATTGCGTCGATATGAGTATCGTGGTGATATTGTTTCGCCCAGCAACTCGAGGCAATTTCCAAAATATCAGGGTCGATGCTCAGGTTAAAATCCTTCACAACGATATAGCCTTTTTCGGCGTCCTTTATAAATGCAGATTCAAGAAATCTATTTTGGAGAAGTGAGAGTTTTGTGGCGATTGTCATGGATAATTATATCCCCAAAACTGGTTTTTGTCTGTGATATAGTAGTGCTTATGGTAGATACAAAAGATCAAATTTTTGAGTTAATAAAGAAGGAACAGCAACGCCAGACAGAAATGATTGGATTGATTGCGTCAGAAAACCATTCCTCTCCGGAAGTTCAAAGTGTGTTATCGAGTTGCTTAAACAGCAAGTATTCCGAAGGTATGGCCGGACAGCGCTATTACGAAGGAAATCAATTTATCGACGAAATCGAGCTATTAGCACGAAAAAGAGTACAAAATTTATTTGATGTGGCACATGTCAATGTGCAGCCCTATTCTGGATCTCCAGCAAATTTGGCAATTTATTTTGCGTTACTTGAGCCGGGAGATACCATCATGGGACTCAAACTCAATCATGGTGGACATCTTACACATGGGCATCCCAAAGTTACTTTTTCTGGCAAGTATTACAAGAGTGTGCAGTATTCACTTAATGACCAGGCCAGAATTGATTTTGATGAACTGCGAAAGCTAGCCCATGAACACAAACCTCAAGTCATTGTGGCTGGAAACACCGCCTATCCATTTGAACTAGATTTCCAAAAATTTAGAGAAATTGCTGACGAAGTTGGTGCTTGGCTTGTCGCCGATATATCGCATGTGACAGGGCTGATTATTGGGGGAGAACACCCATCTCCAGTACTTCAGGCAGATGTGATTATGTCCACAACGCACAAAACCTTCCGTGGACCTCGAGGTGCCATGATTATGGTTACGCACAAGGGTTTGCAGCGAGATCCATTGTTGGCCAAAAAAATTGATAGTGCCATAATTCCAGGCTTGCAAGGCGGTCCACACAACGCTACTACTGCTGCCATTGCAATTGCCGCTGCCGAAGCTGCCACACCTGAATATAAGAAATACATCAAGCAAATTCGACTTAATGCTGATGTTTTGGCGGATGCGCTCAAGGCAGAAGGGTTGACTTTGGTCGGCGGTGGCACCCAAACGCACCTCATGGTTGTGGATTTATCGCCACTTGGTTTAGGATTGGGCACGCAATTGGCGTACGCTCTCGATCTGGCTGGCATGTATGCAAATAGAAATACGGTGCCTCATGAGCCATGCTCACCATTTTATCCATCTGGGCTTCGCTTAGGCACTCCATTGGTGACTACTCGAGGTATGAAAGAGCCACAAATGAAGCAAATCGCAAAGTGGATTAAGCAAGTTACTGATATTATTGCGAAATATCCGTTGCCAAATGACAAAAAAATGCGAGCTAAATTTATTGCTCAATTCAAGCAAAAAATCAAAGATGAACAAGAATTATCCTCGATTCGAGCAGAAGTCAAAAAACTAGCAGAATCATATCCACTGTTTGTATGGTAGCTCTGGTGAAGTACAATACAGTTCACCATGATATCCAATAATCAACTACATACATCACATTCTGGAACCTTTCGTGTTGGCGCACATATGTCTGCTGCAGGCGGCATTCACAAGGCTGTCGAGCGTGCCAGTGCTATTGGTTGCAATGCTTTACAGGTTTTTTCGGCTAGTCCACGCACTTGGAGAAGATCAGATCTGGAAAAAATTGTGACTCCAGAGATTATGAAGACTCAAAACCAGCTGGATATCACGCCAATTGTGACACACGCTATGTATCTGGTGAATCTGGCGTCAGAAAACCCGGACCAGTTGGAAAAATCTCGCGCAGTCCTCGAGTTTGATTTGAAATTCGATGCCAAAATTGGCGGAGCCGGCGTGGTTGTCCATCTGGGCAGTCATTTAGGCAGGGGATGGGATGCGGTTAAAGAGCAAGTCGCGCAGCAAATTACCATGATTTTAGCTGCCACCCAGGCAGAATTTCCAGAATCCCATTTTTTGATTGAGAACTCGGCAGGGCAGAAGGGGAAGCTCTCGAGTGATTTGGCAGAAATTCGCTGGTTGCTTGATACTATCAAAAACCCTCGTCTTGGTTGGTGTATGGATACCTGTCATGCGTTTGCAGCAGGGTACAGTCTCAGCGAAAGGGTAGGGGAGAATCTATCATTAAAAACCAATACACAAAAATCTGAAACAATGGTGCAGGCTATTACTCGATATACTTTGTGGTCTGATTTACGAGTTATTCACGTCAATGATAGTCGAGACACATTTGCCAGCGGCGCAGATCGCCACGCAAATATAGGGGAGGGGAGTATCCCACTTGAGGATTTTGCCCATTTTTTGAGTCAGGCTGCCAAATATATTCAGCAGGAGGATCCCAAAAAGCAAGTCCCCCTCATTCTTGAGGTTCCAGGCCAAGATGATCTCGGTCCAGACTCAATTAACGTACAAAAAATTTGGGACATGGTCAAAAAAATCAAATAATAATGCACATTTTTAACGGACATACTACTGCTCAAGAAAGAGAAAAAGCTCTGACTTCTCGAGTGAGTGAGCTCAAAGCTGCAAATCCAAACTTTGCACCTCATGTTGCCGCCCTTTTATTTTCTGAAGATAGCGGCAGTGTCTTGTACAGCAACCTCAAACAGGAGGCTGCATCGAGAATTGGCATCACCTACACCTTGCATCAAGTACACATTACAGATCCAATCCAAACGGTTCTGGATTTGCTAGCAACAATCAATGCTGACCCAAGTGTAACTGGAATAATTATCCAAAAACCTCGCCGATCTATTTGGAAGGAAGCCGCTCGAGTTGAGGGTGAGCCAAAAGATGTCCGTGGTGCCTACAATGCCTGGTGGGAGCTTTTAACTTCGCGTATTGATCCCAAAAAAGATGTGGATGGCTTGCATCCCGACACATTCAAGGCCATTCAAGATGGAACTTGGCAGGAACAGGGCAAAGTGTTGCCTGCGACGGTCAAAGCAGTTTGTATTTCTCTGGCGGATGCGGCAAACGTACTTGGCTGGCAGACCTATTTGGACAAAAAAATTTATATTTTGGGAAAATCTGATTTGTTAGGTAAGCCGATTTTTGCTTTGCTTGCTGCTCAAGGTGCTGATTTGGGAATTTCTGTTCATTTATTTGGCTCAGCTGAGCTTGAGCGCAATCGAATCCAGGGCAAATTCTTACATGACGCAGACATTGTTATTTCTGCTACTGGCGTTGCCGGTTTGATAAAAGGTAGCGATCTATCCCAAGGAGTCGTTTTGATTGATGTAGGCGAGCCTCGCCCAGATATAGATTTGATTACTGAAGAGGAAAATTTGTTTGATGGTGGTCTGACTTCTGTTTCATCAACTTCCGCTGGCGCAAAAGCAGTCTACATCACCCCTGTACCAGGCGGTATTGGTCCAGTTACGGTCATCAGTCTCATGGAGAATGCGGTGGACTTGGCATCATCCTCCAAATGATATGGTACAATACACTCACATATATTTTATTGGGCCACTGACATTCGTCCTGAATTTCACAAGCAGTGAGCACCAGTGCAGCAAGTTAAGACCTTCTGCCAAACAAGGACACCATGATAAAAGCTACCACAGCAATTGATATTTCACAGCTTCCAGACAAAGCTCCAGAGTTTGATTTAGCAGCATTACTTGAGGCAGGTGCTCATTTTGGACACCAAGCAAGTAAATGGCATCCAAAGATGCAAGAGTTCATCTACATGGCAAAAGATGGCGTGCACATTTTTGATTTAGCCAAGACTGCCGCTCAATTGACTATTGCCTACAACTACGCATATCAACTCGGCGCAGCTAAAAAAACCTTATTGATAGTCGGTACCAAACGCCAAGCAAAAGAGATCGTAAAAGCAACTGCTCAAGAAGCAGGTGTTTTCTACATCACTTCAAGATGGTTGGGTGGTTTATTGACTAACTGGGAACAAGTAAGTAAATCTCTCAAGAGAATGACTGAGCTTGAAGCTGGTCTTAAAAATAATGCATTTGCTAAATTCACTAAATATGAGCGCGGCCAATTTGAAAAAGAAGTTGTACGTTTGCGCAGATTTTTTGAAGGTATTCGAGAGCTTAAACAGGCTCCAGATGCTTTATTCTTGATTGACTCAGTCCGTGAAGATATTGCTCTTAAAGAATCAAGAACAATGAGTGTTCCAGTTATTGCGATGGTTGACTCCAACGCAGATCCTCGAGCAGTTGACATTGCGATTCCTGCAAATGATGATGCTATGGGTAGTATCAAGTTTGTAGTAGAAGCAGTTTTAGCTGGATACCAAGCTGGAAAAGCTGGCAAATAACGCAGTTTTTTCTTTGAGAATTTTGAGCTAACAATAAGTACTAATTCATTCGTAAAGGAACCTATGGCAATTTCAATGTCAGATATTAAAGCACTTCGTGAGAAAACAGGCGCTGGCGTACTCGATGCAAAAAAAGCACTCGAGGAAAGCAATGGTGATATGGCCAAAGCAGAGAAGTGGGTCCAAGAAAAAGGCCTCGCACGAGCTGAAAAGAAAGCTGATCGAGAAACTAAAGAAGGTTATATTGCTTCATACGTGCACACCAATGGAAAAATTGCTGCATTAGTTGAGATTTTGTGCGAAACTGATTTCGTGGCTAGAAATGAAGAATTTCGAGCCATGGCTCAAGAAGTAGCAATGCAAGTCGCCTCAATGCAACCAGAAACAATTGATGAGCTCTTGGCTCAAGATTGTATTCGCCGAGATTCAACCGTAGGTGACATGGTCAAGGGTTTGAGTGGCAAAATTGGTGAAAAATTTGTCGTCAACCGCATGGTCCGCTATGAAGTTGGGCAGGAGTAAATTTTTGCAAAACTAACATTTCTTTAGTGCAAAATTATTTTACACAATCAGCATTGCATCCCCAAAACTGAGGAGACGGTAGTTATTCTCGATGGCGTGAGTGTAGGCTTTACCAATAGTTGTTTGCGCAAAGTTCGTAAATTCATGTGGTGCGTTGGGCTGAGTACAAAATGCACTCACTAGCATAAGCAATGTTGATTTTGGTTCGTGAAAGTTGGTGATCATACCATCAATTGAGAGCATTTTACTGGGTGGGTAGACAAATAAATTGGTTTCTCCCTCGAGAGGGGCAAATAGCTGATTCGTTTTATGTGATGCAGCTGCTGAGTTCTGAGTATGTCGCGCCACAGTTTCCAAAACTCGAGTTGTAGTAGTTCCAACCGCAATGATTGGATGATTATTTTCCTTGGCATGGTTTAGTAGCTGGGCTGTGTGTGCATCAAGTGAGAACCACTCGAAATGCATGGCGTGATCTGTGATTTCTTCAGTTTTTACCCGCAAAAAAGTGCCCAGACCGACGTGAAGAGTAACCTCCACAATCTGGAAACCAGCGGCACGCAGTTTTTCATCGAGTTGAGGCGTAAAGTGCAGACCAGCTGTGGGCGCCGCTGCAGATCCAGCGATTTTGGCATAGGTCGTCTGGTATTTTTGCTTGAGTTCCTCTGGATCTTTATCATCCCAAGAAATATAGGGGGGGATAGGAGTGTGGCCAATGTCGCTGAGGGTAGAGAAAAGTTCGGCTCCATGTTGGGAAAATTTCATAATTCTGGTTTGGTTACGAATTTCAAGGCAGGTTGCCTCGAGACCACTAAACTGTACCGTTTGTCCCACTTTCAACCCTGGCCTGGTCATACATTCCCAAGTATCTTTTTCTTGATGAATCAACAAAATTTCTACTGCACCACCTGTGGTTTTGTATCCAAAAATGCGTGCAGGAATCACCTTGGTATTATTGCGAACGAGCAGAGTATGTGGTGGTAACTGGTTTGGAAGGTCGCTAAAAACGGTATCGGTTATATCGCCAGAGATTTGGTTTAGTTTCAATAATTTTGAACTGTCACGAGGATCGGCAGGCACTTGGGCAATAGAGTTTCGGGGTAAGTTGTAGTCGAACTGGCTGAGCAATGGCATAGTTTTTTTGTACTCACAACATAGCTTTTAGATGTACTCATTCGCTTTTTACATCTTTAAAGATCTTGAAAGAAGAATCAGATTCTATCCTATAATAACACACAGTGCAATGATATACTGTACGCTCTGGTTTTCTAATTTTTTGGTCCAGAAAACCAAAATAGACCCAGAAAAAGTATGAAACACTCGAATTCATTTTCATTTAAGCTCCTTGCGCAAAAAGGATTTGCCCGAGCAGGGGAGATGCACACGCCACATGGAGTTATTCCTACGCCAATTTTTATGCCTGTTGGTACGGTTGGAAGTGTTAAGTCACTAGACAGTCTCGATCTGCAGGTGGCGCAGGCGGCGATTATTTTGGCAAATACCTATCATCTGTATTTGCGACCTGGTGCGGCGCGTCTCGAGGAACTTGGTGGACTACACACTATGATGAACTGGCATAATCCAATTTTGACCGACTCAGGTGGTTTTCAAGTTTTTTCGATTCCTGGATCAAAAATAGATGACGATGGTGTGACATTCACATCCCACTTAGATGGTTCAAAACACCGATTTACTCCAGATTCGGCCCTCGAGATGCAAAGGGTGATCGGAGCCGACATAATTATGGCGTTTGACCAATGCACTCCAGATACAACATCAAGTAAAGAACAAGTTCGCGCAGCCTGGGAAAAGACCTGGGACTGGACACAGCAGGCGTATGAACTGTGGAATCGCCATGAACGCCAGAGCAAGTACGGCTCGTACCAGGCATTTTTTGGCATAGCGCAGGGTGCTCAGGATGTAGCTATGCGGATTGAGGCGATTGAAGCGTTGCTTAGTTTGGATATCGATGGCATTGCGCTGGGTGGAGAAACTATTGGTTTTAATATGGAAGCTACTCGGGAATTGCTGGCTAGTCTGCAGCCGCATCTCCCAATTAACAAACCTCGTTACACCATGGGACTGGGCCAGAATCCGCAAGATATTATAGATGCTGTGTTGGGAGGAGCGGACATGTTTGACTGTGTCGCCCCAACTAGGATGGCCCGTAATGGCTCGTTGTATCAAGGCAGAATTGATTTTTCTTCGAGTGTGCCACGTTTTATATCTGAGTTTGAAACTGGTCGTGTCAGAATTGGTTCAAATCAATTTGCAACTGACACCACTCCAATCGGCGGGGACTCTCCACAAGATGCTTGTGACTGCTATACTTGTTCAAAGGGATATTCAAGGGCGTATCTGCATCATTTGTATAAAACCAAGGAATTGAGTTATTACCGCCTGGCAAGTGTCCACAACACTCGATTTATGATTCGTATGTCGCAACAGCTGCGAGCCTGGATTTTGACAGACCATGAAACACATATTCACACCGACCTCACCGCTCAAAAATAAGGCCTCTAGAGAGCAAGTGCATCGTGTGGAAGTCGCAGTATCCCTGGCAAAAAAAATTCAAAGATTCGGGATTTTTAGTTTTCTACTCATTGTGGTTATTGGATTGATTGGTTTGGGTTTTGTATCCCTGCTTACTCAAAAAAGTGACTCAACAATAATAGTGTTCAATTATCTTGATTCAAATGGAAATATAGACAAAAATATACTCGCATATTATGAGCAGGAGTCGGGAAAAACGAAATTGTATCACCTAGATTTTTCTGCAAAAAAAACCGAAGAATCGCAGCCAATTTCGAATCTTACTCCAACCCAAGCAAGCATTCTTTTTCGGGTGTTAATCAATGAAACAATGGTACTTCCGGCGCCAGAGGGCGAGCAAACCGCGGACGATCAAACAGATACTTTTAAAACTCATGACTATCTTAAAAAAAGCCTGTGGAGTTCACTGACAACTGCTTCGCACACAAAACTCACCAAAGCTGACTTTTGGAGGCAAGCCTGGTGGTGGTGGCATCTGCAGAATATCTCGAGTACTCAGTTAGCAGAAAAATCGTTTTCAGATCAAGAAAAGTGGGATAGTTATGAACTGCAGCGTGATATTCAAGTTAATGCTCAGCCATGTAGCATTGCGGTGGTAAATACGACGCCGAAGCCTGGTTTGGCTACCGATATTGGCGCTATTTTAGAACGCTCTGGCTTGTTTGTAGCTCGTTTGACCACCAATAGGACTGATACGCAAAACAGTTTGATCTTAACCAAAGGTGACGTCGAGTGTGAAAGCGTGATTAGTTTGCTCAAGCAATTAACGCCTAACTCAAAGGAAGCAGTTATAGATGAAGCAGCTGCAACGCGTTACAGAGCCAGCGTAGTTTTGCTCATTGGAAATGATCTTTAAGACTTTTGGAAACCCTATTCATCATCCTGAGATGAATCAATATCCTCGATGGTTTTCTCGGTGTCTTCATCAGTGTTGATGATAGAAACTGGAATATTATCCTCGAGTAAGAAGCGCTCATCCACGTCGTTAATAGCGGCAATCGCAGTTCTATTAAGCGGGAATGAGTTAATGTTTTCATTTTTCTTTGAGCGGAAGGTCTCCTTGATGTACAAGTGGCACTCTTTTTCGTTTGCACTGTGGATAAGACAGTCGTAGGTATTGCCGCGATTCATGAGTTTGGTGAGTCTGTAAGAGAGATCTTCAGGAAGGGCACCAATGTATTCATTTTCTTGAGTTTCGACTGAAATATAGCGATTTTTTGGGAGAAGTACACAAGTCTGTCCAACCTGTAAATCGTGTAGCATAGATTTATTTGCTAATCGGTGCAGCTCAACAATTTTGGTAACTCCAGGCTCTTCAATAAATTGCTCAGAACTAAAACTAGGTTTTTTGGCTTTTTTATTTTCCTTGATGTTTGTGAGGTGCTTTCGGGCAATTTGGTTTGATTTATCAAGCTCAAGTACGCGTTCAAGTGCGGTTTTAGCTTCTTCAATTTTGCCGACTTGCAAACAAGATGTAGCTAAACGGTTAAGTGCTCCAATATCATCTGGATTTGTATCAACTAACTCCTGGTTTCTCTCAATAGCGGTTTCCCAATCACCGACCTTGGCGGCTTGAATTGCTTGAAGTTGCAAGAGGTGTGTTTTATTCATGAGTTTAACTTCTGCAAAGGATACGTTGATTCGCTTTCGCTGTCAAGTAAAATGGCTGTTTGCCACATCCCTTGCGTATTATCATTACAAGTTCTGTACTATACAATACAATATAGATATTACAAAGCTGTAAAGGTTACACATCAAAAAGGAAATTATGTCAGGACACAGCAAGTGGAACAACATTAAACAACGCAAAGGCGCTGCAGATGAGAAAAAGGCAAAAACGTTTACTCAAATTTCTAAACTAATCAAGAACGCGGTAAAAGAGAGTAGTAACGGAAATCCCGATACCAATCCTACTTTGCGCCTCATTCTTGAGAAGGCTAGATCTGCAAATATGCCAAAAGAGAAGATTCAGCGAGCAATTGATCGCGGACTTGGTAAAAGTGCTGCAGGTGCTACTTATCAAGAAAGTATGTATGAAGGATTTGGATTTGGCGGTATTCCTATCATGGTGCAAGCAGTGACCGAGAATCCAAACAGAACTGGGGGCGATATTCGTCACCTCTTTTCTAAGAACGGTGGCTCGCTTGGTAGTCCAAATTCCGTGAGTTATATGTTCCAGCGATCTGCAGATGGCCAAGGGTACGAGGCGCTGATGCCGCTTCCTTTCAATGATGAGACACAGAAAGAGAAAGTTACTGCTTTAGTTGATGCACTTCGAGAGTATGATGACGTTGAAGACGTTTATGTGGCTGCACAGCTCGATGAAGATGAAACTGAGTAACTTTGTGAGCGAGATTAATGGCTGGTAGCTGAAAATACACAAGCGCCGATCAAACTAGAGAAACCTAAAGACTATGCGCAGACGCGAAAAATTTGTTATTGCTTCAATTCTACTCAGTCTCGGGCTGTGGAGTATCCAGTTGGTGCAACTTGAGTATCGCTACTTGGCAGTTGGCATTTTTGCCTTGGCTACCTATTTGGTCTCGGGTTGGTCGCTTTCCGATGATTTACAACGCCTAGAGTGGGTCACCATTCTGCCATTTCCAGCGGTGTATGGAGCCGCAGTGGCTTTGTTCTATTTCTTGTTGCCAGAAGGCTTTCTGAGCCGTTTATTCACCATTAGTTTGTTTGGCGTTGGGATGTACGCATTGCTTCTCAGTTCTAACATTTTTTCGGTCGCTAAAGGCCGCACCATCCAGCTTGTTCACGCTGCAAATGCCATTGGATTGCTGTTTACGTTGTTGACTTCGCTGCTGCTCACAAACACTATTTTTTCCCTGAGACTACCGTTTTACTGGAACGCAATCTTGGTTGGACTTAGCCATCTGCCGCTGATTTTTATGTCGATTTGGTCGATCAACCTTGAACAGTATATTAGTAAGCAATTGTTGCTACTGACGGCTATTTTGACCTTGATCATAGTCGAACTGGCAATTGTCTTCTCGTTCTTCCCGTTATCGATCTGGAATGTTGCCCTGTTGATCATGGCCTTTTTGTACATTGGCTTGGGATTGTTCCATAACTATATGCGTGGGGTGTTATTCACCAATACTTTGACCGAGTACTCCTTGGTGGCCTCCCTGACTGTGGTGTTATTCTTTCTCTTATTTCCTTGGAAGTAGTGCTACTTTGGGATCAGAGCGTAGGTACTAGAGGATGATCTGGTACAGCCAATACAGCTCACTTGCGGCCACTAGCAACCCAAGTACTCGACGAAAGCCGGTGACACCGCTGGTAATTTCTAGGTATGACCAGTACATCAGGGTAAAAAACATTCCCCAAGAGCTGATTTGCATGAGTACTCGAGTATTTTGGATGGGAATAAAGCGAATGCAATAAAAGAGTATAGCGGCCCAGAGTGGGGCATTGGGGAACTGTATCAGGACTAGGTTTCCCTTAGAGTCGAGGAAAAATGATCCGAGGATTTTGCCAATTTTCATACTTTTCTGCATATTTGTAGTTTTCTTGATGTATTTGGTGAGTTTTTCTGGGTTTGCGGTAATTATGCGGTAAAAAATGGGAGAGAGGTAGAAGAACTTTCTCCAGGCTTACAAGCCTAATACTACTCGTAAAAATCAAAAAATACATATAGTTAATAGATATTTTCTGGTCTTATGTAT
>CAZOZK010000019.1:0-14480 GCA_964584245.1 uncultured Pseudomonadales bacterium | reverse complement strand
TCTATTTTTGGTTGGCAATGCAGCTATGCCGCTGTTACAGTACTATGTTTCAGCTATGCCGGTTGCAAGTTCTTCGCAGCTGTTATCTCCGCTGCCAAACGAGCAGTTATTAGATATTTCGCCGACTATAGTAACGCAAAACAGTCAAGGGATTGCTGCTGCATATCAAGGTGAAGATACCAATACTGAACAAAAACCAATTTTTATTGATGCTCAGCTTGACTACACAAATTTGGCAAACTGGTTTAGCGCTACCCAAGTTTCTGCGCTTACATCTTCAACAGTTGAGGTAACTGAGTATCTTATTGATATACCTAAACTGGGTATCTCAAATGCAAGTGTTCGAGTTGGTGGTACAGATCTAGATGAAAACCTTATCCAATATCCTGGCACAGCGCAGCCTGGCTCTGCTGGTGCACCAGTTATTTTTGGTCACTCAGTCTTGCGTCAATTTTATAATCCCAGTGAAAATAATCCTCGCCGATATATCTCGATTTTTAGTACTATCATGACGCTCAAACCTGGTGATGAAATTTTTGTGACGGCCAATGGTGTAAAATACAAGTACCTCATGAAAGAAAAAGTTGAGGTGAAGCCAGAAGACGTACATATTTTGACGCAGAATTACGACGCCAAGCAGCTCAAATTGGTCACCTGTACCCCAGAAGGGACGTATCTGCGAAGAGGCGTGATTACCGCTCAATTAGCAACTAACTAGAGTCTTCTTTAAAGATGTGCGAATTCTGATAACTTACACGACATATGCATTTCCCACCAACCACACTAGCGATAGATTACGGCACTCGCAGAATTGGCGTTGCAATCTCCCGGGCTAGTTTGGTTGAGCCACTCACCGTACTTCATATCCCACAGCCAGTTACGACAACTACGAAAAATGATGGCACACTGCAACAAGAGTCTTTGGATTTCGTCCTAGCAGCCCTCAAAAAAATTATTGAGGATGAATCAGTGAAGCGCTTAGTAGTTGGCGTTTCAGAAGGTACTATGGCGGCAGCAAGTAGATCATTTGGCGAACTACTCAGCCAGCACACACTGCTTCCTGTTTCTTTTGTAGATGAAACACTGACCTCGCAAGTGGTAGAACAAAAAATGAGAGAAGTACGCAAGTCATATATCTTTCGGCCAACTCATGGCAAATCATCACAAAAAGCCCTTGATCACTATGCCGCTGCCGAAATACTCGAGGCATTTTTGGAGATGGAGGATGAGGCGTAGCTTCTTTCACGTTTCCTTGTGTTATACTTACTACTCATGAAATTACGTCACATATTTTTCATATCTTTTTTTATTGGCATAGTCGGTTCAGTAACAGCTGGTCTATATGCCTATGATTGGTACTCAACTCCACTTAATCCTGCAGTCAATCAAAAAGAAACTTTCATAGTGCCAAAAGGCCAAGCAATCTCTGTGATTGGTGATCGCCTGTACGAAGGCGGATTTATTAAACATCCGCTCATGTTCCGATTTGCCGTTCAGCAGCTCAACTTGAGCAGCAAAATTCAGGCAGGTTCTTTTGAGATTTCTGCTGGTATGCCCGTAGACCAAATAGCCATTGCACTTACCCAAGGCACTCAAGATACATGGGTAACTATTGTAGAAGGCTGGAGAATGGAGCAAATTGCAGAAAGCATCGATAAACTAGATCTTCCTTTATTCGATATTGATGAGTTCAAAAGCCTTGTGGTGAGTAACCAAAGTGAGGGGATGCTGTTTCCAGATACCTACCTTATTCCAAAGCAATACGATGCCGAGCAAATTTATACGCTCCTAACCAACACTTTTGAGCAAAAAGTCATCAAAGAGCTCCAAGATGAGATCAAGAAAAGTCCGTACTCGATGGATGAGGTGCTCATTATGGCATCATTAGTAGAGCGTGAGGCGAGAGGATACGAAGAGATGCGTGGAGTTGCAGGAGTTTTGTGGAAGAGAATCGAAATTGGTATGCCATTGCAAGTTGATGCAACTATGCAGTACGCAAAAGGCTATGATCGAGTTCAGCAAACATGGTGGGCTACACCTCTGGCAGCTGACAAAACAATCAATTCACCATTTAATACCTACAAGGTACAAGGATTGCCACCAGCTCCAATCTCAAATCCAGGGTTTGAAGCCATTTCTGCGGCGCTTCGACCTATCGATACAGTTAACCTCTTTTATATTCACGATAAAGATGGTATGATTCACTTCGCTGAAACTCTCGAGGGTCATAACGCAAACGTAAATCGTTACTTGCGTTAATTTTTGTTTTTTGTTATGATACTCGGCATTCGACTTTTTGTATTAAGTCGAGTTTTCAACAGACCTCACACAACTCCATATCCACGTGCATTCAGATATGGGTCCTTGTATGAGTAAAACCTGTGAGCGTACGAATACACAAAAACTAGTAATAGCTACTACACACTTAAGTGCCAGAAGGAGTCTGCATGTCAAACGCGGCGAGACAGTATTGGGGTAAACAATTTAAAAATCTTCCTGAACTAGATTTAGTACAACTCCAGATTAGTAGTTACGAAGAATTTCTTTCCCAAGGTATCGCTGATTCACTCAAAGAAGTAAATAGTGAAAAAGGCATCGAAGACTTTACCGGCAAAAACTGGCGAATCACTTTTGGTCAACACCGATTTGGTGAACCAAAGTACACAATTTCTCAAGCTCGCTCAAAGGCTGTCAGTTATGACACCCCTTTATACGTAGAAGCAACTCTCTTAAATAAGAAAACAGGCGAAGAAAAAACACAAGAAGTCTTTTTGGGAGATATTCCTAAAATTACTCCAGTTGGTACCTTTATTGTCAACGGTATTGAGCGCGCAATCGTGACTCAATTAGTTCGATCATCAGGTATTTCCTACTCTGGAGATCAAGATCCGATCACTGGACGAACGCTCTACATTTCTGAGCTCCGCCCAATGCGTGGATCTTGGTTAGAAATCGCAGTTACTCGAAGAAACATCATGACCGTAAAGATTGACCGACGTCGCAAGATGCCAGTCACCGTCTTACTTCGTGCAATTGGCTATGGATCAAACGAAGAAATTCTTGAGCTTTTCAAGGACGTTAATGGTAAAGATCAATCTGATTTAATCAAAACAACACTCGAAAAAGATACCACCGGTTCAGAAAATGAAGCTTTGTTGGAACTCTACGAAAAAATGAGACCAGGTGAGCCAGCAGTTATTGAAACTGCTCGTGAATTCTTGAATCAACTATTTTTTGACCCACGCCGCTATGACTTAGGCGCAGTTGGTCGATACAAACTCAACCGAAGACTTAAATTACAAGTAAATGAAAAAACCACTGTCTTAACCAAAGAAGATATCGTTGCTGCAGTTAAATATCTCGTAAGTTTGCAAAATGGTGATGGCAAAACTGATGATATTGACCATTTGAGCAACCGTCGTGTTCGCCGTGTAGGTGAGTTAGTGCAAGCTAACGCATTCCGCATTGGTTTAATTCGTTTAGAGCGATCTATCCGTGAAAAAATGTCGCTTACTAAAACTGATGAGGTTTTGACCCCAGCAGCTTTAGTCAACGCTCGACCACTTATTGCAACTATTTCTGAATTTTTCCGACGAAACCGTTTGTCTGCTATTTTAGATCAGACAAATCCATTATCTGAAGTCGATAACCTTCGACGTTTGTCAGTGATGGGTACTGGTGGTGTTACTCGTGAGCGCGCATCATTTTCTATGCGTGACATCAACGCGTCACAATACTCACGTATTGACCCTGTGAGATCCCCAGAAGGTCCAAACATCGGTTTGGTGACCTATTTGGCACTTTATGCACGTGTTAACGCATTTGGCTTCTTAGAAGCTCCATACCGAAAACTCGTTAAAAAAGGCGAAAAAGTCTATGTTACCGAAGAAATCGTGTACTTAGCAGCTGATGACGAAGAAGATTACAAAATCACTCACGCTGGAATTAACGTCGCTGAAGACGGTTTAATTTTAGATGAGTGGGTTCCAATCCGCTTTAATAATGAATTCGTTGAAGGATCTGTTTCTGAAGTGCAATTTATCGACGTTGTCCCACGACAAGTTATCGGTACATCTGCTTCATTAATTCCTTTCATCGCTCATGACGAAGCTAACCGTGCTTTGATGGGTACCCATATGCAATGTCAAGCTGTTCCATTGGTTCGCCCACAAGCTCCAATCGTTGGAACTGGTATGGAAGAAGTTGTTGCTACTGCTATGGAACGAACTGTTCGCGCACGACACTCAGGTGTTGTTGAGTATGTAGATGCCAACAAAATCATTTTAGCTGTTGATTCAAAAGAGCAAGATGCTGCAAAAAGCATGGCTGCTGCTGATGAAGGCGAATCAGTTTCATACCGAAGTGGTTTGGAAACCTATCACATTGAAAAATATGTGAGAACTTCACAAAGTACTGCATACACTCAAAAACCAATTGTTAAAGTTGGTCAAAAAGTCAAAAAAGGTGAAGTCATTATTGATGGACCTGCAGCAGACGGTGGAGAGTTGGCACTTGGTACCAACCTGATGATTGCATTTACTTCTTTTGAAGGACTTGGCTACGAAGACGCTATCGTCATTTCAGACCGAGTTGTCAAAGAGGACTTGCTAACTTCTGTGCACATCAGTGAGCACAAAGCTCAAATAATGGACACAAAATTGGGCCCTGAAGAGTTAACCAATGACATTCCAAACGTAGCAGAAACCTACTTAAGTAATCTTGATGCAGATGGTATCGTCCGAGTCGGAAGTACAATCTCAGCAGGTGATATCTTGGTCGGTAAAATTGCTCCAAAAGGTGAAACTGAGTTATCTCCAGAAGAGCGATTGCTTCGAGCTATCTTTGGCGAGAAATCACGAGAAGTTCGAGACACCTCACTCCGTATGCCTCATGGTCAAGGTGGCACCGTCATTGACGTCCAAATTCTTGACAGAGACCGCGGCGATGAGCTCGATCCAGGTACGCTCAAAGAAGTAATTGTTAAAGTTGCACAAACCAGAAAAATTACTGTTGGAGACAAAATTGCTGGACGCCATGGAAACAAAGGTGTTATCTCAAAAATCGTCCCAGTAGCTGACATGCCTCACTTAGAGGATGGTACTGCAGTCGATATTATCATTTCACCACTTTCTGTCTTGGCTCGTATGAACATGGGACAGTTATTTGAAGCACATCTTGGATGGGCAGCTCAAAAACTTGGCTACACCGTAGCTATTCCAGCATTTGAACCAATCGACGAAAGTCGTGTTTGGTCAGAACTTGAGAGAGCAGGCTTGCCAGTTTCTGGTAAAGCACAACTTTACGATGGTCGAACTGGCGAAGCCTTTGGTGAGCCAACCGTCGTCGGAGTTGCGTACATTCTCAAATTGCTCCACATGGTCGAGGACAAGGTCCACGCCCGTTCAACAGGTCCATACTCATTAGTCACACAACAACCATTGGGTGGAAAAGCTCAAATGGGTGGACAGCGTTTGGGAGAAATGGAAGTCTGGGCATTTGAGGCTCACCGAGCTGCTCATGCACTGCAAGAAATGATCACAATCAAGTCAGATGACGTCATGGGACGTGCCAAAGCTTTCGAAGCAATGGTCAAGGGCGAGGATATTCCAGCTCCAACTGTTCCAGAGTCATTCAAAGTCTTGATGCGTGAGTTGAACGCACTTGGTTTGCAAATCATTACGCATGAACCAACCGTTTCTGTTGAAGTTGTAACTCCAGAAGCAGTTGAAGTAGATGATCTTCCATCTGATCCAATTCTCTCAGTAGAAGATGGTTTAACAGAAGTAACCGACACCGATGCTAGCGACGATGAGGACGAAACAGACCCAATCGCTGACGTTGAAGACGAAGCTGTTGACCCATCAGTGGAAGAGTTAGAAAAGTATGAAGACGAGGATGGAGATGAGGAGTTATCGAAAGAATAAATCCACTTTCATCTAGTAACCTACCAACCTAAGGAAACAACACACTATGCAGCAACAAACACCAGCACCAACAATCATTAAACAAATAATTGACTTCTCAGCATTACAAATCAAGATTGCTGATCCAGCGACTATCAAATCATGGTCACATGGTGAGATCAAGAAGCCAGAAACAATTAACTATCGTTCTCTCAAAGCAGAGAAAGATGGTTTGTTTGATGAAAAGATTTTTGGACCTATCAAAGACTACGAATGTTATTGTGGAAAATACAAAGGCATTCGTTATAAAGGCATCACTTGTGATAAATGTGGCGTCGAAATCACTCAATCAAAAGTTCGTCGAGAACGAATGGGTCATATCGGCTTAGCAGCTCCAGTAGCTCACATCTGGTACTTTAAAGGTGCTCCATCAAAATTGTCACTTTTGCTTGATATTTCACCACGAAATCTCAACGCAATCGTGTATTTCTCTCAATACATTGTATTGGAGATAGATAAAGATGAAAAAGCCCTGATTCTTGAGAATTTGGACGAAAGTTTGCAAGTTGCTTTGGACGAACTCAAAGAGTCAGCCAAAGAAGCTATTGAAGTCATTCGCACCAAACTCGAGACCGATATGTCTGCTTTGCAGGAAAAGGTTACCAACAAGGAAACCTTTACTCTCAAAAAACAGGAATTTGAACTCAAATCTAAACAACAAATCTTGAAAATCAAGAATAAGTTAGACAAAGAGCTCGAAGAAACTGAAGAGATCTACAAAACAGTCAAAAACATGATCAAGAAAATTCGCAAAGGCACAATCCTGAGCGAAGATGAGTACCTCAAACTTGATGAGTACGACGCAGTCGGACATCTTCGAGTTGGTATGGGTGCTGAAGCAATCATGGAGTTGGTCCAAGAGCTAGATCTTGATGATTTGGTCGAAAAACTACGCTTAGAAATGGATGAGAGCAAAGGTGCCAAACGCATCAAAGCTATCAAACGCCTGCGTGTAGTCGAAGGCTTACGAAAAGCTGGCATCAAACCAAGTTGGATGTTCATGACCATCGTTCCAGTCATCCCACCAGATTTGCGCCCAATGGTGCAACTTTCAGGTGGCCGATTTGCTACTTCAGATTTGAACGACTTGTATCGACGTGTTATCAACCGTAACAATCGTTTGAAACACTTAATTGATTTAGGTGCGCCTGAGATCATTTTGAGAAACGAAAAACGCATGTTGCAGGAGTCAGTCGACTCATTGATTGATGGAAGTCAAGCAAGACAGTCACGACGACGAAGTAACAGACGCCCACTTCGCTCACTCTCAGAAATGCTTAAAGGTAAACAAGGTCGATTCCGACAAAATTTGTTGGGTAAACGTGTTGACTATTCAGGTCGAAGTGTCATCGTGGTCGGTCCAGAACTCAAATTAAATGAGTGTGGATTGCCAAAAGATATGGCGCTCGAAATGTTTAAGCCATACGTTCTCCGCGAGCTCATCATTCAGGGCGTTAGTCCAAATGTGAAGAGTGCACGCCAAATGCTTGATCGACACGAGCCAATTGTGTATGACATCTTAGAAAAAGTAACTAAGAATCATCCAGTTATCTTGAACCGTGCTCCGACGCTGCATAAACTTGGTATGCAAGCTTTCTTCCCAATCTTGGTTGAAGGTAGCGCTATCCGCTTACACCCATGTGTCTGTTCTGGATACAACGCTGACTTTGACGGTGACCAGATGGCTGTGCATATTCCTCTTACCAAAGAAGCACAACGTGAAGCAACTGAGTTAATGATGGCAACCCATAATTTACTCAAGCCAGCTAACGGTGAACCAATTACTGTTCCTAACAAGGAAATGGCAATGGGTGTCTTCTATCACACTTCGATCGATACAGATTTGGAAAAATCAACCATTCTGTTTGGATCAAAGCAAGAGGCATATCATGCATATCAAATCGGCATGATCAAACTGCGCCAACCAATTTCTGTATTGATGTCAGATGTATCTGGCTTCTCAGGAGAAAAAGGTAATCACTTAGTCGAAACCACCATTGGTCGAATTGCTTTCAATGACTTACTTCCAGAATCTACTGGTTTCATCAATGAAGCCGTAAATGCAAAGAAGATCAAAGAAATCATCACTCGTGGTATTCAAGATGAGACCGACGAGCGCGTTGCACAATTAATCGACGATATTAAAGATCTCGGTTTTGAAGCTGCAACCGTATCAGGCTTATCTGTTTCAGTGACTGACTGTGAAATGCTTGATTCAAAAGATCAAATCATTGATACAGCAAACAAAAAAGTTGAAGGCGTCAAAGACAGTTATCAACAAGGTTTAATCACTGATGATGAACGTCGCCGACTTACCTTTGATGTTTGGATGAAGACAACTGAAGATGTGGCTGATCAAACTTGGGCAACCTATTCTGAAAAGAATGCTGTCAAAGTGATCATCAACTCTGGAGGAACTCGTGCATCTAAAGATCAGGTCAAACAGCTTGCTGCAATGAGAGGTTTGGTTGTCGACCCACTTGGTAACATTGTGGAAATGCCGACCAAATCAAACTTTAGAGAAGGCCTTTCAATCTTTGAATACGTGACCTCTGCTAGAGGTAGTAGAAAAGGACTGACCGACTCAGCACTTAAAACTGCTGACGCTGGATACCTGACTCGACGTTTGGTTGACGTATCTCACGACGTTATTATCCGAATGCATGATTGTGAAACCACTAAAGGTATCACTATCGAGAGAGCTCCAAGAAAAGAGCTTTTTGCAAACAGATTAGTCGGTAGATTCGCGCTGACAGATGTAAAAGATGGAAAATCGTTGGTCGTCAAAGCTGGTGAAATTATCACCGCTGCGTTGGCTGAACTTATTGCTGCATCAACAATTGATTCAGTCGAGGTTCGATCACCATTGAGCTGTCAGGCTCCAAAAGGACTCTGTCAAACTTGTTATGGTTGGGATTACTCAACCCATCAAGTTGTCGACATAGGAGTTCCAGTTGGCGTCATTGCTGCACAATCAATTGGAGAGCCTGGTACACAATTAACAATGCGTGTGAAGCACTCCGGAGGTATCGTCGGACTTGACGTTACCCAAGGTCTGCCACGTGTTGAGGAATTGTTCGAGGCTCGAACCCCAAAGAGTCAAGCAGTCATGACCGATATTTCTGGTAAAGTTTCAACCGAAGAAACTGATGCAGGACTTAAAATTACTGTCACAAGTACTTCTCAACCAGTTGAGGAGCGAACCTACACAGTATCTAAGAACGCTCAGCTCTTGGCTATGGACGGAGACTTGGTTGCCATGGGTACCCAATTAACCGCCGGCGCAGTTGATCCACAAGAAATGTTGCAGATCAAAGGTTTGTTACAGACACAATTGTATATCTTAGCTCAGGCACAAGCTGTCTATGAGTCACAAGGTATTCCAATTCATGACAAACACTTTGAAGTTATCCTTCGTAAGATGGGTGACAAACTGCAGATTGAAAAATCTGGTGATACTGATTTCTTAACAGGTGAAGTCATTGAACGAAGCAAATTTGTTTCTGAAAATGATGGAGTAATGGCTGCAGGTGGAGAACCAGCAACTGCAAAAGTAATGATCCTTGGTATTACCAGATCATCACTCTTTACCAGTTCATGGTTGTCAGCAGCTTCATTCCAACACACTAAGAATGTGTTGACCGATGCATCAGCATCAGGAGCAATTGACTATCTCGAGGGATTGAAGGAAAACGTCATCATTGGAAGACTGATTCCTACCAGCCCAGAAGCTGCATCAATTGAAATCTAAAATGGAATTTGGGTGTGCAGCTGCGATTTCATCGCAGCTGCACACAAATCGAACTAAATATGGTACAATCATCGTTCTGGATAGAAATACTCTAGAACAAACACAAAAAACAATATAAACACAAAAGCATACTAAGAAAGCGAACGAAAGAATACGTATATATGCCAACTATTAATCAGCTCATCCGCAAAGGTGGCCGAAGAAGCAAACCAACTAAAATCAAAGCAACTGCGCTGCGAAGAAGTTGGAACACAAACTTGATGTCTCCAGTCAAGAATACCAATCCTCAAAAGAGAGGTGTGTGTACGTTGGTTAAAACAATGACTCCTAAAAAGCCTAACTCCGCTCTTCGTAAAGTTGCTCGTGTTCGTCTTTCAAACAAGATGGAAGTCACTGCATACATTCAAGGTGAAGGCCACAACTTATCAGAGCACAGTGTTGTTTTGGTTCGCGGTGGAAGAGTCAAAGACTTACCTGGTGTGAAGTATCACATCATTCGTGGTAAATATGACTGCCAAGGTGTCAGTGGTCGAAAGACAAGTAGAAGTAAATATGGTGTTAAAAAGAGTTAATTGTAATTAAAAATAGTAAATAAAACAAAGTATGCGATCAAAACGACCTCAAATAAGACTAACCCCACCAGATGCAAAATTTGGTTCAGTAAAAGTAGCTAAATTAGTCAACTACGCAATGTATGACGGCAAAAAAGCTGCTGCTCAAAAACAGGTGTACGCTGCACTCGATTTAGTTGCTCAAGCAGTTGGCAAAGAGCCACTCGTTGTCTTAGATGATGTCTTAGCAAAAATCGCTCCTCAAATGGAAGTTCGATCACGACGTGTTGGTGGTGCTGCATATCAAGTGCCAGTTCCAGTCAAAACACGACGAGGATCATCACTTTCAATTCGTTGGTTGGTAACAGAAGCAAACAAACGACCAAGCAAACAGTATCACACTTTCGCAGAAAAATTAGTGGCTGAGATGTTGGATGCACTGAACGAACAGGGTGGTGCAATCGCTAAAAGAGATTCATCTCACCGTATGGCTGAGGCCAACAAAGCTTTTGCTCACTTCAGGTGGTGATTGCGTCTGCAGTTTTCTGCTGTACGTGTATTTTCCACTCCTCAAAAGTTTGTAAATCAGATACAATATCTTACTTAAGATATTGGACAAATGTGGTACAAAGTACATAAGTAGTAAACAATAAGGCAGTATGGCACAACAGATTATTAAAACAGACAAACGAAATTTACCTTTACATCGTATCCGAAACATCGGAATTATTGCTCATATTGACGCAGGTAAGACTACTACAACCGAGCGTATCCTTTATTACACAGGAAAATCATACAAAATTGGTGAAGTTCATGACGGCAGTGCCACTATGGACTGGATGGAACAAGAGCAAGAGCGTGGTATTACCATCGTTTCAGCTGCTACCACCACTTTCTGGACACCAGTTTTTTCAACTCACTTAGACGCAGACGAATATCGTTTTAACATTATCGACACCCCAGGACACGTTGACTTCACTGCAGAAGTAGAGCGATCACTTCGTGTGCTTGATGGTGGTATCACTGTGCTCGACGCAGAAGAAGGTGTTCAGTCACAATCTGAAACCGTCTGGCGCCAAGCTGACAAATACAACGTGCCACGTATCTGTTTTGTTAACAAAATGGACAAACTCGGTGCAAACTACTTTAACACTATCGAAGATATCAGAAATAAATTTGGAGTCAATCCAGCAGTTATGGTTCTCCCAATTGGTGTAGAGAACAGCTTTATGGGTATCGTCCAGTTGCTCGAAAGAAAAGCATGGGTATGGGAAAAAGGCCATCTTGGTGCCGAGTACAAAGAAGTCCCAATTCCAGAGGAAATGGTCGATCAAGTCGAAGAATACAGACACAAATTAATTGAGCAAATCGTTGAGCATGATGACGCGCTTATGGAAAAATTCTTCGCAGGCGAAGAACTCGATGTAAATGCACTCAAAGCAGCTCTTCGAAAAGCAACTATTAGTTACTCATTGGTCCCAGTTTTCTGTGGATCATCACTCCGAAACACTGGTGTGCAAATCTTACTCGATGCAGTTGTTGAATACCTCCCATCACCTCAAGATGTTGATACCATCAAAGGTAAAGACGTTAAGACAGGTGAAGAAATTACTCGACATTTGGTCGTTGATGAACCATTTGCAGCTTTGGCTTTCAAAGTTCAGACAGATCCACACGTCGGACGTATTACTTACATCCGTATTTACTCAGGTAAATTAACTGCAGGTTCATACACCTTCAACTCTTCAAAACAAGAGAAAGAGCGTGTCGGTCGATTACTGCTTATGCATGCTAACCAACGTGAAGAAATTCCAGAGGCGTATGCAGGAGAAATCGTCGCTATCGTTGGACTCAAGAGTACAACAACTGGTGACACCATGTGTGATCAAGCAAACCAAATTCAATTAGAGCGCATTACGTTCTCAGAGCCAGTTATCGCTTTAGCAATTGAACCAAAAACCAAATCCGACCAAGAAAAAATGGGTATGGCGCTGGGCAAATTAGCTGAAGAAGATCCAACCTTCTCGATCAAAACTGATCAAGACACAGGCCAGACTATTATTGCTGGTATGGGTGAGTTGCATCTCGAAATTTTGGTTGACCGTATGAAACGCGAGTTCAAAGTCGAAGCTAACGTTGGAAAACCACAAGTTGCCTACAAAGAAACCATTACAAAAGCCGCTGAAGGTGAAGGTAAGTACATCAAACAAACTGGTGGACGCGGTCAATATGGTCACGTGTTACTTAAACTCGAACCAAAAGATCGTGGTACAGGCTATGAATTCGTCAACGCAATCACAGGTGGTGTTGTGCCAAGAGAATTTATCGAGCCAACCAATAAAGGTATTCAAGAATCACTCGAGAGAGGGTTCTTAGCTGGATACACCATGACTGACATCAAGGTTACTTTATATGATGGATCGTTCCACGATGTTGACTCAAGTGAGTTGTCATTTAAAATGGCTGGTAGTTTAGGTATGCGCGAAGGTGTAGCCAAAGCTGGTATGTCATTGTTAGAGCCAATCATGAAAGTTGAAGTCACGACTCCAGAAGACTTTATGGGAGATGTCATTGGAGACTTAAGTTCACGAAGAGCTCAAATTCAAGGCACCGCAAATCGTAATAATGTTGTCATTATTACTGCACTTGTCCCGTTGGCTGAAATGCAGGGCTATGTTACAATTCTACGTAGCATGACTCAGGGTCGTGCAAGTAGTGTGTTACTTCCAAGTCACTATGATTTCGTACCTCAGGCAATAACTGAAAAAATTGTCACTGAACGAGCCGGAGTGAATAGAAGATAAAAAAGTATTAAGTAAAAATAAACAAGCGTACACACGCAAGTCTATAAGTAATAAACAAAAGGAGCACAAATGTCTGGAAAATTTGTTAGAAACAAACCACACGTTAACATTGGTACCATCGGTCACGTCGACCACGGTAAGACTACGTTAACAGCAGCTATTACCACCACTTTATCTGTCAAGATGCCAGGTGATACCAACAAAGCTATGGCTTACTTGGACATCGACAACGCACCAGAAGAAGCAGCACGTGGTGTTACGATTAACATCTCACATATTGAGTACGAAACTGCAAAACGACACTATGCTCATATTGATGCCCCAGGTCACGCAGACTACATCAAGAACATGATCACAGGTGCAGCTCAAATGGACGGTGCTATCTTGGTCGTCGCTGCAACTGATGGTCCTATGCCACAGACTCGAGAACATATTCTTTTGGCAAAACAAGTCAACGTTCCAAAATTGGTCGTTGCGCTTAACAAATGTGATATGGTCGACGATGCAGAATTGCTCGACTTGGTCGAAATGGAAGTTCGTGAACTTCTCACTAAATATGGATTTGATGGAGATGATACCCCAGTGATCCGTGTTAGTGCACTCAAAGCTCTCGAAGGAGATGCTGAAGCACAAGACCAAATCATGAAATTAATGGATACTGTTGATTCATATATTCCACAGCCAGTTCGTGAATTGGACAAACCATTCTTAATGCCTATCGAAGACGTCTTCTCAATCAAAGGTCGCGGAACTGTTGTTACCGGCCGTATCGAAACTGGTAGAGTTTTGGTTAACGATGAAGTCGAAATCGTTGGTATTAGACCAGTACAAAAGACTGTTGTTACCGGAGTAGAAATGTTCCGAAAATTGCTCGACGAAGGTCAAGCAGGTGACAACGTTGGTATTTTGCTTCGAGGTGTTGGTAAAGATGATATCGAGCGCGGTCAAGTTTTGGCTAAAGTCGGTACCGCTACTCCACACACTGAGTTTGAAGCAGAAGTGTATATCTTAACCAAAGAAGAAGGTGGTCGTCACAAACCATTCTTCACAGGATATCGACCACAGTTCTACATCAGAACTACCGACGTTACTGGTGAGATCAAACTCCCAGACGGTGTCGAAATGGTTATGCCTGGAGACAACGCTAAAATGCATGCAAAATTAATTGTACCAGTAGCCCTTCATGAGGGTCTCCGCTTCGCTATCCGCGAAGGTGGACACACCATTGGTGCTGGAGCAATTACCAAAATCATTAAATAAGATGATTTTAGGATATAAGAAGCCCCGCGAAAGCGGGGCTTTTTATGTCAGATCGAGAATACATCTCGAGTAAAGAACAACTAGAAAGCCTAAAATCGGCTTTTTAAAGCAGTCAGAATAAGAATATACGTTAAGAAATTAGTAGTAATTA
>CAZOZK010000018.1:0-14561 GCA_964584245.1 uncultured Pseudomonadales bacterium | reverse complement strand
TAACGAAACTTGATTATACAAAAGAATTTGAGTTTTTGCTATCTCAAAAATTCCAGCTCATTACAATCATTAAGCCCCGCATCCCCAGAAACCCCCACACTCATATTCACAAATGAATTAAAATACCGTATACTCAAGGCATTAGAACGCATTCATAAAAAAATATAAGGAGCAGCACATGCAAAATCTTATCATCCTCGGAGTCATAGCAGGCGCAATCGGTGTCTACATCGTCATGGTGTACAACAATTTGCAACGCCTCAAGACTGAAATTCACGCAAGTATCCAAGAAATCGGCAACCAACTCAAACGCCAAGCATCATTGATTCCTAGCCTCCAGGCTTCGGTCAAGGGCTACATGAGTCAGGAAAAAGAGATCTTTAAGATGCTCACCGACGCTCGAACCTCTGCAGAAGCAGCCGCAAAAAGTGGTTCTGCTGGAGATATCGAAAACGCCATTTCTAAATTGAACCAAGTCATGCCACGCATTAGTGTTGCTGTCGAGGACAATCCAGAAATCAAAAGTGATGCTACAGTTGCTCAGTTCATGAGTGAACTTCGTGATACAGCCGATAAATTGATGTACGCTCGAAGAAGTGTCATCGACTTGTCACAGAACTACAATGTCCAACTTGTCACATTCCCATCTAACTTAGTAGCTCAACTCTTTGGCTTCACCGCTGAAAAAGGTTTGGACACTCCAATGAGTGGTTCACACTTGAGTGTGAGTGATTCTGAGATGAAAGATGTAAAAGTCGAGCTTTAATATGACTCATTATCAATTGATTCGTGCGAACCAACAAAAATCTTGGCTTGTGGTGCTTTGCTTCATGACATTTATCGTGGGAGCTTCGTACATCATGGCGCAGGGTTTCGGATTTGGCCTCGATTTTATCGGCATGGCGCTGATTTTTTCTGGGGTGATGTCTTTTGTGTCCTACTGGTACTCAGACAAAATTATTTTAGCTATGTCTGGCGCGCGCGAAGCCACCAAAAAAGATTTTTTTGATTACTACACGGTGACAGAAAACATTGTCATGGGCCAACGCATGCCGATGCCCAAGCTCTATGTGATAGAGGACACAGCCATGAACGCGTTCGCGACCGGCCGAAATCCAAAACACGGCGTGGTGTGTGCAACCACCGGGCTACTTAGCCGACTCGACCGATCTGAAATTGAAGCAGTGGTGGCGCACGAACTGTCTCACATCCGTAATTATGATATTTTGCTCATGTCCATAGTAACGATTTTAGTTGGATTTATCGCACTATTATCTGATTGGATTTTGAGAATGACTGCCTGGGGATCTGGATCGCGCGATTCCGACAGCAAAAGTGGGGGACAAATCCAGATGATTATGTTTATAGCTGGCATAGTGCTGGCCATGCTTTCACCACTCATTGCACAATTGATTCAATTAGCTATTTCCCGCCGCCGCGAGTTCTTGGCAGATGCTAGCGCTGCTGGTATGACCAAAAATCCGGAAGCCTTGGCCCGCGCACTGCGAAAAATTAGTGGTGATACCGAACCACTCGAGGCAGCAAACAAAGCTACCGCTCATATGTACTTTAGCAATCCGCTCAAAAATCATAGTAAAGATGCTATTGGCTGGTTTGCTGGGTTTTTCCACACGCATCCACCAATTGAAGACCGAATTGCTGCACTGACTGGTCAAAAACGATCACAAAGCTGATATACTACCACCTCATGGCACACGCTATTTCTCCAACACTAGTCGCACATGTCGCACAGCTTGCTCATCTGCCAATTCAAGATGCACAAGTTGTCGTGTTAGTGCGCGAGTTTAATGAAACCTTGGATGTAATTGAAAATTTGCACGAAGTAGATGTGAGTACAACCGAGCCAACCCACCAGGTGACTGGATTGGAAAATGCGTGGCGCGACGACGTCGTAGACGAGGAGCGCATGTTTACCCAAGATGAAGCGCTCGCCAATGCTCCCAAAAAACACGACGGCTTTTTTGTCGTACCCCGTATTTTGCACAATCAGGATGAATAATGAATTAAGAAAAACATGAACAAGCTCAATGAACTAACCCTCCGCCAAACCCTGGATGCTCTCAAACACAAAGAGATCAATCTTGGCGAGCTCTACAATGCCTTAGATGTGCAAGTTGCCGCAAAAAACAAAGAACTGAACGTATTTTTGACCCTCAACGACCACGCAAAAGAAGAAGCGCTCGCCATCACTCAAAAAACATCACTTGAAAATGAAAAAACACCTCTGGCTGGTATCCCGCTCGCGGTCAAAGATAACTTTGCCACCAAAGGCATGCGAACAACCGCGTCCTCAACTGTTCTGGACACGTTTATTCCGCAATACGACTCAACAGTGACACGCAAATTGAAAGCTGCTGGCGCAATTATCCAGGGTAAAACCAACATGGACGCTTGGGCACACGGTTCATCCACTGAAACATCCCAATACGGTCGCACCCTCAATCCCCGAAATTCCGATTATTTGCCTGGTGGTTCATCTGGTGGCGGAGCAGCCGCAATCGCAGCAGATATGTCCATTGCCAGTATTGGCAGTGAAACCGCTGGTTCAATTCGCTTGCCAGCAGCCTGGTGTGGCGTTGTTGGCCTCAAACCAACCTACGGCCGAGTTTCTCGCCAAGGTGTGGTCGCCATGGCATCTTCTACCGATTCGCCTGGACCAATTACCAAAACTGTCGAAGATTCAGCGTTATTACTCGAGTTGATGGCTGGCCACGATCCGTATGATGGCACCACATCACCTCAAGCAGTTCCTGCATTTTCACAGGCTTTAAACAAAGGCATCAAAGGCTTGCGCATTGGCTGTATCTACATGGAGTACCCCGAGTTGCAACCAATCAAAGCCCACTACGAGGCCGCGTTCAAAGTGCTCGAAGAAGCAGGAGCAAAGGTCGAGATGGTGCAGGCTATGGATCCCAAGTACGCAATTAGTGTCTATACCGTGGTTCAGCGCGGAGAGGTCAGTAGTAACTTGGCTCGCTACGACGGCATTCGCTACGGCAATGACCGCAGTTTCTTTGGCGAAGAGGCCTACCGACGCATCATGTTGGGCACGTTTACCTTGAGCAAAGGCTACGCTGACCAATACTACAACCTTGCCCAAAAAGTCCGCACCCAGTTTATTCTTGATTTTGAACGATTATTCAAAACCTACGACGTGCTGATCGCCCCAACCACTCCCAACTTTGCACTCAAAGTTGGCGCAAGTGAAGAATCCGCCATGTTTGGCGAGTTAATGGACGTCTTAGTCGAGGCCAGCTCAATTGCCGGCCTACCAGCGATAAGTGTACCTTGCTACCGCGATCCAGCCACAAATCTCTTCTTGGGATTAAATATCATGGCGCCAATGTGGCGAGAAGATGTCTGTATCCAAACCGCCGCTGCCTACGAACAAGCTACAACCTGGAATACTTGGCTCAATACATAATATGAATGAACTAACTAATAAAACCACTACATCAGCTGATTCTTTTGCCTTAGTCTGTGGCATGGAGATTCACGCCGAGCTCAAAACCAAGAGCAAAATGTTCTGTGGCTGCAAAAATGATCCATTCGGTGCCGCAAAACCAAATATTCATACCTGTCCCGTTTGTCTGGGGATGCCTGGTGGAATTCCAGTTGCTAACAAAACTGCCATTGAGTGGACCATTAAATTAGGATTGGCTTTGGGTTGTAGCATCAATCTTTTTTCTAAATTTGATCGCAAACACTATTTTTATCCAGATTTGGCCAAAGGCTATCAGATTAGCCAATATGACCTGCCATTTTGTTATAACGGCGTAGTCGAGACATCCGAAGGCCCGGTGCGCATTCGCCGCATCCATCTCGAGGAAGATACCGGAAAATTACAACACAAATCTATTGAAATTGATGGCAAAAAAGAAAAAGTTTCATTAGTGGACTTCAATCGCTGTGGTGTGCCTTTGGTCGAGATCGTTACCGAAGCCGATATCCGTACTGCCAGCCAAGCCAAAGAATACAGCAAAAAAATTCGCGCAATCCTCCGATACCTCGACATTGCCGACTGCGACATGGACCAAGGTGGCATGCGTCTTGAGGCAAACGTCTCACTGCGAAATATAGATCCAAAATCTGGAGCTGTAGCAGAAGCCTTCCCACTCAAAGATTCAGATTTGCCTCCTTATAAAGCTGAACTCAAAAACATCAACTCCTTCCGATTTTTGGAGCAAGCTGTTTCATACGAAATTGTGCGCCAAGCTGAATTGCTCAGTGCTGGCACTACTCCAGCTCAAGAAACTCGAGGTTGGGATAGCACCGCCAATCAAACATTCTCACAGCGAACCAAAGAAGATGCCGAAGATTACCGCTACTTCCCAGATCCAGACCTGCCACCAATTCGTTTTACCGCCAAAACAATAGAGGAGTGGAAACAGGCATTGCCAGAGCTGCCAGAAGCACTCGCCACTCGATGGCAGAGTGAGTATGGAGTAGAGCAAAAAAATAGTGAATTACTCATTACTACTCAAAAAAGTGCCACACTACTTGAAGAAGCATTCTCTTTGCTCACTAAAGTAGAAGGAAAACCTGTTGATGCTAAAACATTGGCTAGCGATCTTGTCAACAAAAAAATCAACATAGATCTCGAGAAAACCACTGCCAAAGAGCTCGCTGATGCCGTTACAAAATTGCACGCAACTCAAGCGGTAGATACCGATAAACTCGATGCCGTTTTATACGACATCATCAAAAATAACCCTGCCGAGGTAGCCCGCTACAAGGCTGGCGAAACCAAACTCCTCAACTTCTTTATTGGCCAAGTCATGAGAGAAATGAAGCAAAAAGTGGATGTACGCTTGATCACTGCCTATTTGGAGAAATAACTGAATTTAGAGAAATAGACACACAAGTTCTGTGTTAAGATCAAGTTACACACATGTCTACTGCCGTCAAAACTGCTACTCCACAAGATTTTGTACACCTCCACGTGCACACCGAGTACTCGATGCTGGATGGACTCAACAAAATCCCGCCATTGGTGGCCCGAGCCAAGGAACTTGGCCAAAAAGCGCTCGCCATTACCGATCATGGCGGTATGTATGGCTGTTTGCATTTCTATAACGCCTGTAAAAAAGCTGATATCAAGCCAATTATTGGTGTTGAGGCGTACATGGCCAAAAAATCTCGTCTGGATAAGCAAGCCAAAATGGGCAGCGACCAGTTTCACATCACGCTTTTGGCACAAAATGAAACCGGGTACAAAAACCTCATGCATATTATTTCGATTGCCAATCTCGAGGGATTTTCGTACAAACCACGTATCGATAAAGAGCTCCTGTTTTCCCACAACGAGGGCATTATTGCCACCAGTGGCTGTATGTCGAGTATTTTTAATCGATTATTGGCTGCAGGCAAAGATGACGAAGCAAAAAATTGGTTTACTGACTTCAAAGAAGTTTTTGGGGATCGATTTTACATCGAGGTCCAACGCCACCCTAATATTCCAGAGCAGCTCGAGCTCAACAAAAAACTCATTGCCATTAGTCGCGAGCTTGATATCAAAATTATTGCTACAAATGACGTCCATTACCTCACTCCAGAAGACGCAGAGGCTCAAGACGCACTGGTGTGTGTCCAAACCCGCAAGTTAATTTCTGATACCAAACGCATGTCGATGATTGATTCGCCCGGTTTTTACCTCAAATCTGCCCAAGAAATGGCTGATACTTGGCACGATTATCCAGAGGCAATTCAAAACACCATCGAACTTGCCGAGCGTTGCAACCTGACCATCACCACCGGAAACCTGATTTTCCCTAAATTTCCTATTCCCGAAGGCTACACTGAAGTTACTTATTTGGAAAAATTGACACAAGATGGCTTCCACAAAAAATTCCCTGACCCTTCACCAGAACAACTAGACATTCTCAACAAACGCCTCAAGTATGAACTGGATATTATCATCCAAAAAGGTTACGCTGCGTACTTTTTGATCACCCAAGACTTTGTGAACTGGGCAAAAAACCAAGGCATAGCGGTTGGACCTGGCCGCGGTAGCGCTGCTGGTTCGTTGGTGTCGTTTTGTTTAAACATTACTTCAATTGATCCGATTATTCATGGACTTCCATTTGAGCGTTTTTTGAACCCAGAACGTCCAACTCCTCCTGATATTGACCTCGACTTTGCTGACAATCGCCGCGACGAAGTTATTCATTACGTGAGTGAAAAATATGGCAGTGACCACGTTGGTCATGTCATTACCTTTGGTCGGATGGAAGCGCGCGTCTCGATCCGCGACATTGGCCGTGTTTTGGGATTACCGTACGAAGACCCAGACAAAATTGCCAAGCTAATTCCTAATAATCCCGGTCAAAAAACTAGTTTAGAAACAGCAATCCAGACCGTTCCCGAACTTGCCGAGTACTACAAACAAGCAAAGTTCAAAAAATTGCTCAACTTAGCCAAAAAAGTAGAAGGGGTGATCCGTCATAGCTCGGTGCATGCTGCGGCTATCATCATTGCTGACAAACCGCTCGACAACTACACGGTCATTCAGCGTGACAGTAAATCTGGCAAGACAATTACCCAATACGACATGTACGCCCTCGATTGTAACGTCTCGGAAGATGCTATTGGACTGCTCAAATTTGACTTTTTAGGTCTGCGCAACTTGAGTATCATCCAAAAAGCCCTCCAACTCATCAAAGAGCAGAAAGGTTTAGAAATCGATATTTCAACTATCCCAATCGACGACAAAAAGACCTTCGAACTGCTTTCACGCGGCGAAACCATGGGCGTGTTTCAGCTCGAGTCATCTGGCATGCGTAGAGTAGCCAAAAATCTCCAACCGAGTCAATTTTCAGATATTACAGCTATGGTGGCATTGTACCGTCCTGGCCCTATGGATCTGATTCCCCAATTTATCGAGGGAAAACACAATCCAGAGACTATTCATTATCCAGATGATTCTCTCAAACCAGTCTTACAAGAGACGTACGGAATTATGGTGTATCAAGAGCAAGTCATGCAAATTGTGAGTTTGATGGCTGGCTATTCACTCGGAGAAGCCGACGTGATTCGGCGCGCAATTGGCAAGAAAAAAATGAAAATTTTGGCCGAGAATAAGCTTCGATTTATCCAAGAATCAGGCAAAAATGGCTACAAAAATGAAGTTTCAGAAAAAGTCTGGGGATTTATCGAAGCATTTGCAAATTATGGTTTCAACAAAGCTCATGCGGCCAGTTACGCTATGATTGCCTACCAAACCGCGTATCTCAAAGCCAACTATCCTGTCGAGTATATTGCGGCACTGCTTGGCGTGGAAGCTGGCTCACACGGCACCAACCGCGATGAAAAAGTTGCCTACGGTATCGAAACTGCCAAAGAAATGGGCATCAAAGTTCTGCCACCAGATATAAATCATTCTGCCCCAGAATTTACCATTGAACCTGATGAAAATTCCCTCGAGAAGCTAGCTATTCGTTTTGGATTTGAGGCCGTTAAAAATGTAGGTTCAGCAGCAATCGAAAATATTATAGAAACTCGAGATAGAGTCCAAAAACAAACCAAAGCTGAGTTCACCTCTTTTACCCAATTTTTGCATGAAACTGATGGGCGAAAAGTCAACAAAAAAGTCCTAGAGTCATTAATTAAAGTTGGCGCCATGGACCGTTTTGGAACACGAGCTAGTATGCTCGAAAATCTGGACTCAATTCGCCAAACTGCCAGTCAGTTTCAATCTGAAATTGAGGGCCAAGATACCCTGTTTGGTGGCGTTAAACAGCAAACTTCTTTTCAGGACTCATTCCAAGTATTGCCCGAATATCCGAGTCAAGAATTACTGTCATTTGAAAAAGAGTTGCTTGGATTATATTTAACCGAGCATCCAATGGCGCGCGAGCTCAAGTTGGTAGCCAAAAAAGCCAATAAAACTGTCAATGAAATTGATATTAGCATCCATGAAGGCCAAGATTTTAAATTTGGCGGAGTTTTGACAAAAATTCGCCAGGTCACTACCAAAAAATCTGGTAAAAATATGGCATTTGCCACCCTCGAAGACGAAACCGGCCATCTCGACCTGGTAATTTTTCCAAAGACTTTCGAAGAATACCAAGCTCACATTGTGGATGACTCGGTGGTCCTCGTCACCGGCAAAATTGATAATAAAGATGGTGAAGTTTGTTTACTGGTCGATAAAATCTTGCCTGCAGCCAGCTTCGCCACCCATGAAATTGCGAGCGGCATGTATCAAGAGTTATTCATCCCACGAAATACGAGTCGAGAAACACTCGAAAAATTGGGAACTCTCCTCAAAAAAAGCCCTGGCTCAGACCAAGTCATGATTCTGATTCCAAATGGAGGAGAACCAAAGAAAATGATTTTGCCGTACGGCGTAGCCTGGAGTAAAGAAATCGAAAAAAATATTGCGGCTTTACTCGGGACTTTGAAATAGCCAAAAATTCTGAGCTTGCGTATTCGATTTCATGCGACTACAATAACTTTCCATGGGACTCCATGGCCTTCTCAAACAACGATCACAAAATACGCAGACAAAAACCAAGTATGTTTTTGTTTCTGGCGGTGTACTTTCCGGACTCGGAAAAGGCATAACTGCTGCTTCACTTGGAGTGCTTCTCAAGGCACACAACTACAGTGTCACCAACATTAAATGTGAAAACTACCTCAACATTGACTCCGGAAACATCAACCCAATCGAGCACGGCGACGTCTTTTTGTGTGAGGATGGTCTAGAAGCTGATTTAGACCTTGGTTCCTACGAGAGATTTTTGGGCCAGACTGTCGGCACCAAAAACTTTACCACTATTGGCCAAGTCTACTCAAAAGTAATTGATGACACAAAAAATTTGCGCTTTGACGGCGCAACTGTTGACGCAATCCCTTTTATTCCTGAAGAAGTGATTCGACGTATTCGCATTGCCGCTGAGGGCTTTGATATCGTCTTAGTAGAACTTGGTGGCACCACTGGTGAGTACCAAAATTCTGTCTATTATGAAGCCTATCGTATCCTCAAGTTGCGCGAGCCAGAAAATGCTGTCCATATCCACGTTACCTACTTTCCAAAACCAGCACATATCAATGAATTAAAATCAAAACCAACCCAACTGTCTGTTCGCATGCTCAATAGTATGGGAATTCAGCCAGATTTCTTGGTTGGCCGAGCTGAAGTGCCAATCGACGACAAACGCAAAGAAAAAGTTGCCTATTACTGTAATTTAAATCCTGAAGATGTTATCTCAAATCCAGATGCAGAAACTATTTATCACATCCCATTGATTTTCCAGGAGCAGCAGTTTGACACCAAAGTCCTCAAGAAACTTGGTTTGCCAGAAAAACAAACACCAAATATGCGTTCATGGAAAGAACTGGTTTCAAAGGTGGTCGCACCTAAAAAGAATAAGGTGAGTATCGGCATTATTGCCAAGTATATTAGTACTGGTGATTACGAGCTCAAAGATTCGTACCACTCATTAATTGAGTCACTCAGTCACGCCAGTTGGCATCAATATCAAGAACTTGATTTAGTATTTATCAACGCTGAAGCGCTTGAACGAAAAGATACGGCTGCCGTCAAAGATCTCAAACGAGTCGATGGCATAATTGTCCCAATTGGCTGGGGAGAACGCGGTGTCGAAGGAAAAGTTGATGCAATTACCTATGCCCGAGAAAATAAAGTGCCATATTTAGGTCTCTGCTATGGCATGCAGTTGGCTTCTATCGAGTACGCACGAAATGTGGTTGGACTCAAAAATGCCCACACCACAGAAGTGAATCCAAATACACCCTATCCAATCATCCATGACATTCCTTTCGAAGTGAAATATCAACAAATCAAAGGTGAAGGAGCAAGTATGCGCCTTGGAGCCTACGACTGTATCCTCAAGCCAAATACTTTGGCTCACTCGATCTACGCAAAACACAAAGCTTTTAAAGACGCCAAGAAAAACATGATTTCTGAGCGACATCGCCACCGATTTGAGTTCAACAATGACTATCGTGCACAACTCGAAGAAGCTGGATTTGTTATTTCTGGAACCTCTCCAGATGACTTCTTTGTTGAGATGATTGAGTTGCCACAAAAAATGCATCCATTCTTTATTGCAACCCAGGCGCATCCCGAGTACAAATCGCTGCCACTCAAACCGCATCCACTGTTTATTGAATATTTAGCAGCGGTGCAACAGTTTCAAAAGTCGGGTAAATCAGCCAAAAAATAACTAACAGCACTAACCTATGTCGAGTACTTCACAGCTCACTGCCCAACTATCCGCACAGTTTACGGCGCAGGAATTTCATACACAGAGTTACGAATTTTATCCTTGGGAGTTACTCGGTCAGGATACCTTTGCCCTAGCCAAACAAATTATTGATTCAGGTGCACAGTTTGACCGAATTATCGCCTTGGCTAAAGGTGGATTAACATTTTCCAGATCTATGGTTGATTACTTGAAGGTGCAGGCTGTCAGCAGCATTCAAATTGAGTTTTACACCGGAATTGGCACCACATCTCACACGCCAGTCATCACTCAAAGTTTGCCGGTATCGGTAAAAGGCGAGCGCATTCTGATTTTTGATGACATTTTGGATACAGGCGAGACCATGAAGCTTGCCAAAGAGTACGTTGCCTATCACGGCGCCGCCTCAATTCATACTGCGGTACTGATTAAAAAACCCTGGAGCACCACGCCTGTCGATTTCTCTGCTCGCGAGAGCAAAGCCTGGGTTATTTTCCCCAATGAAGTGCGAGAAACTATCAAAACGCTGTCAACACTATGGAAAAAAGCAGGTGATTCACCAGATACTATACTCAAACAACTCGAGCAAATCGGTTTTAGCAAAGAGGAAGTTGCATTCTTTACAGATCTCGAGTAGAATACTCTTCTTATGGCAATGCATTTCTTACACCAAAATCAATCAATATCTAGCGGAGATACCATTCGCGTACACCAAGAAATTCTCGAAGGTGGCAAAAAAAGAATTCAAATCTTTGAAGGAATCGTCATTGCAGTCAAAAATTCAGGCACAGGCCGAAGTTTCACCGTTCGCAAACTCGCAACCAGTAGTATTGGTGTAGAGAAGATCTTCCCAGTCAATTTGCCTTCAATCAAAAAAATCGAAATTGTTCGTAAGGGTGATGTCAGAAGAAGCAAGTTATACTTCTTACGTGAAAGAATTGGAAAAGCAGCTACCCGTATTAAAGAAAAGAACGCTTTCGCCAAAGCAGTTACTTCAAAAGAATAATCTTCTTGGTGCAGCTGGCGAGCATACTGCCGTCACATTTCTCAAACAAAAACAGTTTTCTATACTCGATACTAACCTTCGTTGGAAGCAGTTAGAAGTGGATATTATTGCCAAAACACCGGATGGCCAGATTCTAGTATTTGTTGAGGTCAAAACACGGCGAGCAACCGCAGTTCATAATCAATTTGGACCACTTTCTCAGGCATACAATTACAAAAAGAAGATTGCCAGTATTAGTATTGGTGCGTTAATTGCTGCCAAGTTAAACTGGCACGGCCCGATTCGTTTTGACTTGATTACGATTTCTGTGGATAGTTCTGTTGGCGGCCAACCTAAGGAAATTAATCACTATGAGTATGTAAATTGGTGATCAAATCCAACAATTCTAGTGGTGTGGCACAGACCAAATCTGCTACTGTTTCGTGCGGGATTTTTTCATCGCCAAGCATCAACACAGTTTTTATACCTACTTTTTTGGCAGGAACGATATCTGTATGTTCTTTGTCACCAATATATAGTAAGTGAGCTGGATTCTTTTGTAGGGCGAGAACCGGAGCAAATGCGCGCAAATCAGGTTTGTTAAATCCAATTTCTACAGAGGTAAGTAATGGGGTAAAAATACGTGGATTCAAGCCAATTGCTTTAAGTTTTACGCCCGCAGTTTCTTGGGTGTTGCTATTGGTAAGCATGCCGTGTCGCACGGCATGTTGCTTTACACTGTGGGCAAACGCCTTCACCAACTTCGCATTTTTTGCTATATATTTTGATAAATCAACTGTCTTCCAAATTTGGATAAAAAAGTCTTGACCCTGCAAGCCGAGTGCATCAAGAACCCGCGTAGCACTCTTTAATTTTGCATAGTGTTTGGAAAATGTCGCTTGAGCCTGCTGTGGCGTACATTTCAAGTGAGCGGCAATTGCCTGCATTTTTGTAGATTCAATATACTCATTCATTTCGTGATTTTGCGGATACAACGTGCCATCTAAGTCCCAAACAATGTTGCGGATCTTTGCGAGCCACATAAGTTTTGTCAGCATACGCCGAACCAAAGTAGAGGATACAACTTCTATGTGGGAATTTTTTTGAGTTGGCCAAACAACCAGTCCATCAATTTTTCTCTGTTCCATATATCCGTAGACACGTCGCCAGGCTTGATACATCGTTTCCTGGGCTTCTTGGCCACCAGATTTGCTCAAAACTCCTAGGTTTTGCACTGAATCCAATTTTTTCATGCGCTTGTCGATAGTCTTGAATGTCGTTTTGACCGCAATAAAACTGACTTGCTCTGGTGTAATTACCTCCCACAAAAGTGGTAGTGCCTGTGCAAACTTAGCAGGTTCAAGGTGTGTAGCATCCAACACCACTTTTTTCCCGGCTTTAAGTGCAGCAGCAGCTCTGGAATACATGGTGGGATATACTATTTCGCGCACCTTACTTATCACATCATCACCAATTTGATCAAACCGAGATTGGTTGGTTAGTTCCTCCCGAATTTCATCTGAAGAAAAATAAACGCAATCAAGTTGCTTGGCAATTTTTTTGGCTAACGTTGATTTTCCACAGCCAGGAAAACCCGCCATAATATAGACGCGTTTGTGACTAAAATGTGAGAGCGTAGCTACTGAAAATGTCGAGTTCATACGTCACCCAAAGAAAACTGATTCATAAAAGTACCGACTTGCGGATCCATCATAACATGTTGTTTGAGCAGCGGTGCGGTTAAACTCATGCCCTCCAACGTTCGGCAGCGCGACAAGGCTACGTAGGCCTGCCCGTGGGCAAAAACGCCTCGGCGCAAATCAATTATAAGATGATCGAAAGTTTTTCCCTGAGATTTATGAATGGTGATTGCTTGTGCAACCGTGATCGGCAACTGCTTAAAGGAGCCGAGCGTTTCTCGTTCCAACATGTTTGAGTCTTGATTAAACACCATTTTTGACAACTCCCAAGTGTACGGCGTTACCAGTTCAATTTCTCCAGAATCCAAACGCACCACCACTTCACCGCCTCTCATTTTGGTGATTGTGCCCAGCGTGCCGTTGACCCATCTTTTTTGCGAATCATTTGCCACGAACATAACTCTCGCGCCAACTTTAAGCGACAATGATTGCTCAGTAGGCAAATGACCTTTGGGAAACGTGCCGGTGACTTCGCCAACATACTCGCCCAAACCACTCTTCAAACTTGCCAGATGATCCCAATTTAATTCGAGCGCGGTGTCTCGGCGACCTGTCAAAATAATAGCTTGATCCGTTGCAATCTCGGCTTGCACCCGCGTGTTGAGTTGCTCCAAATGTGCAGCCGTCATGCTTTGATTTCTAATGGCGTTGAGAATTTCAATAAAAGAGGTGTCGGTCTGGCGGAAAATGTGGTCAAGCTCAATCAATTTCAGCGCGCCGTACGAACTACCCGCAGCACTACTTTGCAGCCCACCGTACAAACCTTCATGAAGTAATCGGTCCATCACTTTTGCACCAAAGAAGTAGGGTGAGGAATACAGCTTTGCAAATTCTGTTTTTTCTTGCCAACTCACCACTGGAGGCAGTTGATACAAATCACCAAAAAAGACCATGCGAACACCACCAAATGGCAGCGGGCTGAGGCGAACTGTCTGCAAAAAGATATCAATACAATCAAGCAAATCACTGCGCACCATAGAAATTTCATCAATCACAATTTCAGTTAGTGAACGAAACAGTTCTTTTTTACGATGGCGCTTGGCTGCTGTCACTGCTTCATCTAGCGAGGCATTTGGCGCAAAATTAAAAAATGAGTGGATTGTTTGACCATCTACATTGAGCGCAGCAACACCCGTTGGTGCAAGCACAACCAGCTCTTGGCCAAGATCTTGTAGCTTATTGCGATAGGTTGTGAGCAAGGTTGATTTTCCCGTGCCAGCCTTACCGGTAATAAACAGATGATCGGTGCCACGTTCAAGGGCATTGAAGGCTTCGCTTAGTTTTGAAGTGAGAATTAATTCTTGATCAGGTTGCACACGCCCATTCTAACCTTGGAACTTGCCAGGGGATAGGGGAGAATGCTCTTATCCTAGATCAGGCAAAAATGAGATATCCATGTGATATATTTTATAGTTTCGTGGATCGACTAATACGGAAATTGTTTTATTCTCGATGTAGTCAGATGGATCAAACCAAAGATTATCACTCTTAAAAATGTAGAGCTTGTTAGTAGCAGTGTCTGTGTAATGAGATACAATTTGGAAAGGAATTTTTCCATTAACTGATACAGAACTATTTCTTTCAACACCTTGATAGGTTGTCTCAATTCTGCTGCCAGAAATAGTTAATTTTTCAACTAATTTTTTT
>CAZOZK010000017.1:0-14808 GCA_964584245.1 uncultured Pseudomonadales bacterium | reverse complement strand
TGTAGAATTATTATCAACAACAATAACCTCTAAATTAGAGTACTCATGTTTTTTTATTGATGGTAAGCATTTTTTTAGCCACTTCAAACCATTGTAGTTAACAATTATTAGACTAACTAATGGCATTTTTTTCATACAACTTTGTGAATCTTTTTTTTAGAAATGAATACTACTTTTTATTTATTCGAAATTCTCTTAAACAATATATCAATTGCACCTTGTCTCTCAAATTTCCCTGCAGAAAAAATTCTTCCATAATGATATGGCGTGAAACCACTTTTTAAGAGCAACTCAAAAGTTTCTTTTGAATCTGCAATATTTCTATTTATACTTAGCTCAATTAAAACATACTCAGTATTTTTCAATGCAGCACTCATTCCTTTTAAGACACTTAATTCCATGCCCTCTACATCAATTTTAATCAGATCAATGTGGGAGTATTTGTCTAAAATGTTGTCGGGCTTTTTAACTTCTACGGTAATGGTTTCATAATTATCGCCATTAACACCTTCTAAAAATGAAGACCACTCGGAAAAATCTAAATTTCTATAGAAACTAAGGTTTCCGCTTTTTTCTCCTAACGCACAATTAATTGTTTCCACATTTTTATAGTTCTTAGAGTTCTGTTTGAGAATACTATAAATGGTTGGATCTGGTTCAAAACACACAACTTTTGCTTCTGGCTTGTGTTCTTTTACCGCAAAAAGAAACTGCCCTACATTTGAACCTATATCGATAATAAGAGGGTTATTCTTTTTAAGAATAGATATCTTTTCGGTTACAGAATAAAAATCGTATGATGCAGCGAAAAAAGTTTTTAAACAAAAAGGAGTATCAAAATAATATTCTTTGTCGGCAATTGTAAGGCTTCTTTTCTTGCTACCAAACATATTAGCTAGAGTATATACATTGTTTTTAAAAATTAAATTACTCTTAAAAATGAACAGTTTTGGGATCAATAGATACTCTACGTCTATAGTTATAAAGCGCTTTGCTTTTGTTGTTACACTAGCTAGTTTATTTTTTAAAAAACCCATACCTCCAAACAAAAATTCTGCGGTTTTCATAAATAACATTCCTACCCCTAGAAAAGGATTTTTAAATAATATGATTGGTTTACTAAAAAATAATGCATATCTTCTCAATATGCTTGTTTGATACTTATAATTTTCCCTATTCTCTACTTTGCTGCTGTATGTAGAAACATTATGAGCATAATAAAACTTTTTTTTCAGAGTTTTCAGGAGAGATAAATTTCCTTCGTCATGAAGGATAACAGACTCAATTCTAGATTGAATTGTACTGCCATATTTAGAGATAACTCGTTGCGGCAGATCATAATCTTCGGTTCCTGTATTATTTTCATCATAGCCAGAAAACTCCTCAAATATTTTTTTGGTAAAGAAGCGTGCAGCCTCCATCCAAGTAATTCCATTGTAGAAAGATCGTTCTAATGCTTTGCATTGTGCCCAAAAACTAGTTCCAAAAGATAATTCGGGAATAACAACAATCTGCGAATCTGTTTCGCTCATTTTTGCAAGACTATCAGCAACTACAGTTCTCGAGAGCATCATATCTGAATCAACAAATAAAAGGAAATCAGCATTCGTCTTGCTTGCCCCGTAATTTCTCTGTGCGCTCCTTTCAGGACCTTGAATATATATTTTTGAAGTATATTTTCTAGCAATGGCAATCGTAGTATCTGTTGAATTATTATCAACAACAATGATTTCAATATTTTTGTGTGATTGTTTTTTGATTGAATCTAAACAGGCACCTAGTGTCCTTGCAGAATTAAATGTTGGAATAATAACGGCTACCTTATTTTTCATTGAGTAACCTTACAAATAAATTGGCAAAACCAGTTTTACTTTTGTATTCCTGAGTGATTTTTTGTGTGAACAGGTCGTTGAAAAGTGGCTTTCTCTTTAGAATCCATTTTGAAATATACATATTTAGTAAACCTAAAATAGACCACCAGCCACCTTTATATGAATAATCACTAACGCTAAAGTTCTTCTTGGCTAGTTTTTCAATTGTAGCTACATCATAATGTCTGTGTCCAATAAGCCACCATGCAGGATCCAAACCTTTAGCAAAAATATTGCTGCTTGGAGTTGAAAGTAAAAGCGTTCCGCCAGGTTTTAAAACCCTACTTACCTCACTGAACAATGTTGTCTCGGTATTCTTAGGAATATGTTCAATAACTTCCCATAAAGTCACTGTATCAAAAGTATTATCAGCAAAAGGCAGCGTTGCTGATTGAATAACGGTAAATGAAGCTCTTTTATCGGTGATATGTTTCCGTGCAACTTCTAGATCTGCATCAGATATTTCGGTACCTATAATTTTTTTAACATTAAGCAAAGTAGCCCAAAGTTCAAACCAACCAAAGCCGCAACCCAAGTTTAAAACTACTTTACCGGTAATGTCTGATCGTCGTAAGAATGCCAACGTCCCCGCTAATCTACCTTCAATTTTAATATAGGGAGTGTGATCGTTGATAACATTTTTCATAGTATTCTCTTTTCCAGTATTTTAGGCCATAGTTTTTTACTTGCAAGCCGAATGCTTTCCTGAGACATTCTTTCATTGTCTTGCAAAATACTTTTTGTTAAATTTTCTATTTCCTCTTCTTGAGTATATAAGAATCCAGAATAACCGTGTTTAATTAAATAGTCCATACCCGATCCTTTTCTTGCTAAAGTCGGTGTTCCAACCAGTCCAGCTTCTAAGACTGTTAAACCGAACCCTTCTTTATATGAGGGATGAAAGAGAAAATGTGCTTTTTTTAAGTATGAAAATTTATCAAGCTCAGACACTTTACCTAAAAATTCAATATTATTTTCTAGTTTTAGTTGTTTAATTAACTCCTGTAAATACTGGATGTAGGTCGCATCGCCATCACCAGCAACAAATAGTTTAAAATTTGGGAATGTTTTTACAATAGAAACAGTAGCTTTGATTGCAGTTTCAATACCTTTCATTTTTACAATCCGTGCTAAAAATATCGCGCTTGGATAGGTGGTTTTTTTCACATTGCTGATTTTATCGAGAATTTCATTGTTATCATCAATGCCCAAATCAATTACGGTAACTTTTTTTTCTGGCAAAAGCTCCGTAATATTATTTTTTGTATTTTCTGAAATAGCCCAAATCTCTGAGCTTCTGTAGAAGCTGTAGACTATTCTCTCAAGATTTTTCCCAATGATATTCAAGGGAAATGGAAACATTTTATCCCAGATTGGCCCAGCAACTTCACATACTAAAAGAATATTTCGTTTCTTTGAAAAAAATGGCGAGAAGAATGGTAAGCCATGGATTTCGTCGATTACCACATCTACATTATTTTTTTGTATAAAATTATTTGCAAATAAAATTGACTTAAGCAAATATAAAGGATAATTAGTTATGTATTTTAGCAGTGACCCATCTAGCTTTGGCCCAATTCGCTTGTACTCCACCCCTTTAATCGTTTCGCTTTTCTCGCTTCCAAAAAATGAATTAGTAAGCCAAGTTACTTTGTGACCTTCAGAGGCCCAGAACTCTGCATATTTTTGAGTGAACCGCTCTGCTCCACCTTCTAATGGACTTTTGGGATCGCGCCAGTTGAGAATGAGAATATGCATAATTAATATCTCACGAGTTTCATATCCTCCGGCTCTCTTGTCCTAGTGTGGACGCTGTCGTAGTAGCCTGAAATCCTAGATCGATAATAAATCGCTAATGTGTCAATGAAAATGCGAAAAATTGAGTTCAAGGTGGTTGCAGAGCTAATATCAGAAAAATTATAATCCAACTTTATTGGAGCCTCAAATATTCGCTTAAAGCCCATCTTTTTTGCCACCACCAACATTTCTAAATCTCCTGCAAATCGTTTTTCAATTAACCGAGGTAAAATGACTTCTAGCACTTCTTTTCGAAACACTTTAATACCTGCTTGAGTGTCACGGACTTTTAATCCAAACAAAAGAGTTACAAAAACATAGTATCCCCAACTCAAAATCTTTCGTTGCCAAGTGTAATTTACGATTGATGCCATGTGTCTTTTGGATCCCACAATAATATCTGCGTCGTACCACTGTAAATGTAAAAAGAGCATCTGCATGCCCTCAGGATCAATCTCATTTCCGGCGTCGATGAACATAACGTGTTCTCCGCGAGCCTTGCTCATACCAAGCCGAATAGCATAACTTTTGCCGCGATTTTTTTCGTAGTACACCAATGTGGTTTTTGGCAAAGCAGCGAGTCTGAGTTTTTCTACAGTACCATCAACTTTTCCATCTACAACGACAATGACTTCATACTCATAATTGGTCTCTTGTAGTGCAGCGTGGAGTCGTTTTAAATTTCCAACAATTGTTTTTTCTTGTTTGTAAGAAGGAATGACGACGCTGATAAATTTTGGTTGTTTACTTGGCATTTTTGACTATACAAAATCCATAAAATACGGTTAAACAAAGTAACACGGCAGTGTTTACGATAAGTACATCATAAAATGAGTTGTGAAATATGAATAGACCTAGTATTTGTGCTCCTAGTGCCACCAGTGAAAACGCCGCATACTGTTTCATTTTTGAGAGTGCGTACTGTGCCAGCAAACTCACCACAGAGTACAACGAGCCAAAAAGTGCGGTGAGCCACACGTACTGGCCAATTTCCACAAATTTCGATCCAAATACCACGCGCACTACTAGATCGGAAAAAAGATAGTAGATGATACCTGTGGCTAAGCCAATACCGATAGAAAGCGCAGCCGAAAATAGCAAGATATTTTTTTTGTTGTGTGAGTGTTCAGATCCTGCAAAAAAAGTAAGCGACACAAGGGTGAGTGGGCCGGTTGCGTATAAAATAATTTTGCCAAGCAAGGAAAGTCCAGCATACAATCCGGCTTGCCCCGCATCAAAAAAATGTTTAACAATAATAATATCGACATTGAGGATGCCAATAATTCCTAGCATGGTGAGTGTTGGTAGCACCACCTGTTTTTTGAGTAGATAATTTTGAACAGGTTGAAACGAAATTGATTTTTTTGCTGATATTTTTTGTTTAAAAAGTAGTAATTTACTACCGGCAAAACTGCCAAGAACACTCAATACAATAATCAATCCATATATCCACTCAATTTTTGAGATGTACAGCACGAGGCCGGTGCCAAAAAATAGTTTGAGTAGCGCGAACGTGAGCGAAAACATCCCCGCTATAAAAAAGGCTTTGTATGCTTGCAAAACCGAGGTGTAAAACGTGGTAAATAAATTAAGTAACACTGCAATCAGAACAAACGCCATGCTCACTACCAATAAATTAGTTGTCAGGTAAAAAAAGCTAAATAGTAGTATCACAATACTTAGTAATTGATATTTATGTGCAAACAGAGTGGCAAAAATCCATGATTCAATGGCTTTTGCGACTGCAGCGCGATCCTCTACTTTTGCTCTGCTGATTCGATTGATTAAAATAACATTCAGCGCAGAAAACGGCACGGTGAGAATAGCAATATACGAAAAAGCCGACATGTACTCGCCATAATTACTGAGGGAAAACCCTCTTGCCATGAGCAAATTAAAGAGATAGTTACTAATGCTCACCAAAAATGACGCCGAGGTAAAAATAAATCCGCCGCGAATAAATGTGTTTGCTGATGCTTTGGAGATAAGAGATTTGATCATATCTATCTGCATACTAACCTGTAATTTACTCTAATACTAGAGAGTGAAACTGTAAATGGGAAGGATATGGTTATTTTTGAGTGAATGCAGGTTTAATTTTTAATTTGCCAATCATCATTGCCTCGTAGAGAGGAATTAAACTGAGCAAAGCAAAGAATATGCCAATGTACACCGGCTCAGTTATTGCAGCGCCAAATCCAAATAAGACAACCAGGCCAAAAAATCTGCCAATCAAAAAGGGATACTCAAAGAAGGTTGCGTACTCAGTTGAATCATCTGTAGACTCAATTTCATCTTCAATGTTTTTGTTGATGGCCGGCATCAGGCCAACTTGTTGGGTAACTTGCCAGAACTGCAACACAATCATAAATACAATAAACTGAAAAATGTTTCCGTTACTTGCGTATAACAAAGCAATGCAGGCCAGTAAAAATCCAAAAATTCCAATTGCAGCAAAAGTATTCGCATGTTTTTTGAAGTAATAGGCGTAGCCAATTGAGATCAAACTCAAAAATGCGGTGAATACTCCCCACGCTAGTTCACTTTGCAAAATATGCGTGATAAGAATTGGAACTGCAATGGTAAGAATGCCAAACTCAGCTCCCCACAACACGTGGGTTCCCACCAAAACTCTCATTTTTTTAGTGAGATGTCGAAGCGGTTTGAAGGGTTGGTAGCGGTTGTGAGTTTGGTTTGTTTTGATTAAAAATGAGCTCACCACTGTGATAACTGTGGTAAAAATAGCCGCAATAAAAATTGGTGTATAGCCCAGTGTGGTGAGTATCAACCCAGAAACGAGTGGAAATACTACGCTAAGAATGCGAGAAATTATCGTGATTTGTGTGAAATAAGCTGCCTGCGTTTCAACAGAAATGCTGTTCATCACCATTGAGCGTAGTGACAAAGTGCGAAAGACCGCCGAGCTTCCAGAGAGCAGTGCTAGTGTCAGTAGATAGCCTGACCCACTGGCTGGTGCAATCAGTAAGTAGACAAGTTGTGCCGTAAGTAAAACTAGGCCGATTTGTAATGATATTTTAGGGGATATTTTGTCGATACTAAACCCGACTAAAAGTAGAGCAACTGGTATGATGAGCAGTTCTAGCAATCTAAACTGAATGACAGTGATTAGTGATGCCGTTTGCCAAATGAACAAGGTGATGATAATTGAGCTGACGCTTTCTACAATCATCAAAAGTGTTTGCGTTATGATGAGTAAGTTTTTTTGCGATAGATTTTTCATGGGAATAGGCAATGAGCAATTGGAAATGGACAATTGGACTTTCGCACAATAAGTATACCTGACAAAGCTAGTGTCTGACCAGGAGATGAGCGTGACTGTACTACATGCCAGCGACCAGGATGCTTTGAGACAAACTTCCCAAATAATGGTATAATTTTTGATCTGGAGATGTGGGCTTGAGCTCACATGCATTCGCAGTTTACGCGCCTATAGCTCAGCCGGATAGAGCGACTGCCTTCTAAGCAGTAGGTCGTTGGTTCGAGTCCAACTGGGCGCACACTTTTTATTTTCTAGAGACCGCAAAGAATGAGTCGTCTAAGTATTTAAATAATGTCTCTAGTCCATCTACTATATTTCTGTTAACTGTTACTTGGTGAAGGAATAATAATCCGCCTATATCTTTGGTACCTTTGCGTTTTTCACCATTTAGACCATAGTAATCTGTAAGGACTTTTATCTGCGTGTCTGATAAATAAGTAGTCATTGCAGTAATTAATTGGGCTATCTTGGCTTCATTTTCTGATAATAAAAAATTGGTCAAATTAAGCTCAAAAAGTCTCCTTTTTTTCTTAAAGTTCTCTCTATCATTTAGCCTATCCTTTTTCCGTATTGGATAATCACTACATGAAAGAGATTTTCTCAATATGTATAAAGCTCTATTGTGAACTCTACTTACATATGATGCGTCTTGTTGCATAATGTATGCGATTTGATCAAAATTCATAGGTTCTTTTTCACCTAGGCCAAATTTTAAAGTAATAACCTGTCTTTGGTTACAAGTAAGTTTTTCATCCAATATTTTTTTTAGAACTTCCAAATCTTCTAAAAGGCAGAGATTGGTATCTATCGCATCATCATTAACTAATGAGCAAGATAATAATTCTCCAAGGGTTTTTCCATTTGGAAATTTTTTGTCGAGACGGAGAGGATTTTGATGAGTACCTTCTGTAAGGTATGTTCTTAGTTTTTTTTCTTTTTCCATTACAGATCATTCTGGGTATTAAATCTGAGGATATTATATACCATCAAAATATATCAATTTTGATTATTTTTGCTCTGGCAGTAAGACTAGTCAATGTAATGTCGCATAAAGACTAGATTTGTAGTAAAATACCATCCTATGGTGGCTATAGCTCAGCTGGTTAGAGCGTCGGTTTGTGGTACCGAAGGTCGCGGGTTCGAATCCCGTTAGCCACCCACCATTTTATCCAAAAACCACTCAATCCCCTCAAGAATTTTACCTACTATTTGCCAAAAAATATCACAGGTTATTTTGATACAATAAAGTCATGCTAAACATGGCAATTACTCCAAAACCATTTAAAACTGACTTTCTGGAAGAACAAGATGGTCACAGGATTTTTTTCTCACAGTATGGCAATAAGGATGGACAGGCAATTATTGTTCTTCATGGTGGTCCAGGGTCTCAATCCAAACCAAAGCAAGTTAAAGGTTTCAACTTAAAAAAATATCATGTCATTACTTTTGACCAGCGCGGTTGCGGTAAGAGTGAGCCACAAGGGAAAATTGAACACAACACACTGCAGGACCTCATTGGAGATATGGAGCGATTGCGAACAAAATTAGGAATTGATACATGGTATGTTGCAGGGGGAAGCTGGGGCGCAACACTTGCACTTGCCTATGCTCAGTCCAAACCAAATAGAGTGAAAGGCTTGCTTCTCAGTAGTATTTTATTAGCGCGACCCCGTGATATTGAATGGGTTTTTAATTCTAGTGGTGGTGTTGAAAGATTTTTTCCAGATGTCTGGGAGACCCGTGTAGAGTTTCTTGCGCAGTACAATGCTAAGCCAGAGAATGCTGCCGAAATTTTGTTGCAAAAATTAACATCAGCTACTCAAGAAGAGGCAAAAATAATAACTGCTGGTGTGAACAATTGGGAAGGCAATCTGATGAATGCTTTTGAAGATGTTCAGTATGCACTATCAGAAGATATTGATGATAGTGACGTTGCCGCGGCAAAAATCTTTTTACACTATGAAGCCAATCAGTTCTTTCTCGAACCAGACCAGCTAGTAAAGAATCTCAAAGAAGTTGAATCTGTTCCTACTATACTTGTGCATGGTCGATATGACCTGCTTTGCACCATCGAGGAAACATATGAAGTTAAAAAACGATTACAAAACGCTGAATTACTTATTCTTCCTACCAGCAATCATAGGCTTACCGCAGAAGGTGAAATAGCTCGTAAATTAGCATTTACTCTTTTTCTAGAAAGACAATATGCCAAATCATAGAAGTGAAATCCTAAAAAAATTAAAGCAGGATCCTGCACCCTCTCCTATAGATAACCAACCTCCCTTGGCTGAAAACTCTCCCCATAGACGAGGTGGTGAAATGTATGAGTTTACAAATGAAGGAAAGATTGAAAGCAAAGAACGAAATATTTTGGCTGAGACATATAAAATCGGTGATGAGGTGATTATTGATTATCCATTTCATTCAGAAGGCAAAATTCCAAGTGGAACCAGAGCGAAAATCATTGGTTGGTCTGACGAGCTTTGGAGAGATGGTGACGTACATTTAACTTATTATAAGGTAGCAGACAAAAAGCCAGGTATCTTTCGTAACTGCCATAGCATATATGTTACATATCCAGGTATGCCCGAAGATAAAGAGGAAACCGGTGCTGAAGTAGATTCAAAAAATGTGTATTTAGCCAACAAAGAAGAAGCAAAAAAACGTATTGATATATGGGGTGATAAACCATTTCGAGGCCATATCGGTTACAAGGTATATAGACGAGTTGGAGATTTGCCAGAATAACCAGAATAACTGGTGCTGCCTTGCAATTGTGTTAGAATCATATAATGAAAACTTCTTCACTTTCCGGCGGTTTGGTTCATGAGCTTCCAGAGGATTTAATCAAAGCACTTACCAAAACAGAAGAAATTAGAGCACTGTGGGAAGGCTTGTCCCCTCTTGGACGAAACGAATTTATTTGTTGGGTAGAAAACGCAAAGCAAGATAGCACTCGCGCCAGACGAATCACGAGAACGGTCGAAGAAATGCAAGAAGGCAAAAAAAGACCATGCTGCTGGGTTGGTTGCATCCACCGCACCGATAAAAAACCAAGCAAATGGCAACAGGATTTTTTAATTAATAAAAAGCCAAAATAGTACTATAGCAATGCTTAGTAACTGGTATGTATGTTTAAAAAACTCAGTCAAAAAATTGTGTATCAAAACAAATGGACAACAGTTTTTGAGGATGGTATTGAATTTCCCAATGGCACCACTGGCATATATGGGTATGTAAAAAGATCTGACGGGGTTGGTGCGTTGGTCATAAATCCCCAGAATCAAGTTTTGCTAATAAAACAGTATCGTTACCCAATCCAAAATTGGGAGTGGAATATACCGGGTGGTGGTGTAGATGCTGGTGAAGACCTTGAGCTAGCCGTTGAGCGAGAAGTTGCAGAAGAAACGGGATTACACATTGCATCAGTCGAAAAAATTGGCCAGTTCTACCCGCTTAGTAGCTGTTCTACTGAATTGTTTTCGATTTTTTTGGCAAAAGTTGTTGATGAAAAGTTGGAAATAAAACCACGGATAGCTGACGAAAGCATTGCCGAAATGAAGTTTGTTTCAATCCCAGAAGCTCTGGGCATGATTGACGCTGGTGAAATTACAGATGCAATTACTTGCACTGCATTGCAGATTTTGGCAAGAAAAATTTCTGCATAGTTACAATAGTTTTTGGCCAATACTACTTAGCGATTTTCTATCTAGAAGTTATATAATCACCCTATTATGAAAATTGCCATCATCTCTGACACCCACGACAACACTCCAGCTATAGTCTGGATTATTGAATATCTCAATGAAAATAGAATCACCACGGCACTTCATGCGGGTGACATGATTAACCCCGGGATCCTCTATCGTTTCCGTGACCACTACCAAGGTCATTTGCACTTTATTTTTGGCAATAATGATGGCGAACAGGCTTTGGCTGAGAGACGAGCAAACGAAGCTCAAAACCTCACCTGCCATTTATGGGAAATGGGACTGGAAATAGAAGGACGAAACATTTTCATGAATCACTACTCCACCATGAGTGAGACGGTCGCAAAATCTGGCGAATTCGACATTGCAATTGGCGGCCACGATCATCAGTATAGAGTAATTGAGCATGGCAAAAGTCTATTTATCAATCCAGGAAATACAGTAACCAAAGACAAATGGCTACCGCAAGAGCCCGACAAAGAAAGCAGTTTTGTGGTTTTGGATTTAGCGACTATGGAACATGAGCGAATTATGTTGCCACAGGAGTTTCAAGCATGAAGCAAGGTGGGATTGTAAACGGCCAGCAGCTTACCAAAAAAACCTACGAAGATCCTAAACTTGTTGAGGGATACATTAAAAAGCACTCACTTCAACCGAGACAAGCCAAAGAAATCGAAGATTTTACTTCAAAATTAAAGGGCAAAAGAGTTTTGGATCTGGGCTGCGGTCCAGGACAGGATTCGTATCTATTCGCGGAACTTGGTTATGACGTGACAGGTTTAGATTACTCTTTTGAGATGATTTCCCAGGCAAAAAGACTTAAAGAGAGTGTCAAAAAAATCAACTTTGTGGTTGGAGACATGACCCATCTTGAAGACTACTTTGCACCGAACTCATTTGACGGCATTTGGGCTTCTGCCTCTTTATTGCATATTCCAGCTGACCAAATCCAAAAAGTGCTGGCTGGCATAGCCACAGTAAGTTCGCCCGGAGCGTATGTGTACATCAGTCTCAAAGGTGGAACTGGCACACATATCGTGAGCGAAGATCAGTATTTAGATGGCATTATTGTTGAGCGCGAGTTTACACTTTGGGAAAAGGAGACTTTTGTGGCGCTTGCACGAAAGTGTGGCTTAATACTTAACGATTTTAAAATCAGAGAAGGCAGAATGTTTAATGGGAAACCAACCCAGTGGTTGCTGTTTTATTTTACAGTTGATGGTATCCTAGCAAATAAATAGCCAATTGAGATGACAACGAGTATATCCCAACAATCCACTATGCAAACGAGGGTAACTCGTAAATTTTTTATGGTGCTATCCTCAATCAGAGATTCCTTACTAAAATGTCAAACTTTGGTTTTGTTAGTATTTCTCTATGTTTTTGGTATCGGCATATCTTACTTTCTGACGCGGATTTTTCGAAAAAAAATTATGCTGAAGACTGCAAAATGGCAGAAATCAACAGGATCAGTTTTAAATAAAAAAATGTATTAGTATCTGAAAGACAATATCTGTATGAATCCAACACGGGTTTTGGGAATTTCTTGCTGGTACCACGATTCAGCTGCTTGTCTAATTCAAGATGGACAGGTAGTTGCAGCTGTTGCTGAAGAACGACTCAGCAGAGTTAAGCACGATAATAGATTTCCAAAGATGGCTATTGAGTGGTGTTTGCATCAACAAGGTATTGCTATCAATGAGTTGGACGCGATTGTATTTTACGAGAAGCCAATCATTAAACTTGATCGTGTTTTTAATCAACATATTAGCGCTTGGCCAAGATCATTTAAGACATTTACACAAACTTTTGGTGTTTGGTTTACAGAACGACTAGATTTAGAGCGGGTACTCAAAAATGAATTCAGTTATTTTGGACCAATTCACTTTGTTCCTCACCATATGTCTCACGCCGCCAGTAGCTACTATTTATCTGGATGGAATGATGCAGTCATTGTTACTTTAGATGGTGTTGGTGAGTGGGCTACCACTACTATTGGTTTGGGGCACGGGCAGGAAATCAAGATTGATCAAGAAATAAGGTTTCCACACTCGTTAGGTTTATTGTACTCAGCTATTACTACTTTTTTGGGATTTGAAGCTAATGATGCAGAGTATAAAGTAATGGGTTTGGCAGCATACGGAAATCCAAATACTTTTAAAAAACAGTTCGAGCAATTGGTAACTCTCAACCAAGATGGCAGTTATAATCTCAATTTAGAGTATTTTGATTTTACACATACACAGAGAATGTATACAGATTCACTTATAGAGTTATTGAAGTGTTCACCTCGAAATCCTGAGTCAGTCATGAAAAAAAAGTATCAGGACATTGCTGCTGCTTTGCAGCAAAGACTTGAAGAAGTCGTTTTTCATATTCTAAACCATTCGTATCAAAAATATGGTAAAAAGCGATTATGTTTGGCAGGAGGCGTTGCACTTAACTCAGTAATGAATGGCAAGATTCTTAAGAATACACCTTTTACTGAATTTTTTATTCCTCCAGATCCAGGTGATGCCGGAGGTGCAATGGGAGCCGCACTTTGGTTGGATCGCAAACATAGTAATAAAAATACTTCCAGCACATTTACTCCTTATTTAGGACCATCTTTTGAGTGGTTTGAAATTGAAAAGATTCTAAAAAGAAGAGGTATGAAGTACAAGCTTGTTCTTGATCGAGCTATATTACTAAAAAAAGTTGCCACTTCATTAAAACAAAAAAAGATTATTGGTTGGTATCAAGGAGCTGTGGAGTGGGGTCCAAGAGCACTAGGTAATAGAAGTATTCTGTCAGCAGCAAATCCAGAAAAAATGCGGGATATTATCAACGAAAAAGTGAAGCATCGGGAATTATTTAGGCCATTTGCACCAGTTATTTTGGAGGACAAAATTCAGGATTATTTTGAAGTAGATGAGAAATTGTCTAAATCGGCTCGCTATATGTTATTAGTCTATCCATTCAAACCGAAAATTGGCCAAAAAAATGTGCCTGCGGTGGTTCATGTTGATGGTACCGGTCGCTTGCAAACATTAGCCAGGTTAGACAATCCTTTATATTACGATTTAATTGCTCTGTACAATAAAATGACGGGAGTACCTATCCTGATAAATACATCCTTTAATGTTAGAGGTGAGCCTATTGTATGTACGCCCGAGAACGCGTTAGACTGTTTTTTGAAAACTGACATTGATTATCTTGTGATGGATCAGTTTATTGTGTATAAGTAATATATCTGTATGGTAAAAGAACTTCTTGAATATCTCTGGCAAAATAAATTGTGGTGGTTGGTTCCTCCACTACTGATTTTTATTATTTTTGGTGCATTTGTAGTTTTCACAACAACTTCTCCTTTGAGTCCTTTTATATATATGTTGCTCTAGGTTAGGATGAAAAAAATTTCTGTAAAGTTTTTTCTGCTTTTCGTTTCTGTGCTGTTGTCTCTGCTAATGCTTGAGTTATTTTTACATTTTTATCAACCTTTTGGATTTAGGTTACGAGGCCAAAAGATTATTTTGCCAACAAACACTTCAGTTACTTTTGATGTTAAACCAACGCATAAGTTAGATGACTTCGTAACAGTTAGTAAAAATAGTCTGGGTTTTAGGGGCGAAGAACCAGCAAGTCAATTTTCCAAACAACTGTCACTAATCACAGTCGGTGGAAGTACTACTGAATCAATTATGGTGAGTGATTCTAAGACTTGGACAGATGTGCTTGGTCAAAAGCTATCAATTAATTTTAATAAGGTTTGGATTAATAATGCAGGACTTGATGGTCAATCTACGTTTGGGCATATTCGCTTGTTAAGTGATTATTTAGTAGCTGTAAAACCAAAATATATACTTTTTCTTATTGGTACTAATGATTTCGCTTTATATGAAGGCCGTGAATGGGATGTTTTGGAACCGAAAACTAATTCGGAGTCTTTAATTGGGTGGCTACAAGAGAATTCAAATTTATTTTCACTCTATACTAATTTTAGGAGACAAAAAGCCAGCCAATCTTTAGGTTTAACTAGTACAGAAATTATTGATTTTGAACAAAAAAGTACCTTAAGTGAGGAACAGTATCCTGACTACAGAGTTTTGGGTGAAACAACACCTAGTGCAAATTTAATTGAAGAAATTGGAACTGATAGTGAAAGAGCTGT